>CAZWES010000009.1:0-32188 GCA_964632395.1 uncultured Candidatus Peribacteria bacterium | reverse complement strand
AACAATATAATCCTATAACAATATAATCATTCAAATAATAATTTCTCCATCCTCAATCATTTGCAATAGTTTCGGATACCACTCCTTCTCCAATTCCTGAACTCTTTCCTGAAGTGTTCCTGTGTCATCATCCGGAAGCACAGAACAGGTTTTTTGGAGCAGTATTTTCCCCGTATCAACTTCGCTATCCATCACATGAATTGTCATCCCAGATTCCGTATCACCAGATTTCAGAACCGAGTCATGAACATGATGACCATACATTCCTTTGCCGCCGTGTTTTGGTAAAAGTGCCGGATGAACATTTAAAATTTTTCCTTCATGTTTTTCAATAAACCATGGAGTGTGAATCCACATCCATCCCATCTCGGCAAGAATCACTTCACCCGCATCAACGCTTTTTTCTTCCGCAAGTGATTCAACTGCTTCCTGAACTTTGCGATCAAACGTTTCACGGTCATTTTTTGGATCAACATCAATTGTGCGATGGGGGAGTGATGCGGCCCTTGCTTTTTCTATACATCCGCGGTCAGGTTTATCCGTGATAAGGCCAATGCATGTTGCGGTGAGAGAGCCGTCATTCATTCGGTCAATTACTGATTGGAGTGTTGTGCCGCGGGAAGAGGACAAAACTACGAATTTCATATACATACAATACCGTCTGGTGGAGCCTGGGGGAATTGAACCCCGGTCGACAGATAGCAAGCCGTCGACGCTACCTAGCCAGGCCCCATATCCAAAACGGTAGGTGGACAATAGTACACCAGAGCTCTTGACGCAAGTCTTTCTGGGGAGTATATTGGGGCTGGATGGCAAGCCGCGACGCCTCGAAAGAGGAATCAGAACCCCGCCCCGAAAGGGGCTTTTTTTGTTTTACAAACACTTAAACAAATCTTCTTCCGGTTCAATCCCCGGAACCCATCCTTCGTAATCACTCAGCTCAATGCCATGATCTCGGATGATTACCGCGGGTACGCATTGGTCCGCATTTCCCATCAACATATTTGCAGCGGTTGCGAGCTGATCGGCAACCGCCTCTTTTGTGATTCTAAGTTTTCTGCCGAAGAGGTCACTTTTTCCAGCTTCGTCTCGCAAGGGATCGATTCCGCTGACTGCAAGGGCGTAGGCGGTTACGCCCCAGCGTCGGGGGCGGGTGCAGGAGTCGGTGATGATTATTCCTAGATTTTTAGGGCAAAGGGAAAGGGGAAAAGGGCAAAGGGAAAACAAGTTTTTTGCTAATCCTTTGCCCTTTTCCCTTTGCCCTTTTCCCTTACTTCGTTCTACAAATTCTTCTCTAAGCTTTTTTGCTGATTCCACAGGATTCTCCGGCCATCCAACGGCTTTCCCTTCCGGTGCATTCGATTCATCCAGCCCTGCGTTTGCGGTCAATATCACTCCTTGAGTCAATCCATCAGGCCTGAGTTCCGTGATGATTGCGCCGGGGCATGTACCGCGAACCTCCCCGTTTCTCTTTTTCATCTCCTCAAGAACCGCCTGGCAGAAGGCTGGTGTGCGACCACATTCATCTGCATATTTTTTTGCTTCATCAGTTGGTGTGAGTGATGAAAGGTCAATCATTCGGTTTTCGCTTATTGCAACGGCCTTGGATGAGAGAACGAGGATGTCATCCACATGAAATTCTGATGCGTTATTCAAAATCTCAGCGAGGTCATCACCGGGATTAATACGCAGGGTTTTGAGAGGGAGTAGTTCCATATGTGCACATTTTAGTTCATAAGTTTGGTATGAGCTCAGAATTAAGCTCCAAATTCCAAGCACCAAGCACCAAAAGAATTCCAAATATCAAATTCCAAGGCCTATTCGAGATTTGGAATTTGAGATTCTTTTGGAATTTGGAATTCGGTGCTTGTCTCCCTGAGCTACAAGATTCCTGCCTCTTCAATCACTCTCACTTCTCGCACTGGTTCCCCATTATCCAGGAAAATTTTTGTAATGGTGACAAGGGCAGGGGAGGGGGCATCGTGTGAAAATGCTATGCTCTCAAACTTTTCTGCAGCGGCAAACCTAAGCTCTACGCTTCCCTGTTCAAGTGGAACAAAAAGGGTCAGCTTTCCATCTGAAGGATACTTTGCAATATCCTGAATATAAACTCCGCGTACTTCTTCCAGGTTCCAGCTAACAGGAATCGTCAGATACACCTCGTCAGTTTTCTTGTCACTCAATTTCATAATGATGTACGCAGATCCGTTTTTTTCTGCGACGCTCAAATCCACTTCCGGCTTCTCGCATCCTGCGAGGTTCACGATTGCCGTTTTACTCCCTTCAGCGCTTCCGAGGAGAGTCGAATAGACCTCTCCAAATGGCATACGTGAGAGCAAAGTGACTGTTGCAATGGCCACCAGGAAAACGGTGGAGGAGAGCGCTAGAGCGGTCAAGCGTTGCATGGCAAAGGGGATTCTACTCCTCGGCGGGCGTTTTTTGGCTTAATAGTGCCAAGGATGGAATTGAATATTTGGGGGAAATGAGGTATAATTATTGGATTTTACTTGTATTGAGATTTTCGAAATATGAATATTCAAAAACACAACTCAAACACAGGGAATGATGACATGCTGTTCCGGGAGAACAGGTTCGTGCGGCAGAGGGGTCCCAAACCAAAAACTCCGCCTGAAGGAGCATTGCCACCTGAGCCGATCAAGGAAGGACTGGAGGGAAACGAATATCAGGCCGAACAAATGTATAGATATTTTAATCTTGCCGTGGCAACCAGAGAGGGGAAGCTGCCGGAGTTTCTAAAAAATCCTGCATATGTAAGAATGATCCTTGGTTTAGCAGAAGTGAATTCAGCAAACATCTTCTGGATACCTGAAGAGATAAGAGACCAGGTTCTTAAGTACAGGGAAGAATGGGCGAGGGAGCGAGAGAGAGAGCACAGTGTGCTTGTTGGTACACTGGAAGACGTAGCATCTGATACTGATGATTCGCTGGAAGAGATTAGGGATGCATTAAACAGAATAAGTGAACTCGAAAAGCGCATAGATGAAATGGAGAAGGGTGGAGAAGAGTACCTGGATCTGCCAGAAGTTGGGAAAATAAAAACACTGCTTGAGAAGTACGATCCAGAAAATCAGAGCGAGCTGATCGGCTGGCGACAGGCGCTTATAGAGTTTAGCAATCTGAATGTTTTGGGATATATCGAGGGGAGAAAAAAGAGTGAGGTGGTGTCCATTTTGGGTGACGGTGCGCTCAAGGAACGTCTTGAGCAGCTTGATGCATACAAAAACATGAAAGATGAAGACGTGTTCACGGATAGAATGGTGCTTAGGCTGATAACAAATCTCGAATCGAAGTCGCTGCTTAAGCTTTCAGATGAGGATAAAAAAACTATCAATGAGCTCCTTGGTAATGCTGAGGAGGAGGTAAAAAGTGTTCTTGATGGGATGATAGAAGAATTGGGGAAAGAGGAGTCGGTTCTTATTGCTGGTGGTTTTAAGGAGAGAAAGGAGTATCTGGAAAAAGTTGGAGGGATAAATGCAACCGCTTTCCTTGCCAGTGCACTAGATGGTGATGTGCCATTGGCGGATTCTTTAATTCTGAATATTAAACTTTCCGGTCGGGAGATTATTGATGAGGGTGCAGATGGAGATGAGATCAAGTGGGCGGCTGGTTTGGAGGGCGGAGGTTTCTCACTTATACAAGAAAATGTGGATGCACTCATAAAGAGAGTAAAAATTGATTACAAGACGGATATTACTGATGGACATGTAAAAATATTTTCTGAAAAATTGTTGGTTGGTGGAAAGAATGAGGTGCTTATGGATCCAGCTTGGATGGGAACAGGATTGGATAAAGATGTGCTCGACAATTTGATTCCAGATTTGTACGCAGTCTGGGATCCAAGTAACCTGTTTAGGCATCTCGAGAAAAAGTATGGCATCAATAATCCTACGGGAATTTCCATCGGGGGTCTTCTTTCAAGGTCGCAGATGCCACCGGAATTGGCCGGAAATATCAAAAATGCAGATCTAACAGAAATCGGGATAGGGACTGTTTGTAGGTTTGTTGAGGAGGAAGTGCACGATCTCGATCTTGAGGGTGATGAGGATCATAGAAAAAAGGCTGCGGGGATACTGATTGATCTTTCTCTGGCCCCAAAGGAAGGGGTGGATCAGTACGAGTTCAATGAGGAGGTCCTAAAACATGCTATAGCGCTCTTGTGGGTTGGAGATGAAGTTAATGCTACGACTCCTCTGACTCCTCTGGAAGAAGCAGAAAAAATACTGCAAGAGCTTAAAGACGAAGATACAGATAAGACTTTTAATGTAGCTGCTAATCAGACAGTATTGTTCAATAAGGCAGGTAGAGACGCGTTCCAGAGTAAGCTGGCGGCAAAGCTAGATAGACGTGCCATTGGAGCAAAGGCAAAAGAACATCTAAAACATATGCACAAACACGAAGTGCACATTACTCCATTGAAAGATCGTGTAAAATTAACTTTCAGAGAGGCATATGCTTTGGCGGGAGAGGGGATTAGTGTTTGGTGGGCCTACGTAAAAAACATACCTCGTGATTTCTACGATCCGGAACTCGATCCTAAGCTTCTTGAAATCCTCAATCAAAAGAGGGACATTAAGCGCTACAGAAAAGCTATTGAAATATTTAAGAGTGCTGCTAAGAGCGGGGAGAAGGAAGTTAACAGGGCATATGCAGCATTGGAAAAAGACAGGCAGAAAAAGGAAGACGACAGAGAGCTTGCGAGAAGCACGGCTACGAGTCCCAAGCAGCACAATGATCAGGTGTTATTGCTTGCTACTGCCAGTGCTTATCCAATGGCTCGTCTTGCGGAGAATTGGGTGGGGCGACCGATTAAGGTTCAGCAGACTGCTTTTTGGCTTGCAATGAACAAGGGCATGGATGAGGCCAATGAATATCTGGATGGAGATCCGGATGCATGCTTGAAAAAGCTAAGTAAGGGAGAGAGGAAGCGTCTGGAGGAATATCTTGTCGGTCAGGAGGAATTTGCAGAATATGAGGGTGGTGACATTCTTGCTCCGATGAAAAGAAAATTAGGTCTTGATGTGGAAAGGACTGCGCTAAAGATACTTGCGGAAACAGAGCATGAAGGTGAGTCGATCGCAGTTGGGGAAACCAGATTTTCACAGTGGCTCAATAACCCCGAATCCGCGAGGCCGGGCTTGCAGGCGATACTCAAGGAAACCGGCAAATATCCCGGGGCAAAGGAAGCACTCATAAAAGCTTTTTGTGATAAATCCAAGCCAAAAGTTGAAGTTAAAGATGCAAATGGAGAGGTTGCCTTCACTCTCACGCATGGAAAAGCATTCCGGTATGTCAGGCAGATAAAAATCCATCTTGAGCGCCAGAGCAGAGAGCGCAAGCTTGCTATGGAGCAACTGGAAAAACGTGAACTCTTTAAAGATCCACTCGAGCGCGGATTCCGTTCAGGATTGGAAATGCTGCGTGAAACGTGGAGTGGAGACTGGGTGGATAAGGCAAAAGTTGTGGGAATTATCGTTGCCGGTGCGTGGCTCTTGAGGGACCGCTGGAAGAACGGAGGTAGGGGATGGAAAGCAGCTATTGTGGGGCTCCCCCTGCTTGTTGCAGCAAATTCAGCATACAAAAAGAGTTCAAATAGGGACCTGCTCGGAGAGCATTTGTATCGTCTTTCGGATGAAGAGCGAAAGGGCGCATATGAGCAATTCAGGAGAGGTTCAAAGAGTGTAAATTATTTGCTTGGAACAAATGCGGGGCATGCTGCACTCAGAGAACTGAACAATCCTGATAATCCGATAACGATTAACAGCCTTTTAAGCTGGAGAGGAAACATACACGGAAAAAGTGGGGATAAGGTTTACAGCGAAGGAGCTCCTTCCAATCTGGATGCGGGGAGAATTAAAAGATACATGGAAGCCGGTTCAGATGAAGATGATGCATACAGGCTTGCTTATGATGCGTTCGAAGCTCTTTGCATAAACGTTGCCGCGCTCAACAATCTTTCAACCGGGAAAGATGAAGATATGGCGAATGAAGGGGCGAAGTACCTTAAAGAGGAATACCAGGATAAGGGTAATGGCGATATGTCGATGCTTGATGTGATCATTGCGGAGAGTAAAACACATTCCCCAACTTCCAGAATCAGGCCCAATCTTACAAAGCTTGAGAAAGCCGAAGAAATGATCGAGGCGGCGGGGGATAAAATATGGGATTGGGCGAAGAGGCAGACGGCAAAAGCGCAGGTTTTGGGGAGGGAAGCGATGCACAAAGCGGAAGGTGCGTACGAGTGGGGTAAAGAAATTTCTGCCGATAAGTACGAAGATATAAAAACATGGGTCAGATTAACTTATCCTAAAACCAGGGATGATGTGTTGGATAATGTAGCTGGCGCATGGCAGTTTGTGGCTGGCACTGCAAAGGATGCTGGTCTAATTATTAAGAATAAAGGTCCTGAAGTTATAGAATGGGGATTTGACTCCTCAGTTGGGGCAGCAAAGTGGAGCAAGGATGCAGTGGTAAGGCTTTACTACGGGCTTCATTCGTTCCAGATAATCGGTCAACCAATAGACAGCCTGGTAGCTTTTTGCATGGGTGAAGGACTGGATCTGGAAGAAGAAGTGAAAACGGAAGAATACATGCGCGATGTTTTAGCTAAACCGGAGAGGTTTATTGAGGATATGCAGAGGCACATTGATAAGATTGCTAATGCGCCGAGTGAAGCACAGTTGAAGGGGTGGCTTGATAAGCTTGTGTTTAGTGCTAATGAAAAGGCAATTACTGCAGCTGCTGTAGTCAGAGCTGCCGCAATGTCTGGTGTTATTGTCCCTCCAGTAGCAGAGAAAATTGATGAAGTTGAAAATTCCCGCGAGCGCATGCTCTACTTTGAGCTACTTAAGCGCGATATTTTTGCATTGCTTGTTGCGTATCGCCTAAAAGATCTTAAAACCCGTGCAGGTTCATACGTAGGCGGCAGAAAAGTAGAGAGACTTAAAATTGATTGGCCAGCGGGAACGGGCACTTTTAACGAGGGGGTAGCAGCAGGTGTTGCAGATCCGGAAGTAGAGGAAATTTACAATTATGTTCGTGCGAACTTTGATCACCGTAGCATACTGCTCCTTACAGGCGATGAGTCAACTCTTAGGGGTACAATGGAAAATGTTGCAAAGTTTGATCCTGATTCGTTCTCCGGAACAATTTCCGGTTGGGTGCTCAAGCCGGGCATTTTGCAATTCTTTACCAAAGAAGGTGCGGATAGCTGGCTCCTAACTGCTGCAAATAGATACTACGATCCGCTAATTAAAAATGCCGAGAAGGAAATTGAGCCTAACAAGCTTCCGGAGAACAGAGTTCTATTTGAGCAGTACAAGGCTTACCTGGATACGCTTTTTGCAAATGTAATGCTGGAGACAACATTGAGTGGCAACGATCCAAAGGAAATGCACTTACACATAAAAGATGCGGATAATTTTCTGCGTCATCTGCTTGCGCGTAGAGGGAAGAAACCAAAGGTTGCCGATGTAAGAGATATTGATGCGTTATACATGTTCGGTACGGTCTCAGATGAAGATAAGGACAAAGTACCTGCAACTATTGAGGATAGCGTTGTGGTTCCGGTATCAGTTATGCCGAAGGAGATGCATAACATACTGGAAGATGAAGATGTGCAAAGGTTTATATGTGGTGCAAAGGAAGAAATAAAGAGCGAGGAAGAGAGCAGGGTAACTCGTACCATTGGGGAAATTGAGGAGGCAAATGCAGAGATAGATGCCTTGAGTAATTTGAATTTATCAGCCAATCAGGAGGATAGAAAGAGGGAGATTGAAGAGAATGCGAGGAGATTGCAGAACGCATCCGGATCGAGAACAAACAAGCTTGAAGAAATGATGCTCTCAGAAATAACAAATGTGGATGACCTACTTGTTCTCTCCAAAGAGCGTGATAGAGTGTCCGCTGGCAAAAAGAGAGAGAATCTGCAACACCTCCTGGATCGTGGTGTTGTTAAGGTGCTTGATAAAATAGTAGGTGATGATACCAGTGGAATTGCTTCTGTTGATGATCCTGCCAAACTTCTTAATCACCCAGAATACGATGAATGGGAAAAGCAATTACTCATACTCTTTGCAGCTACAAACCCAGCGGGGGAAGACGAGCTATCAGATGTTGTTTTCTCAGTTTTGGTGTACGTTGCATTCCAGGGCAAGGTTGCAAAGGAGGTTAATGGCAAGAAAGGAATTGAAAGGTGTAGGAATTACTTCAAGGAAGGAAGAGTGAAAGCAATAGCCGGGCGTGAACTAACTCCGCCTAAAAGTAGTGCTGCAAAGAGGTTGTTTACACAAGGAGACATTAGTAGAAGAATGGTTCCTCACTATCTCTCGACTCTTAAAGAGCGTATGGATGACCTTAAAGAAGAGCTAAAGGAGTAATTTGACAATATTCTATTTCATTACTAAAATATAATTACCATGTCGGATGATAGACTACAGCAGGGGCCGGAAGGTGAGGAAAAAGATGAAACCGCTGAAGGTGCGGGGGGTGGCACTGCGGAAGAACAAGCAGCTGCTGATGCTGCAAATGTTGTGAATGAGGAGGCGGAATCTGTACATAGTGATCTGCAATCCCAATTTGATGCTAGTGGTACATTGTCTGAGGGAGGTGATTATGGAGAGATAAATTTTGGTGATCAGGTAAACGATCAGGTACAAGGTGGATCTGGTACAGAGTCTTCGCCGCCAGAAACAGGGGTGGGTGCAAAGCCTGAGGAGGATTTTTCTTCAACGCAAGATCCCACTGCTGAGAGTGAGACTGAGGATGGTGGTCAAGATACCATTAGTAATGAGGATGATATTGATATACCGGATATGAACGATGAGGACAGAGTGGATGTTTTGAGGACTGAAGAAGATGTAATAAAAGAAAGACGAGGTTTACTAAAAAGAGTAGAAGATGAACTTTCACATATGGCAGGAGATGCCGTCAGATTGAGTTGCGAGGACGATATTTTATTGAGACTTGCTGAAAATGATCTGACTAATTTGTTAGATGCAGTATGGTCGCTCGAGCAGCAATATAAGAGTGCGATGCCTGGCCGACAAATACATCTTGAAGCTTCTGAAGAAGAAGATGAGCAGCCTTTGAATCTAGTAGGTGATATTGTCATCCACATTGGAGATACAGAGGGGCAGATGGTGGCAAAGATAAAACGTGTAATAGAGGAAGGGGATCGGGACAACGCACCTGCGGGTTGTCTGAGTGTATTCGATGCCGCACGTGAACTTAAAGTAACCCCAGACGAATTAAACGAGATGCGACTAAGGGGTGAGATACATGGAGTCAGACATAATGATCGATGGTTTTTCAAGGAGGATGAAATTAAGAGTTTTCTTGATGGCGATGACATAGTTATTTTGGATGATTCTGATGGAGAAGATGAGAATATAGACCCCGATTTTGCGCCTGATGTTTCGGAAGAAGGTGCTCCTCTACCTGAGTTTACTGCACAAGATACTCCTCAGTCTGGTGAGCCGCCGGAACAAGCAGAAAGGCCTAGGCCTCCTCGCAGAAGAAGGGTTGCACCTGAGGATGCTGCGCCTCCACCTCCAAGGAATGCTCCTGGTGCTCCTCCTCCGGGTGGACCTATACCGGAACCGGATAAGAGGGGTAAATGGAGGAAAAGATTGGAACGAGTATACTGGTTGAATCCGGCAATCTGGCCGATATTTGGGCTTAGATCAGAGAATACTGATCAGACGGAGTGGGTGGGCGACGTTCGAAAGCTTACAGGGAGAAACGATGTAAAGGACGTATTGGCATATCCAGGTGCGAGGAGAGTTCTTTCTGCTTCTGCCGGGGGAGCTGGAGGATATGGCCTTTCAGCTTTACCGGCTGTAAAGGTGGCTTCGATGTTAGGTGCATCTTTACCTGTGATTCCGCTTGCAGCCAGCCAGGCACCACTTGCTTTACCTCTGGTAGGAAAATTATGGGCCAGAAGATATGAGCATGTTGTGCAGGAAGAATTCAGAAAATCGGCCTGGAGGTATGCCAGGTTATTTGGAGGGGATGATGAAGCTGTACAAAATAAAATAGAAGAAATGGAAAAGAATCTGCGGAAATGGTGCAAGACTAAGGATGAGGATTTGCTGGATGAGGAAGATGAGGGATTGCTTGTAAATGCGTTTAATAAATCAGGTGTTGCTCATCCGGAAGAAGTTCCATACTTGGTTTCTCGTCCTCGTTATGCCAGGCACTGTTTTACAAAAATGACAGAGCTTTGCGAGACTGCAAGAGAATTTAAGGCAAACCCAGATGCAGGAAAGCCAAGTGAGTTGAGAAGGTTAAGTGATGATGAAATAGACGTTCTCGTGCGGCATGCTCTGCCTAGCCCAGGAGAAGCTCTGACTAATGATCAATTTAACGACCGCATTGTACATCTTTTGCAGTGCAGCGCGTCGTATGCACGCTCCCTCGAAAACAGGCACAGGAAACAACGTGAAACTTTGGTAACGTGCACGTTAATAGGATCTACTACAGCTTTTATGTTATCAACAGGAACATTTGTATTACCAGCGGTTTTGGGTGGTACGGGGCTTGCTGCACGTGGTGTGTACAGGATGGCCAGGCGTCGTGGACAAGATCTGGTTATGGACAATGAGGGAAGGATTACCAGTGGAGTATATTCTCCAAAGACATACAAGGGTGCAGAAATAGCGTTGTGCAGCCAGCTCGATCATTGTTCCAAGAGTGAAGAGTTAGATGGTGATGAAAAGCGTTGGCTTCCACTTATTCAGGTTCCGAATGAATTGAGTGGCAAGAAGTTCCGAAGTATAGACAGAATGGCGGTTGCTGCCGCACGTCCGGTTGTTAATGCTCTTGCGCAGAGGAAAGCGTTTCCAAAAGCAACGGATGACAAAGAGAAAGAGATCAGGAAGTCAAAATTCGACAGGGAAAATGCTCGTTTAGAGAAGATGATAGATCGAGAAGAAGAACTTAGAATTCGTCTTGGTAAAATTCCAGGTGAGCTGAGGAATTGTGAAGTAAATATTGCGCTGCTTAGAAGAAAAGAGGAAAGGGATGGTTTCTTAAAAGACGAGGATGATAGATCTTTGGTGAGTTTGGAATCTGAAAAAAGGTCTTTTGAGAGCGAAGAAAGAAATATTAAAGCGGAGCTTGTACATTTGTGTGGAGACGATCAGGCGACAGATGAGGCCGGACCGCGTGGAAGGATTGAGATTCAAAAAGATAGAGTGGAGACTGCAAAACAAGCCTATTTTGAGGAGTCCGAAGTGACAGACACCATGGAACCTGATGAGATTATGAATAATCTGGAGATACAACGTGCTTTTGCCGTGAGAGTGCACGAGTGGTTTGAGGCACAAAAAAAGGGTGAAGGTTTTTGGTCAAGAACCGGTAAGCTTACGGGAGGGGCAGCAAAAACAGTTGGAGGTGCAGTCGGAGCGAGATTTGTAAATGCTGGTGCTGCTGCAGCCGCAAGTGGAGTTGCTCTCGGAGTCATCACCGGTGGTGTTGCTGGTGTGACAGGTGCACTTCCTGTAGTTACTTCTGGACTTGTTGTAGGTGGATTGACTGCGCTTGGTGTTGGGGCAGGGGCTTTAATCAAAGGAAAATAACAATATTAACTTGCTACTTTTAAGTGGCCGAAAAAGAAACACCAGAATCGGCAGAAGAAGAAACCGCTCCTGAAAAAAGCGGTACAGATGCTGCGGCAGCAAGACGTGCCGCAGAAGCAAAGGGGCAGCAAGATGAACGCAATAAAGATCAGGTAATTCAGGATCAGACACGTGAGATTGAGGAGTTAAAAAGGAGGGGCTCTGAAAGACAGCAGGGGCAATCTATTTTTAGAATCCAGCAGGCTTCTTACCAAAAAGTTCGGGGACCGCTCGGAAAGTTGCTGCTCGGAGGCGCCATGGTGGCAATGCCCCTGCCTGCAGTTGGTTTGTATGTTGGTAAAAAGATAGCAGATAAAACAATTTCTAAGGTGCCGGGTGTGGGAGATGTTTTATACAACAAGCCGATGGGTTTGGTTGAAAAAGCTGCAGATAAAACAAGGAATGCAATTGCAACTGCTGTGACAGCACCAGCTGCCGCACTGGATGCAACACGGTGGGCAGGCAAAGGTTTACATTGGGTTGCAGACCACACAATATTCGAACTCTACCGTGATCTTAAGAAGGCTATAAACCATAGGTTCAACTTTGCGGAGGGTACAAATCTGCTGGCGAGTATTATGATTGGTATTAAAGCAACGCTTAAGGCCATCACTATCTATCCATTTAAGCTAATAGATGCCGTTTCTACTGCTGCTCTTAAAAAGCCTCTGGCTACACTTGCTACAGTGATTGCCGGGTATGCATTTCTTAGCGCCCCGGCTGCGTTTATTCAGGGGGCAGGCACTCTGATCGAAAAGGTAATCTCCATACTCGGTAATCTTATTGGAAAGATCCCAGCGCCAGCTGCTGCTGGGGCAGTTTGATCTAAATAAACAATCACACAAACACCAATGACAAACCCACTAAAGCCACCGGATCCTGAAGAAGTGCGTAAGTTCATGGAAAGAGTAAAAAGCGGATCACCGATGATATTTGAGCAGATCAAAGATACCGGGAAAAATATCAGGAAAGCGGCCGGAGGAATACTTTCTGCTCCTGTGACATTGCCAGCTGCAGTTTTAGAAGTTGGATCACATACTGCTGGTAACATACTTGCTGTACCTTCTGCAGTTCTGCATAAGACTGGGAAAATAGCAAGCGATATGCGTGCTGGGACCTATAGGGCTCTTACGGGTGTTGATGCTATGGGGCAGTCGGCGTAGTTTTTTTAAGTTGCAACGTGATTTTTGCCCTCCTGGTGCTTTCTTAAACATGAAGGCATGAATTTACTTCCCCAATCCCAGAAGCTGTGTATCATGCACCGGAACATGGCGAAGCTCATATTATCTGATGGTACAACGTTCGAGGGCCAATCCTTCGGTGCCCCCCTCGATACGCGCCTCGATACGCCTCGCTCCGCTCGGCTACTCGGCGCTACTCGGGATGACACCTCGGATGATACCTTTGGAGAGGGAGAGGTCGTCTTTAACACAGGGATGGCCGGGTACAACGAGTCGCTTACAGACCCAAGTTACAGAGGTCAGATATTGGTTTTTACATACCCGCTGATTGGGAACTATGGGGTTCCATCAGAAGAACTCAATGAATTCGGATTCAGCAAGAATTTTGAGAGTGAAGACATCCACGTACGGGGTGTCATCTGTACAAAAGTGAGTGAAGATTTTAGCCACTGGAATGCGGAGATTAGTTTCCCGGAGTGGCTCAAAAAACATGGGATTCCGGGGATAACGGGAGTGGATACGAGGGCGCTTACGGAGAAGCTTAGGGAGAAGGGGGTGATGTTGGGGAGGATCGTACAGGGAGAGGAAAGTGGAAAGAGGATAGAGGAAAGTGAAATTGAAGATCCGAATGAGAGGAATTTGGTGGCAGAGGTGAGTTGTGGGGAGGTTGTGACTTATGAGGCACCAAGCACCAAGCGCCAAGCACCAAAAGAATCTCAAATTCCAAATTCCAAATCAGGTACTCTTTCCGTAGTTGTGTATGACTGTGGAATTAAGAGAAATATTCTCCGTTCATTTTTGAAGAGGGGAGTGAGGGTCATACGAGTTCCATGGAATTTTGATTTGGCATCTGCGGATTTTGAGTACGATGGAGTGTTCATCAGCAACGGGCCGGGTGATCCTAAAATGTGTGAGGCAACGATCAACCAAATCAAGTATGCGCTCTCCAAAGAAATTCCGACCTTTGGAATTTGTCTTGGTAACCAACTTCTTGCACTTGCGATTGGAGGTGATACCTACAAACTCAAATACGGGCACAGGAGCGTGAATCAGCCATGCGTGGAGCATAATCCTGATGGATCAAAAACATCACGTTGCATCATCACCTCGCAAAATCATGGCTTTGCTGTGGATGGGGATAAATTGCCGGATGACTGGTCAGTCTGGTTTACAAATGGGAATGATGAGACTGTGGAAGGCATTCGTCATAATTCCGGTAAATTCTTCTCCGTTCAGTTCCATCCGGAGGCAACCCCAGGGCCGGAGGATGCGGGGTACCTCTTCGACGAATTCTTGGCGGTTGTTGGAGAGCGCGGCAAAGTTACTAGTTGTTAGTTTTTAGTTGTTAGTTAGGTCGCATGAGATAGATCCAAAGTTCTCTAAGGGAACTAAAAACTAACAACTAAAAACCAAAAACTTACGCACCTGTGCGTTTCTTAATAATCTCCTCCGCAACATTCTTCGGAACCTGAGCGTAATGGCTCATTTCCATCGAAAAGCTTGCCCTCCCCTGAGTCATTGACCGCACGTCCGTTGCATAACCAAACATAGCTGCCAGTGGAACCTCTACAAGAATTGTTTTTGCATTGCCGCGTTCTCCGGTTTCTTTGATCATTCCGCGCCGCGAGTTCATATCTCCCATAACGTCACCGAGGAATTCCTCCGGAGTTACAATTTCCACTTTCATGATCGGCTCAAGCAGAACTGGCCCGGCCTGCCTGCATCCATTCGTCATCCCAATTGCAGCGCATGTGCGGAATGCAATTTCAGACGAGTCGACTTCGTGATGGGAACCTTCGTAGAGTTCGACCTTCACATCAACAACTGGATACCCTGCGATCATTCCGCGGCTCATTGTGTCCTTAATCCCCTTATCAACAGCTGGGATGTATTCCTTTGGAATGTGCCCACCAACGATGCTGTTCTTAAATTCATAACCTGCTCCTGGTTCCTGCGGAGTGATGCGTAGGAACACATGACCGTACTGCCCGCGTCCACCTGTCTGCTTGATGTACTTCTCTTCGTGCTCTACTTCCTTCGTGATCGTCTCACGATATGCAACCTGGGGCTTGCCGGAGTTGCATTCCACACTAAACTCGCGCCTCATTCGATCAAGAATAACTTCCAGATGAAGTTCTCCCATTCCAGAGAGAATTGTCTGACCGGTCTCTTCATCCGATTCAACTCTGAGTGTGGGGTCCTCACCAACAAGTCGCTGAATTGCTACTCCCATTTTCTCCTGATCTGCTTTTGTTTTTGGTTCAATTGCCATGCTGATAACAGGATCTGCAAAGTGGATTTCTTCAAGCAGAATCGGATGCGCATCATCACACAATGTATCTCCGGTCTTTGTATCTTTTAGTCCGATTGCAGCACCAATATCACCAGCCTGAATTTCCTTAACTTCTTCGCGGCTGTTTGCGTGTAACTTCACCAGACGCCCGATCCTCTCCTTTTTCCCCGAGGTCACATTCTGGATGTAACTTCCGGCCTGCAGCGATCCTGAGTACACGCGGATGAATGTCAAAACTCCAACATATGGATCTGCTGCGATCTTGAATGCAAGTGCGGAAGTCGGCTCGCTCGTGTCAGCTTTTCTTTCTTCCTCTTTTTCTGTATCCGGATTCATTCCCTTGATCGCTGGAACATCAAGTGGAGAAGGCAGATATTCCACGACTGCATCAAGCATTAATTGCACGCCGACATTCTTCAGCGACGAGCCGCAAAGCACAGGAAAAATTTTATTTGCGATCACGGCTTCTCTTAAGCCCTTCTTCATTTCCTCAACTGTAAGTTTCCCATTTTCCAGATACTTTTCTGTCAACTCATCACTGCTGTTCTCCGCGACCTTCTCCATCATTTTCTCTGTGTACTCTTTAACCTGATCCTTCATATCACCCGGAATCTCAATCTCACTCCTTTCTTCACCATGTTTTCCGCTGAATGAATATGCTTTCTGGTCGATCAGATCAATAACTCCAGAAAAGTTGTTCTCTTCACCGATCGGGAGCTGTATTGCAACTCCATTTTCGCTAAGTCGATCATTGATGCTTTGCAGAGACATGTAAAAATCTCCACCTGTCTTATCCATCTTGTTCACGAATGCGATTCGCGGAACGGAATACTTATCAGCTTGCCTCCAGACAGTTTCTGATTGCGGCTCCACACCCTGGCTTCCATCAAACACAACCACTCCGCCATCAAGTACTCTGAGAGACCTTTCAACTTCCGCGGTAAAATCCACGTGCCCCGGGGTATCAATAATGTTGACCGTCGTATCGTTCCACTTGCACTGCGTAGCCGCACTTGTGATCGTGATCCCGCGCTCCTTTTCCTGCTCCATCCAGTCCATCTGCGCCTCCCCCTCGTGCACTTCTCCGATCTTGTATGTCCTTCCGGTGTAGAAGAGAACACGTTCAGTCGTCGTCGTTTTTCCCGCATCAATATGCGCGATGATGCCGATGTTTCTGACGTTTTTGAGGTCCATAATGGAGTCCGAGGCAGTCTAGGGAAGAATTTGAGGGAGAACAAGGGAAAGAAGGCAAAAATCAGTGGCATGGCAGTCCTCTGACATGCCATCGGAGGAAATGGCAGCCGGGTGCCTGTCCAGCATCCAATGCACCAACAGCAATTTTCTGCAAACAGGTTCTTTGAGATTATTCTTCCACGCGGCACGCCACAGGAGTGTCGTGCCACTATTGGCATGTGACAAAAAAGCGGTCCGGTGATCTAATTAGACAGGTGCGTCGAGCAGATCACCAGACCTAGGTTAGCAACGGATGTGGAGTCCGGTTGCCTCCCATATCCATATTTTACCCTCTTGATGATTATAGAAGAAAGCCCTGAATCATTTCTGATTCGGGGCTTGTAAGTCGGGACGACTGGATTTGAACCAGCGACTGGCACCGCATCCGAGGCGGTCGCTCTACCAGGCTGAGCTACGTCCCGTCGATTTAAAACACTCTCGATCCAAGCGGAATATCATCCCGATCGAACGAGAGGAGTGCGACTCTACCCTCCGTGTCCTCTGCTCCGCAAGTTAAAACTTCGGAAATATACGGCCCGATCTGCTTTGGCTCAAAGTTGACCACGCAGACGACCAGTCGTCCCATCAGCTCATCTTTAGAGTAAAGCTCTGTAATCTGCGCGGAGGATTTTTTTAGGCCAAGCTCTTCTCCAAAATCAATCGTCAATTTATATGCAGGTTTTTTGGCTTCGGGGAAATCTTCTACTTCTGTTATTTTGCCGATGCGCAGATCTACTTTTTGGAAATCGGAGTAGGGGATGGAGGGCATATAGCGGTAAGGGGAAGTTAAAGCTCCAAAATGTGGGTATTGACTGATAGCGACGCCAAGTGTAGCATAGGGGTACATCGCAGTATGTCCTCCAGGCTCCTGCCTACGGGTACAGGAATCAAGCTGAAGGAGGAACGAAACGGTTCACGAGCTCTGGCCTGCGCTATCAGCGGGTGGGAGTTTCACAGTGTTCCTCCGATTTAATAATCGCCCTCACAATCTTCAAGGTCTCAAACGGATACTTTTCACCAAGTGCATCAAAAACAGGTCTGAGTTTGCTAGTTCCAATCTTTTTAAACATTGCACGGATTTCCTCAAAAGTCGCATTATCCGGACGGAGATAATTGATATCAATCTCCTGTCCCTCCTCGATCAGATTTTCTATATGACTTGCAATAGTGCCCGGAGCGCATTCGCGCCGCCTTGCGATATCTTCAATTGACATCTTTTGTGCAATCATCATCCGTGTCTTGCCGTAAGTTGAGTAAGGATTGCGGATGCTGCGGCTTCGTCTTCTGGATCTTCGCCTTCGTGATGCTGTTTCATCTTCCACTGCAAGCTCTTCTTCTGCAGGAAGGCACCTATCACATCCACGGCAATTCCCGTTCGGAAAGTTTTCACCAAAATACATGAGAATGCTTCTACGGCGGCAACCCGGTCTTTCTGCGTACTTCTGCATTTCTTTTAAGCGCCAGTGGGCGTGTGCGCGGGCTTCGTCATTTTTAATATCCCGGAAAAACTTCCGGAAAACAATCGCATCACCCACACCATAGAAAAGTACGCATTCACTCGGTTTCCCATCCCTTCCGGCGCGTCCGGTTTCCTGATAGTAGCCCTCTATGTCTTTTGGCATAGTCCAGTGAATAACCGTGCGTACATCACTTTTATCAATTCCCATTCCGAATGCGATTGTTGCGCAAATGATAGGAGTTTCATCATTCAAAAATCTTTCCTGAATGCTTTTGCGTTCTCTGGCATCCAGCCCCGCATGGTAGGGGAGCGCCCGAAGTCCCTCTTCCTGTAAATCTGATGCGAGCATTTCAGTATCTTTTCGTGCCAGGCAATAGATGATGGCTGGCATGCTTTCTTCTTTCTTCAACATCGAGATGAGTGCATCGAATGCGCTGCGCCTCTTCCTCAAAACGTGATAGCGGAGATTAGGACGGTTGAAGCTTGCAACGTACATCTTTCCGTTCCTCATTTTAAGCTGCTCTGCGATATCCTTCCGTGTCCGCTCAGTTGCAGTTGCAGTGAGTGCGATTATCGGGATATCCGGAAACATCGTCCGAAGCATTCTAAGGTTGCGGTAATCCGGACGAAAATCGTGTCCCCATTGTGAGATGCAGTGGGCCTCATCAATGGCGATCAGGCTCACTTTGAGGTCATCAAGTACAGACTGAAAGTGTTCGTTTGGGAAACGCTCCGGGGCAACGTAAAGGAGTTTGATTTCTCCGCGCAGAGCTTTCTCCTCAATTCGCTTTTGTTCATGGAAAGATATGGAACTATTCAAAAACTCTGCACTAATTCCCTTTTGCTTAAGCGCATCAACCTGATCCTTCATAAGCGATATCAAAGGAGAGACAACAAGTGTTATTCCGGGGAGCAGAAGAGAAGGAAGCTGATAGCAGAGAGACTTGCCACCACCTGTGGGCATGAGTACAAGCGCATCGTGTCCGGTGAGAACACTTTCTATGATTTCTTTTTGTAGAGGGCGGAAAGAGGGGATGCCGAAACTTGAGTGGAGAATTTCGTTTAAATCGGTGGTTGTGCAAGTGGTTGACATGATATGTGTGGGGAATAGATTGATGATCATTTTTATTCGTCATCATCCCGAAGACGGAATGCAAGAGGTCTAGTATTCCCTGGCGGCGGGTCCGGAGTCATAAGTTTTTTGATCGTGTCAAAAACAATGCGGAATTGTTCGTCATATCTGGATTCGAGTAGGTCAACTCTTCTGCAAAGATCAGAATATGAGAGGATCATCTTTCGCATCTCCACGAATGCCCGCATGATTTCTATGTTGACCTGGTACGGCTTCGCGATGGAAGTGTTAAGAATATGGGATGGAATGTATTCGATATACCGGCGTAGCGATATCGCTACGCCGGTATCAATTTTGTTTTTCCAACAATTTAAATGGTGCTTATATCGCGAAGCCGTATGGATTGCGCGTTTGCTGCGGAGGACGGAGGAGAGCATGAGAATGCCATGTTCAGTGAATGCAAGGGGAAGATATTTTCTGTGTCTACCTCGTTTTTTCTTTAAGATCGCAAATTGCGATCTTAAAGATTGCAGAGAATCGTGCTCTCGTTGGGAAATTTTGAACATGAAGTCTTTTGGGAATCGCTCGGAGTTTCTCCTGACCTGCTCGTTCAGACGCATCACAGGTATTTCGTATAGTTCGGCAAGATCCTCATCCAGCATGATTTTTTGCCCACGCAGGACGTAAATAGCGTTTTCGATCCTTTTGATGGGAATGATGGTAGTAGTTGGCATGAGGTGTACCATAGTCCACCATACTCAAATACGCAAGGTGATTTTTATGGCTTATGTCTACGGATTGTTTGAAATCGCAAATTGCGATATCAAAGATTGCAGAGAATCAAGCTCTCGCTGGGAAATTTTGAGGTGCCAAATTGGAATATCAAGATTCTATTTGGCTAGGTGTGCAAAAGCCTTGTTGGCCTGCGCCATCCTCTGGATATCTTCTTTCTTCTTAATTGCCCCACCCTGATTTCCTGCTGCATCAAGTAATTCCAGTGCAAGCTTTTCTGCCATTTTCATTCCCTTGCGATCGCGTGCAGCGTTTACGAGCCAGCGAACACTCAATGATTGCTGACGCTTCGGAGTCACTTCCACTGGCACCTGATAGACAGCGCCACCGACTCTTCTTGGACGAACCTCAATCAATGGGGTCGCATTCAGGAGAGCTTTTTGAAAGACTTCCATCGGGTCTTCTTTTGTTCGCTTCTTCATTGCCTCCAGTGCATTCCAGAAAATTCTACGGGCAATGCTCTTCTTTCCGCCGTGCATCAGGCAGCTGATAAATTTTTCTACTGTGGGGTCTGAGTTCTGTGGAATGTATTGTTTTACCTTCTGCATGATTAATGGATAATTGATAATGGATAATTACTTCTTTGGTTTCTTTGCACCGTATCTGGATCTGCCTTGCTTTCTATTTTGTACACCCTCTGTGTCTAGGGTGCCGCGGACGATGTGGTAACGAACACCGGGAAGATCCGGCACGCGTCCGCCACGGACTAAAACAACGGAGTGTTCCTGCAGGTTGTGTCCCTCTCCAGAGATGTAAGCGTTCACTTCATGTCCATTGGTCAAACGCACGCGAGCCATCTTACGCAGGGCAGAGTTCGGCTTCTTTGGAGTCATTGTCGTAACCTTCAAGCACACGCCACGCTTAAGCGGTGCGCCACGGCGTAGGCCAACTGGCTTAGTCTTAAGCGAGTTCCACGTGTACTGGAGAGCCGGAGACTTCGACTTCTTTTTAGGAGTCTTTCGTTTGCGCCGGATGAGTTGATTAATAGTTGGCATGGTTCGGGATCCGGAATTTAAGTATCCGGGAGTTGAAAGATATTAGAGATTTTAGGTAGAAGCAACTATTTCCTCTTTTTCTTCTTCTCCGGATTCCTCGTCTTCCTCCGAAACAAACATCCTCCTATAAGTCTCTCCTGCAGGAATAAGGCGGCCGATAATCACATTTTCCTTAAGCCCATCCAGCGGATCAATCTTATTGGTTGTCGAAGCTTCTACAAGAACACGGATTGTCTCCTGGAACGAAGCGGCGGCAAGCCAGCTATCTGTTGCGAGTGAAACGCGTGAGAGTCCAAGAAGTAATTGCTCGGCGACTGCAGGTTTTTTACCGGCTTCAGAGGCTTCGCGATTTGCCTTCTTAAGTGAAGACATATCCACAACATCTCCGACCAGGAGCGGAGTTTCGCCAGCATCAATTATCCTGAACTTGCTGAACATTTTGCGAGCAATTATCTCAAGGTGCTTATCGTTAATAGTTTGCCCCTGAGATGCATAAATGTGTTGTACTTCAGAAATGATGTAATGCTGTACCGCATAAACTCCTTTCTTCAAAAGAAGATCCTGCAAGTGGAAGTGTCCTGCGTTTAGCGGAGTACCAACTTTAATATGTTCTCCGTTCTTTATCAAAATCGTTTCGTTTGCGTTGAACTCGTGCGTGCGTTCTTCTATTTCCGCGTGTTGCAGAGTTACGGTGTGATCATCAACCGCCGAAACAGTTCCGGTAATCGTTGCACGAATAGTGGACTTATCACGTTTGGACTTGGCAATGACCTGACGCTCTTTGACCTTTTGTCCTTCCTTAACATTCGCGGCAAAGCCGGGAGGCATGTTAAATGTGGTCGTTGCACCCTCTTCACCTGTGAGATGAATCGTAATTTTTCCGCCGCGGTGCGTTACTTTCGCAATACCTGCAATATCCGAGAGAACCGCAGGAGTTTTTGGCGGGCGTGCTTCGAATAGTTCTTCCACACGTGTAAGACCCTGTGTGATATCCGAACCTTCTGCTACACCTCCCATGTGGAAAGTACGCATGGTTAGCTGTGTTCCCGGCTCACCGATACTCTGTGCTGCGATTATTCCAACAGGAGTACCTGCTTTAACAGAACGGTTATCGCTAAGGTCGCGGCCGTAACATTTGGCGCACAACCCCTTCTCTGTTTCACAAGTGATGATGGATCGAATGAATACTTCTTTAACACTTTCCTTATCCAGCTTTTCTATCAACTCGGCATCGATATCATCATTTCTCTTTGCAACAGTCTTGCCGTTTGCCTCCACATCCTTTGCAAGTGTGCGGCCGAAAACGCGCTTCTCGAATTTTTCACCGATCTGTTCGCTTTCCTCGTGGCTGATGATGTGACCATCGGTTGAGCCGCAGTCATCTTCCGTTATCAAAATATCCTGAACAGCGTCCACGAGCCTTCGTGTTAAATATCCTGCCTCTGCAGTTTTAAGAGCAGTATCGGACTTACCTTTTCTTCCTCCGTGTGTCGCGATGAAGTACTCCAGAACGGAGAAGCCCTCCTTAAGATTTGCACGAATAGGTAGCTCGATAGTTTTACCAGAAGGATTGGCAACCAGGCCTTTCATGGCGGCAAGCTGTGCGACCTGCCCCCAGTTACCACGAGCTCCGGACTGGATCATGCACGCAATATCATTCTGCGAGCTATCTTCGTACTGCTTTACCATCTCAGTGGTCAAATCACTTTTAACAGTTCCCCATGTTTTGATTGAATGACGGTAGCGTTCGTCTGCAGTAATGAGCCCCCGGTTGTACTGGACGTTGATCTTTTCGATAGATTCGTTTGCATCATCAATCATGCGGCTCTTATCTTCCGGAACCAGAATATCCGAAGCTGCGATGGAGATACCGGAAGTTGTAGCATGTTTAAGGCCAAGCTTTTTGATGGCATCAGCAAATTTGACCGTCCTTTCCGGGCCTACTTCTTCCAGGCTTAGCGCAATCAACTTACTCAATTTACTCTTTGTGAGTGACTCGTTAACGTATGGCAATCCCTCAGGAATTATCTCGTTAAATATCAGGCGGCCAACGGTTGTTTCTGTAAGGGGGGTATCGTCCTCATTCACCCTTACCTGAATCGAATCCTGCAAGCGCACTATCCCCTGCTGGTGTGCAAGAGTGGCTTCATCCTTGGAAGAGAATGCCGGCAGCCCCTTCTTAGATTTTCCTTTGGACTCCTTGGTACTTCCCATTGTGAGGAAATAACATCCGAGCACCATGTCCTGTGTTGGAGTGATGATTGGATCACCGGCTGAAGGTTTAAGAATATTTGTGGAAGATGCCATCAGCCTCTTCGCCTCATCTTGTGCCGGCTTGGAAAGTGGTACGTGAACGGCCATCTGGTCACCATCAAAGTCAGCATTGAAAGCTGCGCATACAAGCGGATGGAGTTGGATGGCGAGTCCTTCAACAAGAATTGGCATGAATGCCTGTATTCCAAGCCTGTGCAGAGTGGGAGCACGGTTCAAGAGGACATACTTATCTTTGATAACGTCTTGTAGAATGTCCCAAACCTCGCGATGCCCCTCAAACACCAACCGCTCCGCAGCCTTAACATTGTGTGCTAATTCTTTCTGGATGATTTGTCCTATCACGAATGGCTTGAAAAGCTTCATTGCCATTTCCTTTGGCAGGCCGCACTGATCCATTTTAAGTTCCGGTCCAACAACAATCACGGAACGGCCGGAGTAATCAACACGCTTTCCAAGGAGGTTCTGGCGGAATCTACCCTGCTTTCCTTTAAGCATGTCCGAAAGTGACCTCAGCTTTCTTCTATCTCCTGCAGTGAACAGGGTCTTTCCTGCTCTTGCAGAATTATTGAGAAGAGTATCCACAGCTTCCTGCAGCATTCTTTTTTCGTTTCTGCAGATAACTTCTGGTGCACCGATGCTCATCAGCTTCTTGAGACGATTATTTCGGTTGATGACTCTGCGGTACAGATCATTCAGATCACTTGCGGCAAAACGACCTCCATCAAGCTGTACCATCGGTCGAAGATCCGGTGGAATAACCGGGAGGCGGGCCAAGATCATCCACTCGGGTTTAATGTTTGAGCGGTTAAGTGCGGAGACGAGCTTCAATCTCTTCATTATCTTCTTCAGCTTCTGCCCGCTTGCCTGCGTGCGGTCTTTTTTTAAATCTTCAAAAAGCTTTTCTGTATCAATGTGAGTAACAATCTCGCGCAGGCTTTCTGCACCTGTTCCTGCACGGAAGATGTGACCGAACTTCATGTTGATTTCCCTGTATTTCAATTCAGAAAGAACAGCGCCAACGTACAGGTTCTCGATATCTTCAAGTGCAACACGGTGATTCTCCTTAAGAGTATCGAGTTTGTTTGCCGCCTCGCTTTCCAGTGCTTCTATCTGGCTTTTTGTAGCCTTCTGTTCCTTCAACTTTTTCAAAGTTTCTTCGTGATCGCGTTTTATTTGCTTCTTCCTTTGGTCAAAATCTGAGTTTAGTTCGTTTGACATCTTCTCCTTCTGCTCATCATCAACAGTTATCACAATATAAGCTGCAAAGTATACGATCTGCTCGAGAGTTTTAATGGGGAGATCAAGCAAAAGCCCAAGCCTTGAAGGAGAACTCCTTAAAAACCAAATATGTGCGACAGGCACTGCAAGGTTGATGTGTGCCATTCGCTCACGGCGCACGATGCTGCGCGTCACCTCCACTCCGCACTTTTCACAAACGACTCCCGCATACCTTATCCCTTTATATTTTCCACAAAAGCACTGGTAGTTTTTTGTGGGTCCGAATATCCGTTCACAAAACAGGCCATCCGGCTCCGCGCGCTGCGTTCTGTAGTTAACGGTCTCGGGCTTGGTAACCTCGCCGTGCGACCAGCTTAGAACATCTTCCGGCGATGCAATGCTGAGCATCACAGCGTCGAAGGAATCGGCTTTTTTTGAGTTGAAGGGGGATTGGGGCATTTGGTGATGGGGAATATTGGGGGTTGTTATACGGAAAGGGCAGCAATTTCTTCTTCTGTAGGTTCAACATCTGCAGTCACAGGTTGCATCTCCTCCGAAGTATTAGCAGCAACGACATCATTTGCACTCTCCGGTCTTGGGCCAACCAAGATGATGTTATCCACCACAACTTCCGTTCTGAATATTTTGGTTCCTTCCGGGCTATCCCAACTCCTGGTCTTCAAATACCCCTCAATGAAGAGAGGTTTGCTCTTTGTAACATTCTCGTTAATAAACTCGGCAAGTTTTCCCCATGCAACAAGGTTGTGGTACTCGGGGAGCGACTGCTTTTCGCCATTCGGATCTTTCCAAACCCTGTTTGTTGCGAGGCCGAAAGTCACAACGGACTGCCCGCCCTGCGTCTCTTTAAGTTGAGGATCACGTGTTACGTTGCCGAGGAGGATTACTTTGTTCACGGATTTCATGATAGAGATGGGTAGGGAACTAAAAACTAACAACTAAAAACTGACAAACTTATTCAGGCGGCTTCCTGCGCATCTTCGGAAACGACGTGTTCTTTAAGTTCAGATTCCATGGATTGTCCGCCTTCTTTTTTATCAACCTCTCCTTCCTCGATCCCTGCCTGAACTTTTTCAGCTGTTTCTTCACCTGTTTCCTTAAGATCCGAAACTTTGTCCTCCTCCGGCACAGTTTCCGCTTCTGTTTTATCAGCCTCTGTCTCGAGTTCAACAACTTCGGTTTCACCTTCTTCAATCGTCACGCGCTCTTCCGGCTCAACTTCATCCTTAAACTTAAGAAGTTCTGGCTTAAGACCAAGAGCCCTCAATTCCTGCAGAAGCACGTTGAAGGATTCCGGAGTGCTCGGCTTTTTGATTTCTTCACCTTTAACGAGAGACTCATATGCACGCGAGCGGCCGATTACATCGTCACTCTTGATCGTCAGCATCTCCTGCAGTGTGTGTGCTGCGGCGTATGCCTCGAGTGCCCACACCTCCATTTCTCCGAACCTCTGTCCTCCGTGCTGAGCTTTTCCTCCAAGAGGCTGCTGCGTTACGAGCGAATATGGCCCGACTGATCGTGCGTGGATCTTATCTTCCACAAGGTGAAGGAGCTTGAGCATGTATACGATTCCAACCACGGTTTTGTGGTCAAAAGCCTCTCCGGTTCGTCCATCGTAAAGCTGGACTTTCCCGTCGCGCGGCAGGTCTGCTTTTTCCATAAAGTCACCAATCTGCTCGGTCGTCATTCCATTTAGAGATGGAGAAGCAAATTTGATGCCGAGTTTTTGCGCTGCCCACCCAAGGTGGGTTTCCAGAATCTGACCGATGTTCATACGGGAAGCAACTCCGAGCGGATTCAAAATAATATCGACCGGAGTTCCATCTTCCAGGAACGGCATATCCTCCTGCGGTACAACGCGAGAAACAACTCCTTTGTTTCCGTGTCGCCCTGCAAGCTTGTCACCAACTTGGATCTTTCTTGTCTGTGCAACGTAAACTTTCACCTGTCGGATAACTCCGGTTGGAAGATCAACACCTTCCGATCGGTCAAATATCTGAATACCGACAACCTTTCCTCCTTCGCCACCGGGGAGTCTGAGAGAGGAATCCTTTACATCCTTCGCTTTGTCACCAAAAATGGCTTGCAGAAGCCGTTCTTCGGGGGTTAGCTCAGTTTCTCCTTTTGGTGTGATTTTTCCAACAAGAATATCGCCTTCGTGCACTGTTGCGCCAAGACGCACAACTCCGTCCTCATCAAGGTCTTTCAATTTCGCTTCACCAACATTTGGGATATCACGCGTAATGGTTTCCGGCCCAAGTTTTGTATCTCGCATATCAGTCACATACGATTCGATGTGAATTGAGTCATAGAGTCCATCAGTAACAATGCGGTCGGAAAGAATAACGGCATCCTCAAAGTTGTAGCCGCCCCACGACATGTAGGCAACGAGCAGGTTACGGCCGAGTGCCAATTCACCACCTTCGACTCCAGCTCCATCTGCAAGAACCTGTCCTTTCTTTACCTTTTCTCCCGAACGAACTTTTGGGACAGCATGGAAACAAGTTGCCTGATTGCTGCGCTCGAATACGCCCAATTTGTGAGTAGCTTTTTTACCTGATCCGTAAACAACAGTCACCTCTTCTGCATCTGCATAAGTTACCTTACCGGGCTCTTCTGCGATTGTGGCATGCCCTGCCGCTCTTGCTGCAATGCTCTCCATCCCCGTACCAACGATCGGAGATTCAGGTCTAATCAAGGGAACTGACTGACGCAACATATTCGTACCCATTGATGCTCTGGTGTTATCGTCATGCTCCAGGAATGGAATTAGAGCAGTGGAAATAGAAAGGATCTGCTTTGGAGACATATCCATGTGGGTGATTTCACCAGCATCCGCTATCAGCGGTTCACCTGCTTTTCTTGCGGAAACACGGTTCTTAAGAAATTCACCAATCTCGTTTGTTAGAGTGCTTGCCTGTGCTGCAGTGATGCGCCTCTCCTGATCTGCATCCACGCAGATTACTTTTCCTGTTGCATATGCTCTGACCGGAATTTCCTTCCTTTTCTCTTTTTTTAGGATGGATACAACTTTGTTTGCAACCGATTTCTTATCCACAGCTTCGCCTTCGCGAGCTACCACATTTCTTCCTTCACGAATCGTTTCTCCCATCATGCGGCCCATAAGAGCATCTGCATTCATCTTCACAGTTTGCGAAACTTCACGATATGGAGTTTCCAGAAAACCATATTCGTTCACTCTTGCATAGCTTGCCAGGTGAACAACAAGACCGATATTCGGACCTTCCGGTGTTGCAATCGGGCAGATTCTTCCGTAGTGGCTTGTGTGCACGTCACGAACATCAAAGCTTGCGCGCTCGCGCGAAAGTCCTCCGGGGCCCATGGCAGAGAGCCTCCTTTTATGTGCAAGTTCCGAGAGGGGATTGGTCTGATCCATGAACTGCGAGAGCGGAGAGCTTGCAAAAAACTCGCGCATTGCAGCGGTAATTGGTCTGCAGTTAATCAATTGCATCGGCGTGACGGTTTCCAGATCCATCACAGTCATTCTGTCCTTCGTAATTCTTTCCGTTCTTACAAGTCCTACTCTGAACTTATTCTGAACAAGTTCACCCACAGATCTCACTCTCCTGTTACTCAGGTGATCGATATCATCTGCAACTCCTTCTCCGCTATTTAGTTTTACAAGTTCGCGCAGAATTTCCACCCAGTCCTGCACCTGAAAAACACGATTCTGTTCATCATTCGGAGTGTTCAACCCAAAGCGCCTGTTCATCTTATACCTCGCGATTTGGCCCATATCATATTTCTTAAAGTCAAAGAAAAGGCCATCGATAAGCTGTTTGGCGTTATCCGGAGTTGCCAGGTCGCCTGGGCGAATCTTTCTGTAAATGCTTTGGTAGGCATCTTCCACAGTTCGGATGGGGTCCTTATCAAGAGTTATCTGGATGCTGTTTTGTTCATCAGGCGATACATCTTCAAACAGTTTAAGGATTTCCTCATCAGTATCGTAACCGAACACTCTTAGTAATTGTGTTACAGGGATCTTCCTCTTTCGATCAATCTTGCATGTGATGATTCCTTTTTTATCCGTTTCCACTTCCAGCCAAACACCTCGTTTTGGAATTATCTTTGCTCCGTGGAATTTTGGATTCTCCGGCATTTGGCGGAAGAAAACTCCGGGGGAGCGAACAAGCTGATTTACTACCACACGCTCAATTCCGTTAATGATAAACGTGCCTTTATTCGTCATCAGAGGAATAGAGCCCAGGAACACGTCCTGCTCTTTAATTTCCCCGGTTTCTTTGTTGATGAGTTGAGTCGTAGCTTTGAGTGCTGATTCGAAACTTAGATTATTTCTGCGGCATGTATCCGGATCGTACTTTGGCGGATCGTATGAGTGCCCCAAAAAATGGATCTCCATTTTGCGTCCGGAGAAATCCGTAATTGGACTGATCTCCTGCATTAGCTCCGAAATTCCCTCCCCAAGCAGCCATCTGTAGCTTTGCAGCTGGATTGTGATAAGTGGTGGCAAGTCGGAATCGTCAGAGATTTCATCTGTCATAAATACGCGCCCGTCCACGATTCGTTTTGGCTGAAGATGTTCCGGTAGATTTTTGAAAGCGCTGGGCGTCCCCCCCCTCATGCTTGGCAAACGAACCTCATCAGAAGGGATGATTGTCTTATCCTCTTTGAATTTATATGTAGCACCAGCTTTCCTGCGCGGCACGTTCTTTGCCTTGGGCTTCGTTTCAGATTTTTTGGGTGCAGTTTTTTTTGGAGCAGTTTTTTTCTGGGCCTTCACGGGCTTTTTGACTACTTTTTTCTTTGGCGTCTTCTTAACTGGTTTTTTCTTCACTATCTTCTTAACAGCCTTCTTCTTGAGAGGCTTTTTAGTTTTTTTTGTGGTCTTCTTTTTTGATGGAGACATGATGAGAAAACGTGAAGGATGAGGATAACGACCTAGAAAAGTCGCAAATCCGTCATCTCTCAACGCAATCAAAGTCTTGACGGGAACGAGGAGAGTATAAGGAAGAGAAAGTTGAGGTCAAGGAGATAGTGCTACAATTATCCTGTGAAGTCCGGAAGCAGGAATCTCCGCGCCCTTCTTGCAATCCTCGCAGGATTTGTACTTGCTTTCGTCTTTCTCCTATCACTCACAATTTATGTCCCACTCGTGGGGGATATTTTGATTGGAGGAACGCAGGTTACGCGGGATTTCCCGACGGTTTCCTCTGCGGCCTTGCATACACGTGAGATGCAAGTAGCGGCAGCGGCTCTTGGCTCTTTTTGGTTTTGGTGTGGGGTGTTTGTTGTGGGCGCGTTTTTTGCGTCGCAGATTTGGAGGTGGGTGAGGGGATGAGGGAGGTTAGGGAGTCCCGCCTTCGCCCTTCGGGGCTTCGGCGGGCAAGTAGGGAAATTAGGTTTTTAGGAGGGGTCACCATTTGTGATATACGGCGTTTTCACCGCTCCGGATACAGCTCCCACCTACCTCTTTCCCAGCAATACCACGTACAACTCCTCGGTACCGCGTCACCACACACTTTGTTTTGCGGTTCCGAACCATCCAGGCAGAAGGGGACCTGGCGGGGGCTTCTTTTTGAGGGAAGAGTCATTGGGAAAGATGGATTCATACCCTGCTCACGAACTGACGATCCAGATTGATTTTGGCAAATATCATTTAATTCGTTGAACAGTGTCTCAAGATGTCCACGTGATTGCATCGCGGGGAGCGACATCAGTCTTTCAAATACTTCACATAACCGAGTGATGTTTGTCGCCTCTGCATTGGCAGGTATCACCGGATGCATGAAGAGGAAGGCCAAAATCAGCGCTGATATCCATTTTTTGCTCATCAAAAGCATCATTTACCTAATTGAAATTTAGTGCAATATCTCATGCCATATCCTACAATCCGCGCTACACTATGCCGGAATGAAAAAGGGATTGATTATTATCGCGATGATGATTTTTGCAGGGTGTTCCACATCGGAACCCGAGCCTCTGATTGCAGTGGAGATTCCCTTCACTGGCGAGAGCGTGATGGGAAAAATTGCAGGAGAGGAATATCGCTACTTCCGTTACGGTTCTGTGGAGGCAGCGCTTGTAGATAAAGCAAAAATCAGTGCGGATGGAAAAATTATCGGCGAAAAGGAAATTGTGTGGGAAGGCCCGGTTCACATCTACCACCTTGCAAAGCGCATTGTGATTTATGTTGGAGGGAGCACAGAAGCAATTGCACAGATCGAGCGAATATTTGGTCCGCAGATTGCGGGTGATCAATTGGATGAATCGGTGCGTGAGGAGGTCAAGCAGCTTATTAAGGAGATGGTGCAGGGGGAATAAAAGTGTCATGCTGAGCGGAGCGCAAGCATCCGAACAGGATGCGCAGCGCGGAGACGAAGCATATCCGCATTTTGATGCTTCGTCTTCGCTCGCCCATGCTTTCGCATGGACTCGCTCCGCTCAGCATGACACTATAAACTGTTCAATATGTTCTTCTCCCTCCACCCCCGCTCATCAATCCCACCACGAACCCCGTTTGGGCCATCTGTGCTCATGAATGGGATACTCCTCATATTATTCGGTTTCCTCATCCTCGCCGAACCCGATCTGATTGCTTACATCGTTGCAGTCCTTCTTATCATAGTCGGCTGCATGTTTGTTGCGGGGTGGTGGCGAATGAAGAGATAACTTGCGCAATTTTTTTTGTAATACCTTTCTCCAGAGGATCCGGCAAAATTCTCTCTGCAGTCGGTTCTTCCACGCACTCTGCAAGCGCATGCGCTGCGGCGAGCTTCATCTCTTCCGTAATTTCCTTAGCACCCATATCAAGTGCACCTCTAAATATCCCCGGGAAAGCGAGAAGATTGTTAACCTGATTTGGCTGGTCACTTCTGCCGGAAGCAACGACTGCTGCACCAGCTTCCTTAGCGTCAGCTGGCATTATCTCCGGGTCCGGGTTTGCGAGTGCAAAGATTATCGGATCAGGTGCCATCGACTGGATCATTTCTTTTGTCACAAGGTTTGGTTTGCTTACGCCGATAAAAACATCACTGCCTTTGATTGCATCCGCCAGGTTCCCATCCAGATTTTGCGGATTGGTCGCGGCAGCGATAAATGTTTTGTGCACATACTTTAAATCACTTCTGTTCCTGTTGATTATTCCTTTGGAGTCGCACACTGTGATGTTTTTGAATCCCTGCGAGAGGAGCATTCGTGTGATTGCAGTTCCGGCGGCGCCGGCGCCGGAGAGGGTGATTTGTGGCACGACACTCCTGTGGCGTGCTTCGGAGGAAAAAGCGATCGAACGCTCGTCCAGCGCTGAAGGTGATCCTGCTGACGTGGCTGAGTCTGCAATTCTTCCACGCTGCACGTCACGCCTGCCCGTACGAACGCACGTTCGGGCGGGGAGTGACGTGCCACTGCGCCCTGTCACCCTCAATGCATTCATAAGTGCTGCGAGAACAACAATTGCAGTGCCGTGCTGGTCATCATGAAACACCGGAATATCAAGTGTTCGCTTCAAACTTTCCTCAACCGAAAAACATCTCGGAGCAGAAATATCCTCGAGCAAAATTCCACCGAATGATGGTGCGAGTGATTTAACAGTCATAATAATCTCCTCAACATTCTGAGTCGCAAGCACGATCGGGAAAGCGTCCACATCAGCAAACTCTTTAAAGAGCGCGGCTTTCCCCTCCATCACAGGCAGCGCCGCCTCCGGCCCAACATTCCCAAGCCCAAGCACTGCGCTTCCATCGGAGATGATGGCTACTCTGTTTTTTCGGCCCGTATAACTCCAGACTTTCTCCTGATTCTCTGCAATTTCCTTCGCTGGCACTGCAACGCCAGGCGTGTACGTCATCGCAAGATCCCCGCGAGTCTTTAATGGCTGGGTCAAATGCAACTTTATTTTGCCAAGGGCGTGCCGGTGGAAATTGAGAATCTCTTTTCGATCCATGTGAGCTAAGGATAGCATCATGTCGTGTGATGTCAGCATGCTGTATGCGTCCATAACATACTGGACTGAGAGGACGGGGTGGTAAGACATTTGAGA
>CAZWES010000008.1:11048-40924 GCA_964632395.1 uncultured Candidatus Peribacteria bacterium | reverse complement strand
TACGAGATAAAAGGAATACTCGGAACGATCCTGAATTACGGGACATTAACGATTGAGCGAATCGGCAGCGGTGCAGTAGTAGAGATTGAGAATGTAAGAAAGCCTAAGGATGTTGAATCTGCAATACTTGCTTGCATGGCGGAGAGTTTACGTGCAAAGAACATGAAGGATAGTTCAGCTGTGAAAGACATAATTGCAGAGATGGTGGCGGATAGGATGCAGATGCAGGAATTTGAGGATGAAGTTGAGGAGGAGTTTGTGGAAGTTGAGTGATTATATTGTTATAGGATTATATTGTTTCCTTCGACTCGCCCCTCCGCTTCGCTCCGGGGCTCGCTCAGGACAGGCTCCGAGCGTATAATACAATCACACGAGCGGCGCCTGCCCTGAGCGAGGCCGCGAGCCGAGCGAGCAGCCGAGTCGAAGGGCGAACAATATAACAATATAATCCTATAGCAATGAAGCCCTCCTTGATTATTGTAGGCTTAGGCAATCCCGGCAAAGAATACGAAGACACCCGCCACAACGTCGGCTTCCGTGCAGTGGAAAAACTCGCTGAAGAATTTGGAACGGATGAATGGCAGCCCAAGCAAAAGTTTCTTGCCGATTGCTGCGAGGGGCGAATCGCTGCTCTTTTCGAGCGAGCGAAGCCCGACGAAGGAGGGTGTAGCGAGTCGAGAAATGTTCCAGTGCTTTTCGTTAAGCCGACGACATTTATGAACAATTCCGGAAATGCAATTCGTAAACTCATCGACTTTTTCAAAATAGATCCTGCAAATCAACTCCTCGTAATTTGTGATGATGTGGACCTTCCGCTCGGTGAGATTCGTTTGAATAAGGAAGGCGGCGCAGGTTCGCACAACGGCCTTAAATCAATCGTGATGCAGATCGGAGAATCTTTTGCACGCCTGAAGATCGGCATCCGTGGTGATGATATGCCGGAAGGAAGTTTCCAGCAGGCGGGGGTTGATCTTTCTAATTATGTGCTTTCGGGGTTTTTGAAGAAGGAAGAAAAGAAGATAGATGAAGTTGTTAGTGGGATTCCAAGTACAGTTAAGGAGCACATACTCTAGAGCCTTCTCTGCTTCCTCAAGCTATCGTATTCCTCCACAGTTAGCTGAATATCATTCAATATCTTACGAAGGAGTCCACGGCTTAAGTCTCTGTTGTGTACAGGTATAACAGTTGTTCTTCCGTCTGCGTGCCTAAAAAATGAATGAGATCCTTCTGAATCACGTTCTTTAAACCCTAACCGAAGCAGAATCTTTATGAGTTTCTTCGGTTTGATGGGAACTAGCTTAGGCATAAGAAATATCTAAATTCTGTATACCCACAAAATGGGTTTTTTTAAGGAATGAAGCATCAATGTTACGCAGACAAAGTTTTGCAACCTCGCAGAGACTTTTTAACATCCCTGACTTGGTTTTTCCCTCTGCGTGGCAACTTGGAATTGTTGGAATGGATCCAATGAACATTCCATCTTCGTCCTGTTCGATGTAGACAGCAAATTGGGAGGACATAGTGATATCGGTAAGTCGTCAATATTGTACTTTATCTGGAGAAAGAGGGCAAACTTTCAGCAATCCCCCAAATCATCTCAATTATCGCGCTCTCATCACTTTCTGATACATGAAACTCCAGCATCCTGCTCCCCACCCTCGCAAATACCAATCGCCCCTCAAATAATTTAGGATCCGTGAATACCAGGAGATCAATTTCCTCGTATCCCTCCTGCGAAATATTTTCATCCACAATCTCACATGCATCAGAGGAAAGAATTCGGTAGAGATTTTTCTTGAGTTGACGGAATCTCGATTCAGATTCATTCCCCTCCTCCCACCACACCGCAGCAAGGCGGTCGCCTTCGCTCATCAAAACAACTGACCGCACGGTGTGTGAATCAGTTTGAGGCAGCAGTTTCATCAAAAAACTAATTTCCTGATTGCTAACAGTTGCAAATTCATATCCCAACTCCTCTGCGACTTTTAAAACATCCTTTTGGCCTGAAATACTCATTCCACCATTGGATACCGCACATCCGATTAGGATGCAGAAGAGCAAAAGCACTGTGGGGAATCGCCATGCCATAGGGTAAATCAGTGTATCGGTTTTTTGAGGATTTTGCGGTATAATGTAGAGAAATGGAGAAACACCACAAAGGCGGCTTTCTGAACGGAAATCGGTGGAATCCGTTTACCCGGTTCATTGATATTGTCACGAGCCTTTCTTATCAGACGCTTCTTGCTCTGTGGGTGAGCCTTGCGATTGGATTCGGGTTCCTCTATTTCAGCTTGGGATACTGGCCAGGTCATGGACCGGAACAGATTGAGGGAATGGATGCGCTTGAGCGATTCTGGAATGCACTTTACTACAGCGTTATCACTGCCACTTCAACCGGATACGGAGATATCACGCCGATGGGGATCTCCAAACTTCTTGCAGGCCTGCAGAGCATTTTGGCCTTGTTCATTTTTGCAGTATTTGTGACTAAGCTGGTTTCGCGAAGGCAGGATATTGCTTTGCGACAGATCCATAAGCTTGCATTCGAGGATGTGTTCCACAATATCCGCGAGGGATTCCACATAGTTAGAAAAGATTGTGAGCGCATAGTTATGAGTGCAAGCATGAATCACAAACTTGAAGAGAAAGACTGGGAAGATTTAACTGTTGCATACAGACAAGCTCAGACATTTTTGCGACGCATTCCTGATTTTTATGATGCGGAGAACAGGATCTATCGCATTGATGTTAGGCGCGAGGAGCTTTTGCAGGATGGTTTGATGAGGACGCTCAGGCGCATTCTCCATCTGCTTGAAGTTCTGCGTAGCAAACACGTCGACTGGACGGAAAACAACGAGAGCCTTGAGGAGCTCAGAGAATTCGTACAGCTCGTTGGAAAAGTCGTACACTTCTGGCAATTCCAATCTCCACACGGCAAAAATGCAGGGTTTGAAGAATTGCTTGATCTGAACGAGGAAATTCATCGCACAGTAGAAACTGCTATCGACCACAAAAAACATACTTCCCAATAAATCCCATGACTTCCATCACTTCCATGCTACAGGAAGGCAGAACTTTCCCGCCTGATCCGAATATCAGCAAAACCGCTCACATCAAAAGCTTTGATGAGTATAAAAAGTTGTACGAAGAATCAATCAGTGACCCTGAAGGATTTTGGGGTAGAATGGCAGAGCAGGTTGTCACCTGGAAAAAGAAATGGGATAAAGTTTTGGAGTGGAAAGCGCCGTTTGCCAAGTGGTTCATTGGAGGTCAATTAAATGTTTGTGAAAACTGCCTTGATCGCCATCTGGAGAAACGTGGAGATCAAACTGCAATTCTCTGGGAAGGTGAAGATAAAACTGTCAAAAAGTTTTCGTACAAAGAGCTTCATGCGGAAGTCTGTAGGTTCGCGAACGTTTTGAAAAAACATGGTTTGAAGAAAGGTGATCGTGTTTGCATGTACATGCCAATGATTCCGGAGCTTGCAATTGCAATGCTTGCATGCAGCAGAATTGGAGTTGTGCACACAATAGTTTTTGGAGGATTCTCTTCAAATTCTTTGAGGAAGAGAGTTCAGGATTCAGAGGCTAAGATTTTGATAACGAGTGATGGCAGCTTCCACGGAGGCAAAACTGTTCCGCTTAAGAAAAATGCTGATGAAGCTTTGAGTGAGGGCTGTGACTCAGTTGAGAAGGTCGTCGTCGTCAAACGAACAGGAATTGATATTGATTTAGTCAGTGACCGTGATATTTGGTGGCATGAAGAAATGGAAGGCTCATCAACCGAGTGTGAAGCGGAAGTGATGGACGCGGAGGATCCTCTGTTTATCCTATACACATCCGGGACAACTGGAACACCGAAGGGTGTACTGCACACGACCGGAGGTTATCTTGTCTACGCAGCTCTGACTCATAAATATGTTTTCGACATCCAGGAGGGTGACGTTTATTGGTGCACTGCTGATATCGGATGGATAACGGGCCATAGCTACATCGTTTACGGGCCGCTTACGAATGGAACGACTACAGTAATGTTTGAGAGCGTTCCGAGTTACCCGGATTGGCACAGATTTTGGGAAATTGTGGAAAAGCATAAAATCACAAAGTTTTACACAGCGCCGACTGCAATTCGTGCGATCGCTGCACAGGGAGATGAGTTCCCTAATGCGCATAATCTCTCATCTTTGAAGATACTCGGATCAGTTGGAGAACCGATCAACCCTGAGGCATGGATGTGGTATCACAATGTGATCGGAAAAGAGAAGTGTCCTGTTGTAGATACATGGTGGCAGACAGAAACGGGTGGCATCATGCTCACTCCCCTGCCCGGTGCAACAACCACAAAACCGGGAGCTACCACTTTTCCGTTCTTTGGAATAGATGCAGCCGTGTTTCGTGAAGACGGAACCGAGGCGGATCCGAATGAAGGCGGGTATCTTGTGATCAGAAAACCGTGGCCGGGCATGCTAAGAACAGTCTGGAAAAATCCTGAACGATATAAGAAAACATACTTTCCCGAGAAAGGCGGAGAAGAAATCGGGTTTGGCGAGAATATATATTTTGCCGGCGACGGCGCAAAAGTAGATGAAGACGGTTATTTTTGGGTGATGGGAAGAATAGATGACGTGCTTAATGTCTCAGGGCACAGAATTGGAACGATGGAGGTCGAAAGCGCCCTGGTAAGCCATCCTGATGTTGCAGAAGCTGCAGTTGTGGGCGTAAGCCACGAAATTAAGGGCAAGGCACTTTACGCATTTGTCACAATGAATAAAGGTATCGAAAAAAGTGATGAGAAGGTGCAAGAACTCAGGAAACACGTTGGCAAAGTAATCGGCCCGATTGCAAAGCCGGATTACATACAGTATGCAGATGCACTGCCAAAGACTCGTTCAGGCAAAATCATGCGCAGAATTTTAAAGGCAATTGCGAATAAAGATGAAATTGGCGACACGACTACGCTTGCGGATCCGGGGGTTGTGGATGTGTTGGTTGAGGGGAGGATTCTCTGAATATCTAACTCTCACTCATCGTTAGCTAACGGATTTGATCCACACGAATAAATTCGGGAAATAATGATGCGTTAGCCCTGCAATGAATTGCAGGGCTAACGATGAAATTCTGAACCGATAACCGACATATTTTGCCCTAGAGAATTTCACAAAATCACGCTAACCTGATATCCTCATGGCCATAAAGCATCAGAAAGCCCGCAAGCAAAAGGCAATTGACCCCGTATCCAAAACCAAAGAGACGGAAGCATTCGAGCACGCTCTCCGTCCAAAAAGGCTGATTGAATACGTAGGGCAGAAGAAGACTAAGGAGCATCTACTCGTTTATATGCAGGCTGCAAAGGAACGAACTGAGCCTCTCGGTCACACTCTTTTGCACGGACCTCCGGGTCTTGGAAAAACTACACTCGCACACATAACAGCAAATGAGATGAGCTCGCAGATTCGTTTGACGACTGGACCAGCGATTGAAAAACCTGGAGATCTTGCATCCATACTCACAAATCTGCAGGAGGGAGATGTGCTGTTTATAGATGAAATCCACCGCCTGCGCCCTGCGATTGAGGAAGTTTTGTACAGTGCAATGGAAGATTTTGTATTGGATATCATGATTGGCAAAGGGCCTTCGGCACGTTCAATGAGAATTGATATCAAGCCATTCACACTGGTCGGCGCGACGACCAAAGTCGGCTCAGTCAGCGCTCCACTTAGAAACCGCTTTGTACACACCTTCAAATTAAATTTTTATGATGATGTGGAAATGACCTCGATCGTTGAGCGCTCATCAAAGCTTCTTGGAGTTTCAATCGAATCTAAAGCGGCTCGCCGAATTGCATGCTCAAGCAGATCAACTCCACGGATCGCGAATCGAATCCTCAGAGCCGTACGCGACTTTGCACAGACCAATGGGGAAAACTCTGTAAATCTCGATCGCGCCGAAAGCACACTCAAATCGCTTGATATTGATGAGAGAGGACTTGATGCAACCGACCGCGAAATTCTCACAACAATCATTGAAAAGTTTGCAGGCGGACCTGTAGGGCTCTCAACTTTGGCTGCTGCAACGGCTGAAGAAGAGCAAACACTGGAGGAAGTTTACGAGCCGTATCTTTTGCAGATCGGGTTTTTGAAAAGGACTCCGCAGGGGCGGGTTGTAACTGCGCTTGCGTATGAGCATGTGGGGATTGGGGTTCCGGAGGAAGGGCAGGGTGTATTGCTATAAAGCACCAAATTCCAAGCACCAAAAGAATCTCAAATCTCAAATTCCAAAACTCTTTGAGATTTGGAATTTGGAATTCTTTTGGGATTTGGTGCTTGGAATTTGATATAATCCCCCCATGTCTCCTCAAACAACCGGCCTCATAATCGGCGGCCTCTTCGCAGCACTTTTGTACGGTATTTCGAACTTATTCACAAAGGCGAGTACCCAAGCTGGAATTGGTATCGGATGGTATTTGATAATAATTGGAATCGTGACCGCAATGGTTGGGGTAGTATTTTTCATTATTATTCCGGAACAACCTCTTTCATTAAGATCCGGAGCCTATGCGGGGCTTTTGGGTTTGTTTTGGGGTCTTGGTACGGGTTGTATTGCCATTGCACTCTCCCAATATCAGATGCCTCTCGGAAAGCTAGTGCCACTCTTCAATATGAATACTCTGATATCCGTTCTGCTTGCCCTTTGGCTTTTTGCAGAATGGAAACAGGTCAGGGTACCTCAATTATTGATCGGATCGATTTTGATTGTTGTTGGTGGGACGTTGGTAGCGAAGGCGTAGTATGCCTTCCTCAAACCTTTTTCTAGAAAATAACTCCACTCTCTCCCTGCACTTTTTTGCATCAAACTCCCGTCCCTCAAATTCCTCGATCGCTTTTGCGAGTGAATCAGATGTAGGTTCTTTGAAGAAAATCCCAGTCTCACCACCAACCACCGTCTCCAACGCACCCCCTTTTCCATAAGCGATCACCGGAGTCCCACATGCCATAGCTTCCACAGGCGCAATGCCAAAATCCTCTTCCCCGGGGAAGATAAATGCTTTTGCATTCTGCAATTCACTGACGAGCACGTCATGTTTTTGATATCCAAGAAATTCAATTGTCGGCCCTGCAATCTTTTCCAGTTTTTTCCTGTACGGACCGTCACCGATTATCTTCAAATTTCTCTTCAATTTATTACATGCCTCGATCGCAAGTTCTATCCTTTTATATGGAACCAGGGTGGAAACGATAATGTACGAATCCCCTCTTTTGGCTTCCGAAAGCGCAAAATCGGCTACTTCAACCGGAGGATATATGACTTCACTCTCACGTCTCCAATAGAGCTCGATGCGTCGTTTGACTTCGTTTGATGCTGCAATCAAAACATCAGGACGATCTGCAACTGATGCATCCCATTTCCTTAGCATACACATAACATGTGTAAGATATGTGTATGGAAGAAATCCAAGTAGCCTGTTTTTGGCCTGTTCTAGCACATCATGAGTTCTATCCCAAAGGTACCTTGCAGGGCTGTGTACGTAACAAATATGTTTCGTCCCCGGCTTTGTTTTGATCCCATGCACAAACGCGGATGATGAACTGATTACGAGGTCAAACCCTGAAAAATCAAACGACTCAACAGCTTTCGAAAAACGCCTCAAATACAAATGATGATTTTTGCTAATCCATGCATACTTCTGCAATCGTGAAGTCCTGACTCTCTCTTTCGGGAACCAATCCCCCAATTTCCTCTCGTCATAAAGCAGCGTGTAGATAGGCGCCTCGGGGAACATATCCGCAAGGACTTTCAGTGTTCTCTCCGCGCCACCACGCATGGTGAGGAGCTCATGGACGAGGGCGACTTGCATGAGTGAATTGTATTCTATCTTCCTATGCCTCTATATTCTAATCCGTACAGGCGTTATACAATCGTTATACATTCGTTTGACACGTATGACATACTCCTATATGATGAGTACATCATGATACTGAATGCTCTACAACATGCTTCAACACGGGATCTCCTGCATAACTTCACGAAATTTAAGAAGGGGAATTTTCTTACTATCATCATGAGCGGGAGCAAACCATGTGGGATATTTCTTCCCTTTGATGAGGGGATATTCGGCTTCCTGCAGCGTTTTGTGAAGAAAACTCCATCCCAAAAAAGGGCAGAGAAAGCATTGGCTGAATATGAAAGGGGTGATGTAGTATCGCTTGAGGAATTGGAAGAGAAATATGACTGATTCATCATTCTTCATATTTGCGCGAAGCGCCAATCGTGACCTAGAGAAGCTAGATCATAAGGTGCGCAAGGCTATCCTAAAGAAGCTGCGATGGTATGCTAACTTGGATAATCCGATGGATGCTGCAGAACCTGTTAAAAATGAACCACCGCTTACTCACCGTTTCCGTTTTGGTGGGTGGCGTGTTTTGGGAATTTGGATGCAGAGAGAAAAACAATTTCTTGTTACAGAAATTAATCGCAGAGGGCAGGCTTATAAGCAAAGACGTAGGTGATGCGAATGCTTTAGATGTACGCTAAAATGGATTGCATCACCGGTTTTGCCACGGTAGCTCAGTTGGTTAGAGCGCGGGACTCATAAGCCCGAGGTCGGAGGTTCGATTCCTCCCCGTGGCACCATACAGGTTGCTAACTTTATTTCCTCCCTTTCGCCCAGAAAGGCTGGGGATCTGGAGTTCTAGGCGAATTTCTTCTCCATCAATTACTATCCGCTTTATAAGGTCATGCAGGATCGTGCGCTTCGTCTCGAAATCGAGGTTATCGAGAGCATGGAGATACTTCTTTCCCAAGTCCTTCACGGAGGCCAGTCGCTCTCGTTTCTCCTCGGCATCAAGAAGTTGCGCCGCAATTGCCTCCTGATCGTGTACGAGTCGGAGTTTCTCCGCCGTTATCCTCTCGACCTCTTTTTCCAGTTCTCCTTTGCGCGTGTACTTCATGCCCTTCTGAAACAAGAGCGTGACGCGCTCAAACTCCTTGTCGAGTTCGTCGATTGTTTTCTGGTTTTCGTCGCGTCGCTCTTCCAATTCCTTCACATTCACACGCTTTCGCTCCTCTTCCTCAATTCGTCGCATGAAGACTGTAGGATTGGAGAGGAGTTCTTTGACCTGTGCCCAAGCACCCTCTTCGAGGATGGTGCCCGAGATTTGCCTGTTCATGCAGCGTTTACTCCCTTTCGTCCAGTTTGATCGTCGACACCGGTAGTGCGGGAGCTTGCTCACAAGTTCGCGTTTTCCGTTCTTAGTTTTGTGCTTCGGTTGCATGTAGCCCCCGTAAGGGGAGCCACACCGTCCGCAGACGACGATGCCGGAGAGGAGGTAGGTATGTTTTCCCACTTTCTGTGTTCGTGCGTTGAGCTTGAGGATAGCCTTCGCTAGTTTCCACGTTCCCTTGTCTATGATTTGTGGGCATGTAAGAGGAATCCATTCCTCCTCAGGGTTTTTGATTTCCTGCCACTTCTTTGTCTCCTGATCAAACCTTCGAGTTTTCTTACCAAAGTAGTACTTGCCTGTGTATGCCTCGTTTCGCAGGATGCGACCAACCGTTGAGTCATGCCAGTAGTTTTCAGGGTTTGTCTGACGCTTCTTACCTTTTTTCTGCGACTTTGATTTCTCTTTCTTGAGTCGTCGATCTTCGAGATCGGCTTGCGTCGGGATGTTCATAGCATTGAGCTGTTTCTGAATCTGGTACGTTGTCCAGCGCTTCTTTACGAACCAATGAAAAACCTTGCGTACAACCTTCGAAGTTTCGGGGTTAATTTTCAATTCCTGAGTTTTCGGATCAATGTTATAGCCATAGGTGTGCATACCGCCAACATATTTGTTTTTCTTTGCTGCTTCCATTCTGCCAATCGCCGTACGCTCCATAATCAAATCTCTCTCCATCTCCGCAATAATTCCGAGAAGTCCTAACATGAATTTTCCCATGGTACTCGTCGTGTTTATTTCCGTTTGTGTCGTGGAAATAAATCCAATTCCCATGGCTTTCAACTCTTCAATGGCATTGAGGAGTGCACGCGTCTTACGAAAGAACCGGTCAACCTTCCACACAAGAACGACGTCAAACTCCTTCTTCCGTGCCGCCTCAAAGAGCTTCGGTAATTCTTTTCGTTCCTCGATCTCTGAAGCACCGGAAAAATTTTCGTCAATGTAGACGTGCTTCTCGTTGAACGTATACAGGTCTTCATTTGCCGCAATCCACTTCTTCATTTGACTCAGTTGAGCATCCTTCCCGTATTTCTCAGCCTGCTCGGTAGTACTGACGCGGACGTAGAGTGCAACACGCTTCTTTGGAATCACTACATTTTTCACGATATTCAGTCTACCAGACAATTCTTTGTATTTAGGAAATTGCCGAGCATTCTAAAATGCTAAAATGTCTGCATGAAAAGCCATGACCAGAAGATCGTCGACAAGTACAAGAAGGAAAAGAGCGTGTATTTGCGTTTCTCCAAAGCAATCAAGAATGTTCTCAAAAATCTGCTACAAACCCATAGCTTCAATTACCAAGTCGTAACTAACAGAGCTAAAGGAGCGCCTTCACTTGCAAGAAAATTGAAAGAGAAAAAGGTTCGTGCCAGGAAACCAAGCGACATAGATGATCTTGCTGGATGCAGAGTCATTTTCTATCTCGACAGTGATATTGATAAGTTCGTAGATTGTATTTATAGAGAATTCGGAAACAAAAACATCAAGTCATATAAGAGACACTATAGTGAAGAAGAATACAACGCTACGCATGTTGTTGTCTCATTTGGCGAAGAAAAACTCAAATTATCTGAGTACGCAGAGTTCAGGAATATGTCATGTGAGGTTCAACTTACAACTGTTCTATATCATGCATGGTCTGAGATGGAACATGATGTGTTATACAAGCCAGAAGAGGAACTCGCACGATTCAGCAAGGAGTCTTTTGAAATCATTAAAACAGAATTTCATGCAATCATGAAGGATCATATCAAGCAAGCAAGTATGGGATTCGAGTACATAGCAAGAATGCTACAGTATACAAAAGAGGGGAAAAGAGTATTTGGCTCGGAGTTTCTTAAGTCTCTAATTACATCCCATTCTCTTAATGAGATATGCGAAAGCCTGAAGCATTTGAATGATTATCTGAAGAGGTTTGGGAACAAGATGCCAGCCGGGGTAGACATATTCGATTTTATTCAGGGAGTTCTAGTGCACATCAAGGATCTCAAGCCACAGCCCATAAAGACAATTCTAGGTGAGTTGGCTGGAGCAGGAATATCTGATGTCGAAAAGGAATGCATAGAAACGTTAGAGATTCTCAAGTATGAAAATCCTAGAAAGGTTTTCTCTTTACTCCTTAAACTACAGCTATCAATGATGAAAGAAGTTCGTGATAAAGCATTAAAATCGATTGAAAGACTTTGTAAATATCAACTTGTGAGCCAAGACAGAATTAGTTTTGTCATACAGAGTGAGATTCTTGCTGAACTTGGTGATTGGAAGCCGAAGAATCTGTGTGAGCACGTAACACCTGTACTTTGTGTACTCCAGCAGATTCTTAATGCAGATTATGAAGGAATTTCTCAGGAAGACTGGAACACAGTAACAATCAGAGCAGGAGCTCTTCCCATAACACAAAAGGTTAAACAGATGAGAGGAAGTGCACTAAATTTGCTAGAGCAAATGTACGCGTGTTCAGAAAGTTCCGATCAAAGAGCTGTAATCGTAAAAACAATGTTTCGTGGAAGTGAAACACCTATGCGGGGCGTGTACGACAACGAAACTAAAGAAATGATCACATCAGATACCCATAAAGTTTTTGATTTTTGCATCAAAATAATCCCGGATGCTTATCATTCAGTTGTACGTTTAATAGAAGATAAACTCGATTTCTTAGTGGAGCGACACAAGAATAGTAGGATGCCTAACTTAGATAAGAGTAGAGTTCAGAAGTTACGCTCTTTGATAAGAAAGAAAGAGAGCTATCAGGTGTACAAAACTCTGGTTGGTAATGATCTAGTTGGGCGTAAAGGTTGGCGCAAGGCGCAACAGGATCGTGAGCAACAATTAAAAGAATATATTGATCAAGTAAATCCCAAGACAGAAAAGTACTGGAGAGAGATGATTGCGAAAATCGCCGCAGGTTACACAGAAGACAAATGGGGACAATACAACTATTTCAGGCATTTTCTTTTGCAACTTGCAAGAAGGAAGCCCAGCTTTGTACTAGGGATTCTTAGAGAAGGTCACGTTATACTAACTGATGCATTCATTACCCCGGCTCTAAGAGGCATTCTTAAAAGCCGCTCAAAAAAACAGGGTGTAGCGCTTATAAAAAATTGGGTGAGAAATATGAAAAACATGCATGCCTGTTCTGTTGCTTACGCTTATTCACAAGTTCCATTAGCTACTCTTGATCAGATATTTAAAAAAGCAGTCAAGAGAAGAGATGAAAGTGCACTTATGACAATTATTGAAAATGCGTCAGAAGGTTATGGGAAAAACAAATCAGCGCTGAGATACATTCCAAAAGCAATCAAAGCATTATCTAAGTTAGGAAACACAACATGGATTCATAAATTGGGGTTTAGTGGAGATAAGATAATCGCAAAACTACCCAACAATGAGGTGCAGCATATTCTTGGTGCATTAGTAGAAGTTGGAACAATTGACTTAGAATCTGAGCAACTATTGAGCCACATTGCAAAGAAGAATCCATCCAGCGTAATTCGATTTTTTGAGAAACGAGTTCGGAAGGAGACAAAAAAGAGAAATGCCGACAAAAAAATTGATTGGAGTTACCAATCCATTCCGCACAGTTTTTACAACTTGGACAATGTACTGCGTGAAAAAGAAAAGGAAGTCATTCAGGCAATCATTCCTTGGTTTCAGGGTGATTCTTACCACATCAAGCATGAAGCAGGAGAATTTCTTAAATCGCTTTCCTTCTCTCTCGATGGGGAAATTGGTAATGAACTGAAGAAAATGATCGACTCGGGAACTAATAGGGATGCTGATACAGTCCTTGTTGTATTACGTGCATATGGACAAGCTGCAATGACAAGTGATGTAACTAAAGCATTCGTCAGAAAGTACGGTAAAGATGAAACATATAAAGCTGAGCTCTTTGCAATACTGTCTAGTACTGGTGTTGTGACTGGTGAATACGGACTCATGAAAGCATATGAACGCAAAAAGGAGTCAATCAAGAAATGGAAACAAGATCCCACTCTTGAGCAGTTTGCCGATGAGTTTGTGCGACGTATGGAACTTAGTGTTTTAAACGAGAAAAAGAGAGTGGATGAAGAAATTGCAATGAGAAAAAAAGGGGCAAGTCGTCAATTAGGCTGACTGCAAGAACCTCAGGGATGATGTTATAATGTGATTGCCACACGACTTCGGTATTTCATCGTTTTTCCATCTTTAGCAATAAAATGGGGCGTTCGCCTCAGAACTCGTTGCTAAAGAGGGAAACCTCCGAAGGACGTGTGGCCTGAGTGTTGAGCGTCCCATCTTGTGTATGTCTCTCTCACTCGGACTCCCAATTCCTTCCCAGTCCGACCATGAGGAATATCATTCAAAAATTCTCGAAACCAAAGACCGCCGCAACTATAGGCTTGCTCTTGTTAATCGTAGGAGGTTCTGCATTGTCGCTACAGGCATTCGATATCTTGCAAGAACAGGAATCTCCTAGGTGCATAGGCGGCGGAGAGTTTTCACGCCAAAAAATGCTTGACGGCTCAGAGTTGCTCATATTCTCGTGCAAGAATCCCAAATTCACCATTCCATGCGATATGGGAACCATAGAGCGGCTCGAGAAAAAATGGAAGTGCCGGTCGGTGCAGGGTGACAGATTCGAGTTTGAAGGTTTATTCGACGGATCATCGTACATCAAAAAGAGGTTGGGGATTTTATGAACTTTTTTGTAGCCTAGGAATCCAAAAACGTATGGACACGCACGTTGACATACAACATGGAACGATCCACCTACGTCGAAAGCAGTACTAATTCGCTTCTTTCGTCTTCGTGATACGAAAATGAGGCTCCAAGCATGCTTTTTGTTTAAGGCAGAAAATCGAATAAACCTGCCAATGTAGGCAAGCCAAAAATACGGCACTCAGATGGTCTAATCATCTTTTCTGAAAATCCTCTGTCAAGTACAGCACTTCGTATTCCGCATACGGAAGCCAAACATTCTCATGATTGCGCGTAAGTAAGACTTATACGAACTTTTGAAAATGATGCGCACACGCGCGATGCAAATGCGTAAGCAAGAGATCGGCTTATACAAGAACATATTTACTGCCTAGCATTCTCTTCCTCGCACTCCTTCGTGATCTGGAGAATCTGTACTGTCGTGAGTTCTTGATGCTTTTTTTCTTTCCTGAACATTCCCAGCGATTTCCCAAGGAGCTCCAGAGCCCTAAGTTTCTGTTGGCAGCTCAATTCATTCCTTGGCTCACTCCAAGCTATGCGTCCTAACTCCTCCTGTATCCGATCAATGGTCATATCCTTGGCTCTCGTGGGTATTGTGAGAACTTGCTGAACCTTAACAGTTTTAAGCAATTTACTACCACACACTGAAGCCGCTTGCCGGCTCTTAACTTTATATCCTGCGTCGATGTATGCCTGCGTTATATTGCCAGTAAGACGGTAGTTGTCCACAAAATCCAGTTCTCTCTTGGTGATCTTGTTCCAGCTTCCAGTTTGTGGTGGCATGATGTTTGTCAACTTAGCAAATATCACTAACTTTCTGCAGCCTTTAACTCGTCATAGTTGACAGGAGGCATGGACATTTTATCAAGAAGCTCTTTCTTTTTCTGATCAAGCTCCTCCATGCGGGCGCTAGACTTTGATTTCGTCCTCTTTTGTTGAGAACGTACATTATCTTTCTTTTGCTCGTAGAGCTTCTCTTCTTCTTGTTTCTGGTATTTTACAGATCGTTCGCACCACCGATCAATTGTTGTGGTTTTTAGTATCTTATTACCTTTCTCAAGAAGAAATTCGATGCAGCGACGTGCCTCAGCTTTCAACTTAAGTCTTTCCCCATACTTTTCAGCTACAGGATCAAATGAAGCAAGGGTCATACGGTTCTTCATTCCTCGCTCTTGACACATTTTGTCTATGGACTCAAAAAGGGATTCTGTGCGACGGCTGATGCCAACTTCTTTCGTAATAGTTTCTTTAGTACGAGTATCTATTGTGTCGATCTTTTTGGATAATCCGTATTCCTTGTACTGATAATCTGGATTATCAAATCCGATAACCTTCATTCTATGCTTTCTTCCTCTAACACCCACAAAACCAGCTTTCTGCAGCTTCTCAAGCGCACGATGAACGTTCGGTGGCTCCATTCCTGTCATTTCGGCAATTTTAGTCTGTGCAAGACGATCATGACTCTTGTGCCACCCGTGGGTTTGAATGAGAACGATAGAGAGCACCCTTGTAGCTTCTGAGAGCTTACTTGATCGTGCCATGTCCATGAGAAGTTTCTTCGGCACTTTGACGAAGTAGTATTCCGAATGATTTTCGTGACTTCTTGCCATGGTTAAAAGGGGTCAGGTATGCAAAACGTCTCTCAGACGAGAGATAACAGCCTCTTCGATCTCCTCTCCTGTATTCCGGTTTATCGGGTGATGGATCGGGAGGTTGCGGTCGCCGATCTTCTTTGTTGGGTAGACGAGGCGATAGCCGCCGTCAGGGCGTGTGTAAACAGCGATCGAACCGAGGTAGAGTGCTCCCTCAATGACGCATGAGGCAAAGGCTACGAGGCCATCCTGAGGCTTTACAGGCACGATATTGACCTCCGAGACTCTCATGATGCTGAGGAAGAAAGTTGCTTGCTGAATTGGTGTACCCGTGCCACAACCTCGTCGAGAGCGCGATCCGCGTCCTCGGAGGATTCTGCAAAGACTATTTGCCACTTAATGCCACGGGCAGATGTTATTGTTCTATTCCATGGCCTCTGTTGTTCTTGCGTCATCGTCATTACTTCGTTTTGAAGTTTTCGACGATAACGATAGAGAAGGTTCGTTTAACATTTGTGACTCTGAATTCGCAATTTCATGTCACAGTTAAAAACCAAGTTTTTTGGCTCGCTCAGTCAGCTTCCGGACGCCTGCGAGGGAAAAGTCACCCTGCCTCTTAATTTTTGGGATGGCCTTCTTGCCTTCCTTGCGGGCGCAACGAAGGTACTCCTCATATCTTCGCTGGAGCTCTGAAGAGATTTCGCGGTCGCTCTTCCCTTCACGATGGAGCATGATTGCATAGTTCATTTCGTCTAGTAAGTCCTCACGTACTGATCCGGTTTTCTCTTGACCGGTTTTTTTGAAGAACCTGCGAAACGGTTTTGTTGCATCGATCACTTTTTTAATGTCCCTCCTCTTTGCTTCGGGAGAAATCGTCACAACAACATTTTTGCCACGAGTTTCGGCAGAGATGCCGCGCCCGTGACAGAACGAATACCGAAGCCATTCGAGCTTTTTTTCTGCTCCCTCTTCACCGGCAGCGTCTTGCCTTTCAATCTCTGTAAACTGGTCTGCAAACCACTTGAGCTCCTTATCTGTGGGCGGTCGCACGTTTAACTCATGATTGTTGTCATCAACGCACAAAAGATGATTGAACTTCGTGAAAATATACATAAAAGCCCATCCGACTGGCAGCACTTTCTCTCGTAGAACTTCCTCAATATCTCTTGCAAGTGAGGTATCGAAATTGTAATGCAAGAACCATGCTCCAACAGGTCGAAGAAGCGGACTGTCGCCACTACTTCCGTCTTCACACTTTCGAAAATCCGGCACCGGTTCGAATGGTGGAATATGGTGTTTGTCTCTGAGATTCACAATGATTTCTTGGAAGTCCTTTTTGTAAACAACACGTTTCACGGCAGGCCACTCCTCAGGTGGAAGATGCGCAAAATCCTTCTCAGTGAATTTGATAAGGTGAGCCATGTCATTACATCGTCAAGTGCTTCAATTGTATCCTATGTGTTTTTACTCACCATAATCTGCACTCAATCCCCGGAATTTGACTCTTGACAGCAGAGTAAAACATGATAATGTAGACTTAGTTGAATACCCCAAAGCAGTTATGCCAACTGGTGTGCCACCACGACCTCCTACAGGGGAACCCGAACCGATTACATTTCCGGCTGATTTTTCTTCGTATTTGCGTACGACTGCACGAGACGAAACAATTATGCCTGACAAAGTTGCTGCAGAAGAGATGCTTAGGGATTTGGAAGATGTCGATATTCCTGAGAGATTCGAAAGTATGGATGATTTAATCGCTTTTCTACAAGAGCACGATCCTGAATGGGTTGATGCTATTGATGATCAAAAAAGAGAACAAAATTTTCTTGCTCAAGTTAATGCACAAATTCGCAGGTTAGCTGAGGAATCGAGAGAGAACGTATCGGATGATATGGCAGAGTGAGTTTGAGCCTCTTTAATACCCTGATTTTTATGTTTTCACTGTACTGTCTTTGGCGTACCAAAGAAAGCGATCTTTTTTGCTCATTTGCCTAATGCAGCCTACTTTCCAGCTCACGAGAACAAGGTATGATAGTTGGCAGCCCGTGGCACCAAAAAAATCATGGTATAATAGAATTAACAAATTCTGTCCTTAAGCTATGCGCCGAAAAACAGTCGGTTGATTTCTGTCAGATTGGTGAGAGTGAAGTACGAATTGAATCTGATTTTTTTGGTAGATGCGAACTAAAAAGTGATGTTGCTTGGCTTCTAGATGAGTATAGAGAGAAAGCCAGCGAGCCGAATAATCGTGACCGTGAAGACTATTGTTTAGGGTTAAAAACGGATGTCATTCTCATTGGCACAGATCACCTTGCTCATATTTTACGCAGAAAGAACACCAAGAGATCCATCGGTGTGATCACTGCGAATAATGAACCTGAACGATCGCTACACACCATACTTGATATGAGTAGGAATCAAATGGATTTCTGCCTCAGTTTTCTCAGAGATTTGGAGAGTCATCTCTAAGAAAACCCGACGTACGAATACGACGCCGTGATGATGCCATAAGTAACCAACTTATTTGACAATAAACAAAACCTGGCTACCACGCCGCAGGTATGGGAGCGGATGTTCAGCGACATTGACTCCGCATGCTTCGGATTGGAGTTCGATCCGTCCCATTTGGTTCTGTTGCATATCGACTACATCGCGGCGCTCAAAGCGTTCATCGACAAGGTTTTCCGCGTCCACGCGAAAGACCTGAGAGTCGACCGCGATCGCTTGGATAAAGTCGGTATCATGGCGCCTTCCAGTGAATGGACGACACCTGTCATGCCCGGTTATGGCGATGTCGACTGGGGGCGGCTAGTTGGAGTGCTGGTGGATGGCGGCTACAGCGGCCCCATCAACATCGAGATGGAACACAAGAAACTCGAAGGCAATCCCGACCAGAACATGGATTCAATTGCCATGTCGGGAAGATACTTGCGCAGCTTCGTACCGAAAACTGCCGCGTAATCTCCTCCCCGGCGTGCCCATCCTGAATCTTCAACTTGAGGATTCGGATGCCGCACGTCGGGGGCAGATCAATCGCAGTCAAAAAGCAAGCCCGGATGCTGCCATACGGTGGCAATCGGGCTTTTCTTTTACCCCCTCACCCCAATATAAACAATATACATCACATAAAGTATCATAAGCACAATGCCCTCGTGCTTAACAAGATTGTACTCTGGAATCTTCTGTTTCCAGAAAAAGAGGAAACGCCGATAAAGGGGCCCCCGATGAACTAATCCGAATAGGAATAGTGAGGAAAACACGACGATTAGCAGATCAACAGTCATATCAGCTTCAAACGCTACCGGACGGATTATTGCGGAGATACCGAGAACCCAGCAGATATTAAAGATGTTACTCCCGACTACGTTTCCAACTGCTATATCTGATTTTCCTCTCCATGCAGCAACACCCGCAGCTGCAGCCTCTGGTAGTGAGGTTCCGAGCGCCACAATCGTGAGTCCTATCAGCGCCTCACTCACGCCGAAGATTGTAGCAATAGTTTCTGCCGCGCGAACCACCATGTGCGCTCCAACAGGAAGCATAACGCATCCGACGAGCACCAATGTGATGGCCATTGGGAGCCTCATTTTTGATTTAGATTTTTTCAGCCCGTTTCCATGGCGAAGACCAAATGTGTAATACAAAAAGACTGCGAAAAGGCAAATCAATACCACGCCCTCGGAGCGTGAAATGATGCTGCCTGAGCCATCCATCAAAAGATCGCCTGCCATTACAAACAGAACGATTCCAGCGAGGAGGTTTAACGGAATCTCTTTCCACACTGTGCTTGATTGTACGGCAAGCGGCGCAATCACTGCAGCAATTCCAAGAACAAGAAAAGTATTTGCGATGTTACTCCCTACAATATCCCCCATCACAATATCTGCATGTCCCTGAATGCTTGCAACTACATTCACGAAAAGCTCGGGCGCAGAAGTTCCAAATGCGACGACAGTCAGACCGATCATCAGGTCAGAAACGCCAAGAGATGAGGCAATTGATGAAGCGCCATCCACAAGCCAGTCTGCTCCTTTTATTAGAATTGCGAAGCCGAGAACTAGTAGAAGGATTGATAGAAGGATTGTCATTGCACGTATTGTACATCAACCGCCGTGTCTATCCTTCGATACAATTTTGCCCTCCGCTTCGCTCCGGGCAAAATCACTCAGGATGACACGGCTACTATCGTAACAACGAAGCAAGCCCTCTGATCATACCAGATACAGCCTTCCTACTCATGTTCTTAAGTGAATTGTAAATCTCGTACTCAAGCTGAATCTGTTCATCAATTGCAGGACCTGCGAGATCAAGTGCAATGTTTGCAACTTCGCGCTTTGCGTATGTACTTGCAACACCGGTGCTAACTTCTTCCGCATGGGCAAGAATATTCAACGTATCTTTTTGTGTTTGCAGGAGAAGAGTTTCCGCGGCTGCCATTGTCCTAATCTGTTTTTGTGCGGAAAGCGGAGACACGGATACATATCCAACCCCGGAAACGCCAGTTGTGACCAAAAGCAGAATTGCTGCAACAGGCATTACATAACGCAGGCTGGAGAGCTGTGCAGTTCTGAATTTATTTAGAATAGCAACACGCAGTTCTGCCTTTTTACTTTCATCAACAGGAACGCACTGAACATTTTCAAGAATGCTTTTTACATTATTTTCCTTCAGAATGTTCTCTCCCTTAAGCTCATCAAAAAGTTTGTACAAAAGCCCCGAACGGGAATCTTCCACAGATCTTTTATCTGCGTCATACACCTCGCAGACTTTCTTTAATGGCCATTTTAAGAAGAATAGGATAATTGCCATCTTTTGCTCGCGTTGTGACATATTTCTAAATGCTTTCAGCAAAGCTTGCGATGCTATGAGTTTCTCTTCATCCGTATCCCCCGGCATCGAACGTGCTATCTCCTTTGCATATGCATCTCCGGAAGCTGCCTCCTGCCACTGCATACCGCCCCCTATTGCCTTATCCGCCATAGTGAATATCTGCGACTGATCTGCCCGTTTTCTCCACCAGAAGAACCTGCGACGCTGCAAAAGGCTGAAGTAGAGCTTGAGCGTAATATCCTCTGCAACTTCCGGTACACGAGTTCTGTGTTTGATGTATGCATAAACATCATCAACTGTGCGATCGAAGAAATCAAAGAACTCAATCAGCAAATCTTCCGATGCAGCCAGGCTATCATCAAATGCAGGCATCCCATTCGGGATTTGATTGGTTGCCGGCGCTGGTGCTTGTGTTGGCATATTAGGAAGAGCGACCGAGGAAATCGTGCATGCGATAAATCATTTTCTGGAAGATATTTTTCTCGCTCCGCAAAGCCTCCTCAATTTCCATCGTTATCACTGAGAATTCCATAGCAACCTTTCTCACATCATCCGTGGATTCGGCTGCACCAAGCTTAACCTCAAGTTGATCCAGCTTATCTTCATAAGATTTCTTCTCTTCCTCGGATAGCTTTTCAAGTAATTCGGAGAGCTCTTTCCTTTGTTCATCCAATAACATGAGCATTGCCTCTTTTTGGTCTTCGGCATCCGTACTTTCGAGTTTCCGTGCCAAATCTGCCTGCAAGAGTGTTTTTGCTTCTGCCTGCGGTGTAATTTGCTGCCACGATACAAGAGCGCGCATTCTATCAAACCCCGTTCTCATACGGCCGATTGCTGAGGAATAGATATTTTCCAATTCCTGGAAGTTCTTGGATGATGCAAGATGGCGGAAGATACCGCGGATGCTTAGTACAGAATCTGTTGTTGGTTGTTTTAGCGACTCCTCAGCTTCATTCAGGCTCTGTTCTACCTCTTCCTCGCTCACAAGTCCTGTGATGCCTGCAAGCATATCTTTCCGCTCTTTTAATTCTTTGATATCGTCCTCAATCCGACGCTCACCGGTTTCCGGATCAATGCCAAGCGCTTCCATACGGGCAAGGAGAAAAGCGGAGTATTTGAAGGCACTCTTTGCACTTTTTTCTTTTTCGCCTGATTCAATTTTCTCAGCCCATGCATTTAGAATGATGCTGATTTTCTTCTCCGCCACAGGTTCATCTGAACTATCAAAATTTTCTTCCAGCATATTCAACCTCTCAATATTTTCAGAAGTGCTCCGCATGGAAGGTGGCAAAAATCTCCTGACCGAGTAAAGATCCTGCTCATCTGCTGCTGCAATCAGTTCTTTTTTGTTTTGCAAAAGATTTAACCTGCGGAATACTGCTGCATCTGTAAGAATATTGGAAATGGTACTTCTTATCTCCAATGCTTCCTTTTTGAGCTCCTCTGCCATTGCGACTGCAGCACGGGTAAGCGATTCACCCTTTTCAAGAAGTGATGCAGTCAACACAACACCCTGATCACCCAGTCGATCCACGAATTCCTGGTCCACTTCTGCAATTGATGCCTGAAGGTTCTCGATAGATTGTGAAAGCGCTTCACGATTTTCCTCATCTATATCATCAAAAACAATTGACTCCGGCAATGACTCAATATCCCTTATCCCCGGGAATCTCTTTGCAAGCGATTCTGTATCCACCATACACTCCGATGGGCAATTTACGGATGTTTCCATGTTTGAACAAGCTCCATCTCCGCAAAATGCCTGCGGGATGCAATCCAATGCACAACTTTGTTCAGTTTCATCTGATGAGCATGCCTCATCACCACAGTAAGGATCCCATTCTTCAAAATCTTCCAAAGTGCCACAATCATTGGGACAATTTTTTGAAGTTTCGCCCGTCTCACAATAATCATTGCCGCACTTGGATGGGCAATATCCGCAATCGGATGCACATGTATTTCTTCCGAACACATCTCCGTCCACATCCATAATCGCACAGGATTCCCCCTGATCGGGGTAACATGCTCCGTCTCCGCAATTGATCCCCTCTTTTTCTTCTAAAAGCATACAATAGATGCTCTTTGAACAATCTCCATCATCACAATCTGTAAACCCGTCTCCATCATTGTCTGATTCGTCATCACATATTTTTTCCATCGGTTTTTCTACGCAAATCGGATGTTTGGCGCAATGCGGATCTTCACAATCAATTAAGCCATCACCATCTTCGTCCTTACCTCCGTAGCATCTTTCTGCCTGCACCAGAGTATCAGCATATGTAACTGGTGTGTTGGAGATCAGCAGTGCCGCTGCAATAATTAAAGAAATTGTCATATAATCCGCTGATTATATCACAAATTGGGCTTTTTGTGACTTATTTGCTGTTCATTCAGACTGATATGCCTATCGCATTAAGTCATTGATTGTGTTATAATAATAGTGAGGTGAAAAATACAAACTCAAACCACTCATTCCTTACGAAAATTTTTCGTAAGGTGGCGCAAAAATCCGGAAAAGCTCTGGGTTCCCCATGGAGCTTCGTAATCGCGTGTTCTTTCGTTCTGATATGGCTACTCTCCGGTCCACTATTTGGATACAGCGATACATGGCAACTCGTCATAAATACCACGACTACAATCGTGACATTCCTGATGGTGTTCTTGCTTCAAAATACTCAGAACCGTGACACAAAAGCACTTCATCTAAAGCTGGATGAACTTATTGATGTGAATACGGACGCCCGGAATCAATTGCTTGATGCTGAAGATATGCTTGATGACGATGAGCTTGATGAGTTGGGTAGGGAGTTTTTGGAGAAAAGGGGAAGTTAGGGAGGTTAGGGAAATCAGGTTATTAGGGTCCTTCTCTCAGGGAGATGCAGGCTTATGAAAGCAAATGTAACAACCCTAACAACCTAATTTCCCTAATAACCTAACCTCCCTGATAAGCCACCTCACTCTCCTTCTCATCAGACATGAGCGGTGTTTTTAGGCCTTTCAAAATCAACTCCAGTTCATCTTGATCTGAAGAGAATTCTTCCATTGCATATACTGCAAGTTCCACTGCAATCTGCTCTACATCCTGCATTGCAATGTGTGCACTTATGCCCTCCAAAGATTCCTCAACCTGAACCAAGGCCCTGTCGTATGAGTAAACCTCTTCTGCAAGAATAAGCTCAAGTGCTGCAGTTTGCTTTATTTCTGCTCCAAGCGGAGCTGGTATTAGTAGTGGTGCTAGCAGCAGCGGAATTGGCAGGAGAAGTAGCATTGCAACAATCGCAAACGATCTAAGTGGAAGCATGGCAGAGCTGTTCTCCAGTCGTACAAGCAACGCATCTTTAAGCACATTCAAAGTTGAATCAGAAAGCATTACATCCATCAGGTTGTCGCTTAACTCATCCGTGTGCTTACTCCCAACAAGCTGTTGACCCTGTAGTACATTTCTAAGAACTGAATTCCTTATTTCCTCGTGCCTCCTTTCGATATCAACCATTTCTTCGCCGTATAGTTTTTGCAAATCTTCTGTCGACCACTTAAGAAGAATTCCAAGAACTGCAATCTCGCGCTGTTCTATGGGAAGCTGCACCACTGTATTGTGCAGAGACATAAGCTGCTTAATCTGCTCGGGGGATTGCCCGTGTCCTTTTTTAATCAGCTCCTCAAGCACACCTCCACCTGCACTTCTTAGCCTCCATCTTGAAGCCTTACGCATTAGTTTGCGCGCTGTTTTTATGGCAGTTGCCGGGGAAAGAAGGTCCTTGCGCCACCAAAGTGCGCGCTGCCTGCGGAGCAGTAAAGAGAAAACATCAACGGTAAGATCCCGTGCAAGATCCGGATTTTGAGTTCCATAGAGGAGGAAAATATAAACATCTGCTGCCGTCCTTTGGAAGAGCTCCAGAAGATTTTCTTTAGCAGATGCCGATTTGGGAGAAAGTGAGGTTTGCATCATGTGCCGAACAGGCAGCGGAGGGTAAATGAATAACGAAAGAAGAAGTTGCGCTTTTTGTTGTATGAGGTTTGCAGATCCGTAAATGCCACATGCCAATTGGAAACCACGTTCTGCAAATCCCGAACGTTCTCTGCTGTTTCCAAGGAGAAAACAAGCGATGCAAAACGCTCCTCAAAAACTTCGCGTTCGCTCGCGGGCAATCTGGAAATTGTGTTTGCTGTCCCTTTGCTTAGGTTCCTTAGAATGCTTCGAAGCGCTTCCCGCTTCTTTTCCAGATCTACACCAGTTAAGCCTTCAATTTGTTCGGGGATAAGATTTTTACTAATTCTGGTCTTAGCCTTTGCCAAGGAACTTTTTATTGTAAAAAATCTCATAAAACCGTAACTGACCTTATCCCCTGCGTTTGCATACAGCTCTTCTGCCTCCTTGAAGTTATCGCTTGTGCGGATGAATCTGGCAATGTTTAACGCATTCAAGAGAGATGACGATGTTTCTTTTTCCACATCCTTTTCAATCTCGGACAAATCCTCATCAACCTCCTCGTCGGTAATGCCTATAACACCTCCAACAAGACTTTTTCTGCTTTGCAGATACGCAATGCTTTCTTCGATGGTTGGAGCAGCAGCATCCGGGTCCTTTGCTATATCGCGCATTTCCTTTAGCAACTGAACCGATTCGATGAATGCATCTTTGTTGCTCAATTCTTTTTCCTCTTCAGAGCCTTGCGCGAAAGCTATGCCTGATTGATTCAGCAAAGTCTCCTCGGATGGAGGATGGATCTGCCTGTATTTTTGTAGCTCCTCTTTCAATTTACGAACCGTACGGCGAGATTTTGGTAGCACTTCAGCAAGCTCTGATATATTGCCTTCTTCCACAGTCTTCTTAACTTCACCCAGGTCAGTGCCCTCACTGATAACATCCTGAATTTGAGGACTCACAAGCATCTGATTAAAAGCTTCTCTTAGATTGTTTTCCTCGTTTTCAATTGTCTTATTAATTTTGCGCCGAATCCTGGTGGAAGAAATTATGTTAAGCGCACCCGCAGCTTCACCTTGTTCTGCAACTGAGGTGACCAGGTTAATTCCAGAAGCCCCCAGACGCTCCTCGTACTCTTCATGTTTTGCAAGGAAATCCAAAAGCTCCCCAGCTGCTTCTGTCCTAACCAACGCATTTGTACGCATCTTTTGCTGGTTTTCCTCAACAAATCGAACCGCACCATCCAGATTTACCAGATCCAGACCCTTTTTAAGATACCACTGCGCGAGGCGCAGCGCCTTTCTGAAAGCATACCTGATCCTGCCCGCCCAATTACCCGGGCACACGCCGCAATCTTCAGGACAATTCTTGCATCCTTCACCTGGACTGCAAACATCATCTCCACAGGCAACTGCAGCAATACCTTCCAGACCCTCCTCGCATTTGCCGCAATCTATCGGACATGTCCGGCAGTTCTCGTTCAATTCACAATTACTGTTCCCGCACCATCCCCTGAACCTGTTGCAATCTTCCTTACATTTTCCCGCCTCTTTTTCCAGCGCACTACAAACCCCATCACCACAACGATCTCTTGCATATGCCGTGGCGAATATCTGTACGTCACTTATTGCAAATAAATAAACAAAGATGACCGAAGCCGCAAATACCTTTTTAGTGCCTGCGAACTTCTCAAGCCACATCGGCATGTGCAGAGTGTACCACTCGTGGTTGAGTGTTTTCTAGACCAAATGTGCTTTCCTAAGCGACTTGTAGCTCTTGTTGTAGTACGCATACAGGGCACCAAGGCTAAGCACATAAACAATGAACGTAAGGAAGAATCCTACAAATGGAATTATGCCAATAAATGAAAGTATTACTGTTCCAAGTGCAAACTTTCCAACCATTGTCAGGTATCTATCCGATCGCTTTACCGGGAAGAAAATGTTCGCAATGAGTAAACCAGAAGCGAGTGCCCCGATGTATAACATAGTCCCCCATGCAACCAGCATAAGAACTGCTAGAGGAATTGTAAGCACTCCAAGGAAAAGTATCACCGCTGCACATGGTGGAACGATCATTACAAGAAAACCAACTCCCGCCGTCTTCCACATATCCTTTCGCTTCTTCATCATCTTGTCGCCAAAGTGCACAGCAAACCCACGCAGTAGTGCAATCAGAATCGCACCGATGACGATTCGCGAAAGAAGCGAAAGAACCCCCAGTCCGCTCCAGAAAGTACTCCCCTTTTTGGTATCAGCCTCGGAAACAAAAGTTCTTTTTATCTCTCCGCGAACTACTCCATCTGGAACCACGACTGTTTTTCCCTCCTGCATTTTAAGAAACAGATCTCCACGGATATCTGCTTCCGATGAAATTTCTGGCGTCCCACTTGCACTGACATTAACATCTTTGAGAAACAATCCATCCACCTTCACCTCGCTAGCCATAATGCGCACATTGCGATCAAACCAGCCATCAGCCTCAACACTCGCAGCACCAATGATCACCTGGCCGGAGATGCGGCTATCCGCAGATATGACCACGCTCTTACCAAACGCTATCAAATCCCCGCGAATATCATCATTTATTATGATCGTCTCGCCGAAGACATGCAGATCATCGCCAATCGGTGCATTGATTGCGACACTCTCACCTGCAATGTATGCATCCTCACGCACTCGCGCGTTGACGTGAACAGTTTCACCTGCGAGAAAAACATCACCTCTCACCTCATCGGAAACCTGTACAACGCTACCAACAGCATAGGCATTTCCATCGGTTTCTACATCCACGGCATCTCCTGCCTGAAAGTTTGCAGCAGAGACTGTTAGGGGGATTAAGAAAAGTGCAGAGAGAAGGAGGGGGCGTTTCATGGTGATTTGGGAAGTTATCCTGAGCATTGTAGGGAATTCGAGAAAAATGATCAGTTGCAATTGTTCAAGCAATCATTGTTGGATATACTTTGAATATGGCCCGGTAGCTCAGTGGTAGAGCACTCGCCTGAAGAGCGAGGTGTCGTCAGTTCGATCCTGACCTGGGCCACCATCCTTCGCTCGGCGCGTTACAAATAACGTCTGCATCATTTCGGATGTTTTTTGTTTTAGTAGTGGCCGAGCTTCGGATGGCAGGCCACTCTATCACTAACGATCTCCACGGTAGTCAATCACCTGTCCCTGTTTTGCGAACACCATTTGCCAATGTTGTAAGTTTCCTGCCCGGAATCCTCCTGCACAGTAGAGCAGGTAAAACTCAAACATGCGACGAAATCTTTCATCATAATGTTTGGAAATATCGCCCCAGTTGGATTGAAAATTACGATGCCAAGCCAATAGTGTTGGTGAGTAGTGGGCAGCGAGATTCTGGACATCCTGAAGTGAAAACAATCCTGCCCTAGCCCTATCAATTTGCTCCACGGATGGCACCATTCCATCCGGAAAGATGTATTTTTCTAAAAAGGGATCGTTTGTTTTCACCGATTCATTGCTGCCAATTGTGTGCAGGAGATAAAGGCCATCGTCAGCCATGTGTTTGTGGATAACCTTGAACAACCTCCGATAGTTTTTGTATCCAACGTGCTCGATCATCCCGCACGTTAGAACTTTGTCATATTCCCCATCAAGATCACGATAATCACACATTCGTATATCCACAGGTAAATCTTTGCAAAAGCGTTGCGCATATCGAATTTGCTCCTCTGAGATACTGATCCCCGTAACATTACAGCCGTAATGCTCAGATGCATACTTTGCAAATCCTCCCCATCCGCAGCCAATATCCAGTACTCTGTCATCTTTTTGTAACTTTAACTTGCGGCAAATTAAATCCAGCTTTTTCTCCTGAGCTACATCTAACTGGTCGGTGCCGTCAAAATAAGCACAAGTGTACTGGTTGTATGGATCGAGTATTCCATCCGGAAGAACATCAGATAGATCATAGTGCATACGTGCTACCCGCTTGGATCGTCTACGATTTTGCTGATTGGTTATAACAGCAATTATAATCGCCCAAATGTCGTATCGACTCCATTCTATTCTCTGCTGAAGATTGGCACGTATTACAGTTTCGATAAAAACATCGAGTTCGTTGGCATCCCACCATTCATCCATGTATGACTCGCCAAGCCCAAGCTTTCCCTGTGCAATCACTCGTCGATACAATTTGTTGGGTTCTACGTGCACTTGAATATCTTGCGGTCTATCACCACCAATTTGCACATCTGCTTCACTTAGAACGTCATGGAGCCTGCTTGTATCTTTATTCCTAGTTAACACGAAGGAATCATATCATTACACCTCCACCTTAACCCCCGGCCCCATACTCGGCGTAATCGTAATGGATTTGATGTAATCGCCTTTAATTCCTGTCGGCTTTGCGTCTTTAACTGCCTGCATAAAAGCATTCAAATTCTCCGTTAATTTCTCCTTGCCAAAAGAAATCTTACCGAATACTGAGTGGATGATTGCCTGCTTGTCATTTCTGAATTCGATTTTCCCCTTCTTCAACTCATCCATCGCCTTCACGGGATCATCTGTAACAGTTCCAGCTTTGGGGTTTGGCATCAGGCCTTTCTGGCCAAGAGTCTTTGCAACTTTTCCGAGGCCTTTCATACATTTTGGCATTGCGATTAAAACATCAAAATCCAGATCGCCCTTTTCGATTTCTTTGATCAGATTCTCTTCACCCGCTTTAACAGCTCCGGCTTTAATCATATCCTTTGCACTATCTTCGGGGCAGATGACTGCAATCTTCAACTCTTTTCCTGTCCCGTGCGGCAATGTGACTGTTGCACGAACCTGCTGATCACCCTGTTTTGGGTCTGCGTTCAATCGGACGTGAACTTCTGCGGTTCCATCAAACTTGGATGTGCTGACCTTTGTAAGAAGCTCCACAGCTTCCTCCAGCGGATATGCTTTCTTTTCGATTAATGCGGCCTTTTCTTTGTAAGCTTTTGGCATAGTATTGATGAGTTATGCGGCTAATCCTTCCACAGTAACACCCATATTCTTTGCGGTACCAGCAATGATGCGGGATGCTGCCTCGATATCATTTGCATTTAAATCTTCCATCTTTATCTTCGCGATTTCCTCAAGTTGCTTTTTGGTGATCTTTCCGACTTTTTCTTTGTTCGGCTCGCCACTCCCCTTCTTCAGCTTCAAAGCTTCTTTTATCAAAACCGCTGCTGGGGGAGATTTTACTTTGAAGGTGAATGAGCGATCTTCGTAGACCGTGATGACGACCGGCAGAGTCTGACCCTTTTTATCCTGAGTCGCATCATTGAACTGCTTAACGAAAGCACCAATATCCACACCGGCCTGCCCGAGCGCAGGACCCAGAGGTGGCGCAGGAGAGGCGTTTCCTCCCATTGCCTGCACTTTAACGACTTTGGCGACCTTTTTTGGCATACCGGGAGAGAGTATTTGTTGAGGGGCGGGAAGTCAATGATTCAGTCGGGGAAATGCGGATAGTGGCGCGGGTATGTCACGAAGGAGCGAAGCGACTGAGTGACTACCCACGCAGGGACAATAATACCGACCGCACTCTCGTGGAAATTATGCTTGCCCCGCGCGGGGAGCCCGTCGGGGCGTCCCGCGGCCCGGTTGCCCCCAATTTGTTT
>CAZWES010000008.1:3353-11038 GCA_964632395.1 uncultured Candidatus Peribacteria bacterium | reverse complement strand
TTCGGGCATACCCGCGCCACTTTTCCCCCTATTTTCTTGCACAACGCTCCATATCAACATACTCTAGCCCCATGGCCCACAAAAAAGCCGGAGGCTCAACCAGTAATGTGCGAGATAGCGAGAGTAAACGCCTAGGCGTTAAGCTCTTTGGCGGGCAGAAGGTAAATGCCGGAGGAATAATAATCCGCCAGCGCGGCACCAAATTCCGTGCGGGCAAGAATGTATACCTCGGGAAAGATTTCACAATCCATGCAAAAGTTGACGGCACCGTTAAGTTTAGCCAAAAGCAGATTCCTAAGTTTAATGGCAGAAAAGAAAAGTGCACTATGGTGCATGTTGAAGCTTCCAAAGCCTGAATATGAAAAATGAAATGGGCAACGGCGTCATAAGGCAACTTCATATAGATGGCGAAGAGCCAACTGAGCTCTCAGATTTACCTGATGGCTTATTGTTTCACATTAGAGACAGTGCAGACTTCGTCAGGAAAACAACAGGTGCAACGATAGTTCGAAAGGAAGCACTTTTAACACGTTCAAGGGCGGATCAAATACAGGAAGAACTTGCTTGTACAGTAAGAGAAGACCCTCAAAGACAACGAGATGAATTTCTTGCTGCAATGCAGTTAGGAGATGGAAATGATGTAACCTGGTTCGAGAAAAAATATGACGAACCGTTTGACCATGAGGCCCGTGAGGCATGGCTTGAAAAAAAACGACAAGGCGGGTGGCGCGTTTAAGGAATTTCGCACAAAGTTAGTCTTATGAAGTATATAACGTATCCCATCCCCACCGTTATATATCGTCAAGCTCTCCCCGCTCACCTCTGTGCATTATTTCAGCTGCCACAGAATCTCCAATTATCGCAATCAAGCCATCTACATTGCATGGAATTTCTTTTCCGAACCCATGCTCCAACAAAGGCCTGCGTACATTATCTATTGTCTCTCTTACAGTTAGTTCATTATCCAAACCTTCATCAACCAAAGCCTTAACTAAATTGCTGTGCGCCTCGCTTAGCGAACCGGGTATGCGACCATCTTTGGATAACTCAGCGTACCTTGAGATCGCTTTTGACAATTTCGAACTCATGTGGGCATTTTTGATGTTTTTCATGATGTCTTCAATAAAAAAGACCATTATTCTTCCTTTAGTCACGCCACTCCAGTATACCAGTATACTGGTATACTGGAGTAAACAGCTGCCTTCTACTTACCAGTATTCTGGAATACTGGTAAATCGGAATGTGCGCAAGACAATCAGCTATAACACCCCCTCAGAAACCCTCCACACATCCCCCGCCCCCATAGTCACAACAAGATCACTTTCTTCGATCAATCCATCTTTGAGAACTTCCACAGTCCCCTCAAGCGATTTGCCATAAATAGCTTCAACTGATGATCCCTGCTTGATATCCTCCACAAGCTTTTTCGGATCAACCTTCTTGCTATCGCGATCTGATCTTGCCGCAAATATATTTGGAATAATGACTAGATCAGCGTCAGAAAAAGCTTCTGTGAATTCATCATAAAACCTGACCGTGCGGTCATGAGTGTGTGGCTGGAAGACGCAAATGAGGCGACGATCCGCATATGCTTCCTTCAATCCTGCCAAGGTCACTTTAATCTCATTTGGATGATGCCCATAGTCATCTATCACAAGTGCACCCTCTGGCGTCTTCCCTTTTATCTCAGAACGCCGCCAGCAGCCTTTGTAGCTTTTAAGTGAATTTGAGGCATCCTCATCCGAAATTCCAAGTAGTGATGCGAGTGCAAGGACTAGCTTTGCATTTTCCTTCATGTGCTCCCCCGGAACGCTGAGGTTGATGAGAGGTTTTTGATCTGCATCAACAACTTCACAAGCACATTCTTTCGAGAACTCAGAACAAACAGGATCGGAGAGATGAGTGATCAGCGTTCCATCCTTCGGAATCTTTTTCAGGAACTCGTGGAAGGCGTTGCGATAATCCTCTTCCCCCTCAAATGCATCAAAATGATCGCCCGTGACATTCGTCAGAAGTACGATTTTAGGTGAAAGATTCAGGAATGATCGGCGATACTCGCATGCCTCTGCGATGAAAATATCACCCGATCCCCTCCTCCAGTTTCTGCCCCCAAGATCCGGTGTTTTTGTACCGAGGATAACTGAGGGATCGAGCCCCGCATCAACCACAACCTTTGCAAGCATCGCAGTCGTGGAGGATTTTCCGTGTGTTCCTGCAATGGCAATGGATATCTTTGAGGATTTCATCACTTCACCAAGCGCTTGGAAGTATGTCATTTCCAGAATTTTGAGTTCCCTAGCCTTCATCAACTCCGGATGATCATCGGGCAGTGCAAGTGTGTAGACGAAAAGATCCACATCCTCTGGCACCGCCTTACCATCCTGCACGAGTGATATCTCTATCCCCTGCGATTTAAGATCTTTGATGAGCTCACTATCATTTAAATCAGACCCGGATACTTCGTGACCCGCAGCGTTTTGGTAGGCTGCGTAAGCGGAGAGGCCGATGCCGCCGATTCCTGAGCAAAATATCTTCATATGTGAGGATATAATACCGGAATGTGTCAGGAGAAAATTTTCAATTTTCAGGGATCAATTTTCAAACAAGTATCAATTTTCAATGTTCAATTCTATAATCACGCCTGTTTGAAAATTGAACCTTGAAAATTGTTTGTAAATTGTAAATTGATACTTGAAAATTTTCTCCGACCACCTCAACTGCCACACATCATGCCCCACCAAGATTTATCTCCAGTAAGCAAGCGCCTAACCATCCTAATCGGTCTCTCCGTGATAGGTGCTATGGCATTCGGGCTCTCGATTTCCTTTTACAGGAATATCTTGTTTGAGGAGACCTTGAAGGAGATTTCGGAAAGTAACCGTGAGCTACGTGCAGAGATTGATAGTGATCTTGAGGAACTTGCATACTACCGCTCACGGCAATACAGGGATAAGTATGCAAAGGAAAATTTGGGGAGATTAAATCCCGGGGAAAAGATACTTATACTTACAGAGCGGCATGAGGAGATATTGCCGGATGAGGAAAACGGATTTTCATGGAAAGAGGAACGCGAGGCTGCGTACAGGCAATACCTGGAAAATATTCCTGTTGTGGAGCATTGGAGACTGTATCTTTTTGATACGGAGGAGTTGGAGAAATTGAAGAGAACGTTTTGATCACTGCTGTGTTCTATCTTTTGTGTTCTCTGAGAGGTAGTGAGTTAACTGTTTCTTGAGAAATCTTCTGCCTGAGCCACTCTTCAGAAATTTTTCTCTCCCAAGTGCATCCATCTTGTTTACGTATGTTTCGCAGTAGATGAGCCTCCATCTCGACTCTTTTGCCGTTGAGATATTTTTATGATCGTTGTGTTCCGCAAGTCTACGTTTTAGATTGGTTGTATAGCCGATATACCATTTTCCACGTGGCTCGCTTTCGATGAGATAGACGTGGTACATAGGAAACGAATTCTATCAATGTGCATAAAATTGTAAAGCGCCTCAGGCATAACGTGGCACAGCCAAAGATTGCGCTTTGTGGAAGTAATTGTCGCGTAAAATCGCTAAAGCGATCACGCGACACGTAAAGCGCCTATCTCACTCTTTCTTACCTTGAATTTTCTTTGGCGGTGCCACGTGCGCCGCAGGTGCTTTACGTGGTTGCGGGGACTGGATTTGAACCAGCGACCTTCAGGTTATGAGCCTGACGAGCTACCAGACTGCTCCACCCCGCGCGGATATGCTACGATAAAGCCATGCAAGTCGCAATCACACGGATCGATAAATCTCTCCCACTCCCCTCCTACGAAACGGCAGGAGCAACGGGCTTTGACCTGATTACGCGTGAAACCACAAAGATTGATCCTGGAAAGATCGGTCTCGTACCTGGAAATGTCATCGTAAAAGTGCCGGAGGGATACACACTACTCATCGTTCCACGGTCATCTCTCCCACGAAAAAAAGCTCTTGTCTGCCCACACTCCATCGGCGTGATTGATCAGGATTACTGTGGGCCACAGGATGAGATCCTGGTTCAGGTTCAAAATATTTCCCTGGAGCCCGTGACAGTCGAGCGCGGAGAGCGAATTGCGCAGGGGGTGTTTGTGAAAGTTGATATTGCCGAATGGAAGGAAACCGAGGCAAATGGAAAGAGTCGCGGCGGGTTTGGATCGACAGAGAAAAAATTGAGTGCTGCCGAACGTGGCACGGCAGTCCTCTGACGTGCCGCGTGGAATATTGCCCGACAAAGACCTGACTGCAGAAAATTGCACAGGGCGCTGGACTGGTTTTCGGCCACCACTTCCTCCGACTACACGTCACGGAGTGACGTGTCACTATTCATTTCTTCTTCTTAGGATCAAAGTCATAAACAGCACGACCAACACGTACAAAATACGGCATCTTCTGCAAATTGAGTGAGATTGTGCCAACCTTCACGTTACGCTGCTTACCAACCTCTGCGATGATCTCCTTTTTGGTCAGAGGTCCTTTCTCATCAAGAATCCGCTCGATCACATCTGCAACAGTGCCGGGCTCATAACCCCAGTCGCGTAGTGCATAAAGGCCACGGCCGACAAGGACGAATTGCGGGTAGCGGATGAGCTCGTTGTGTACCGCTTGGATCGTTACGTTTTTGTGATCGAACTGAGCCTCTTTGATCTTATTTGCAATCTCCATAAAGTGCAGCGGCTTTGCTTCTTTCTTCAAAATAATCTCTACCTTATCGCGAATGGATCGGGGGCGAACAAATCGCCACTCAGTAAGACCCCAACCTGCTTCAATCTTTCTCAGGCGCCCATCAACAGTCAAACAGGAAAGTATCAGCTCTTCTTTGGGTTCACGGTCCCCAAAAAGATTAAGAGCCTGAACTGCAGAGACGATCTCGCTGTCCTGCATACAGTCATTCCTTCGCTTAAGGATTTTTACAACGCTACCGATAACGGTCTGAATGTCCTTTACCTCAATAGAAGCAAAGCGCCAGAAAGGTTTAAAGGTGCTGCTCCTACCATTGAACACAAGCTCACTATCAACTGTAATGGAAAGCTTGAGGATGTTCCCATCCAAACTTGATGGATTTGGCAGACGCTTTAAGACTGCACCAATCAGTCCTTCTTCCAACATCACCCCGCCATTTGCACGTAAGATGCCCTTTGCCATCTGGTTCACATCATCAAGCTTTGTTGTTCCAACAGTTCTCCTCAGTTTCCCAAGTGCAATGCTCTCGATCTGCCTTACTCGCTCCCTTGTGACATTAAAGTGCTGACCGATCTTCTCCAGAGTCTGCCTTGCATCACCCGTGAGCGAGAACCTTCGTTTGATCACTTCCTGCTCCTTATCGGTTAGGACCAGGAAAAGATCAGAGATCATATCCTGAAGATTAAATTGTAGACCGGTTGCGTCTCCTGTGGCCGTTGTTGAAGATGATGATGGGGTTGGCATGGTCGGCATGATGGCTTTTGGGCAGAGGGTGAAAGGAACAACCCTCTTTTTACCAGAATTTTGACAGATCGGAAAGATGCTCAATCTCTCGTGAATTTCATGTGGTCAATTGAGAGTGTGGCTCTTTCCCTAGGGGAAAACATGAAAATTGGAATGATCAAAAGGGATATATTGTGAAACCTAAGCATAGGTTTGTCAACAGGTTTAGGATGGAAAAATGGGCTGTAAACAAGGAATGGGGGGAATTCTTTACATTTCAGATGCAGGACTGGCGCTAGAAAGCACCAAATTCCAAATTACAAAAGAATCTCAAACTACAAATCTCAAATGGCTTTGGAATTTGAGATTTGGAATTCTTTTGGAGCTTGGTGCTTGGAATTTGACGACACTGGTCGCGGGTATTGGAAAATATCCGAACAGAACTGGCTAGCGGCAGCTGATTTTCTGTGGCGCGCGCAGCTGCCGCCGGAATGCCGCAAAGCGCAAACGATTTCCAGGCCTTCTTTTATGGAAGAAATATTCTACGGTCGTATCTGCAAATCTTCAGTTACAGCCTTGATTGCGTGTTTAATATCGTGTAATTCGTTTTTCGTTCCTTCAGAAGCCTTTAAAAGATTGTGGTAGTCGATGTAAGCTGATTCGTTTTGCTCCAATACAAACTCTTTTGAAACAGCCACATATCGATCGCGAGGATACGTCTGGCGACATGCGTATCGGTAAACAATGTCCACTGGAGCACCTTCAGAATTATGCAGCAATCGCATGTGTGTGGGCAATTCAGCTTTGTTGTATCCGATATTCCTCATATCCTCGATTGCATATTGCAAGTCCAGGTGTCTCCATCTATTCGCTGACTCGGAAAAAGTACAACCTCCGCCTCCGCAATTCATGTTCTTGGCCTCAAGATAGCAATGTAGCTGCCCATTGGAGATATATGCCTGTCTCAAGGAAGGCCATATAATTGTTCCTGTAGGAATCGATGGAGGCGGTGGCATAATTACATTGCGCTGGAATGGATGCTTCATGCAAATGTCTTGATCGCAATACAGGCCGGTTTTGCTCTTGAAATGACCGTGCCGTCTGTACACAAACTGCAAGTTTTCTTCCGCGTCAGTCTTTTTCATCAGCTGTGCATCGAGGCACTGATCAGAGTTTGGACAGAAAGTCGTATCAATGCTGTACCAGTGGTCTTCGATTTGGTACAGCGTCACAATGTGATTGATATCGACAACTTTCATCTCAGCGGGGATCCCAGCAAGGCGAAACATAGCTGTGGTTATAAGAGCAGCATCAAAGCAAATTCCTTTATCGCTGTAATAAATTTGTGAAAAATCGGCTCCGTTGTTTGCGGGCGTCTCAAGGCACGATTCCAGAACGACTGGTGGGGGGAAAGTCCTACAGGAGTATGACTTGGAACTGCGTACCCAGTTTGCTATACGTTTTACTTTCTCCTCATCGTCAACCACACCGCTTATAAGTTCCTCTACTTTTTTTGTGAGAGGTTCAAATGCACTCCAGTCTCTCCATTCTGTTTCTACACCCACAAGAAGCTTGCCAAGATAAGAAGCTCTGCCTCGATCTGCGGTAAGCTGCATAGTGATAGGTTTGCAGACGTGAGTTTCAGTTACGAATGACGAGTCGTGCGTATCGATCAAAAAACCTAGTGGACAATCAGATTCCGTCTTCTTTCCCTCAATGTTACCGGCAGTGGCTGCACACAGACTTGGCTGCTCTGCACATTCAAGGATTTCATATGTCAGAGAACCTCTTTTTAACTGTTGTTCCGTTTTCAGCCTGTAGATTACTTCCGCCATTTCACCGCGCGTAATATTTTTACTAAACCCGGTGATGGATACAGGTATGGCACCATGCCCTTCAATGGCTTCAACATAGCCCCTATACCATGGATCGGCTCCGATCTCTGGATCCAAGTTAAGAGCGACTGAGATAATTTTTGACACTTCGGCAAAGTTGATCCAATGAGCAGGGCGAAATGTGCCATCAGGGTAACCATCAATAATGGATTGGGCTTTTGCACTGCAAATATAAGGCCAAAACCAATCATGTTCATTAACATCCGGGAACAGAGCAGGCCTATCGTTTCTTTCCGGGGTACAAGCAACAAGTTTCTTATCATAACTAGGTGCTGCCAATATGATTATCTTGGTAAATTCTGCACGGTTAATGTTTTGGGAAGGGCGAAATGTGCCATCAGGGTATCCATGGACGATTCCCTCTGATCGAACATAC
>CAZWES010000008.1:0-3253 GCA_964632395.1 uncultured Candidatus Peribacteria bacterium | reverse complement strand
AGGGCGAAATGTGCCATCAGGGTATCCATGGACGATTCCCTCTGATCGAACATACGCAATGGCCTCTGCATTCGGATGACTATGAGAAACATCTTGGAATCCCGCAGCAGTAGTTTTGCTGATAGTAAATAGCAGTGCTGTTACCGCGGATGCTAGAATTAGTTTGCTTCTCATATATTGATTATATACAAGGAGGATTATTTAAAAAGCAGAAAATATCGCTATGGCATATGTGTATGCTCTGGAAATAATTTAAGATCCACTTTGCTTAAGTATTGGTGTTAAAGGTTGTAATATCAAAGCCATGCGCAAGAGAACAAATTTACCTTTTCCTTGGAAAGAAATATTACTTTTATTGCTCTCATTACTGATATCATTTTCCATTTTGGAAGTTGTATTGCGCATTGCTGCAGAGCATCGTGGAAAATCCTCTAAATTTTTTGTGCAGAATTACGAATTCAAAATGTGGGATTCCCTGAATAAAGATGGTCTGCGTGGTCCCTTGGTTTCTTCCACATCAATGCGGGACAAGAAAAGTATTTTTGTAATTGGCGATTCATTTATTTATGGAGTTGGCACAACGGAGCAACAATCGATACCTGCTTTACTCTCAGATTTATACTATGACGAGCAATCATGTGGAGTCTCTGTTTTTAATCTTGGGCGTCCTGGCGCAGGTCCAACTCTTTATGAACAAACTGCTGATTGGTATAAACAATACAAACCTGATGTAGTAGTTGTTGGTATATACATGGATAACGATATTGAAGATAGAGATGTATTTGTTAAAAAATCTTCAGATTTGGTAGAAACAGACAAAAATTTCATTCATTCAGAACTCTTGAATTCAGTAAAGAATCTGGCGAAGAAGTATCGCAAAAAATTCACATATGAGGATGAAGAGTGCATTGCAAAGAAGAATACAGGAATAGATGTTTTATCCTACAATTTGCCACATACTCTTGAAGAAGCGATGTGCAATGAACTCATGAATCCACACCTCCTACCTCGTAGTAGGGTTGGAGATAACGATGAATACTATTTCCATCTTGCTCATACTTTTAGTGAGGGCTCTGTTACGAAAAATAATCTACTGAAAATTCGTGACATTTTTCAAGATTCAAACTTTGTGCTCCTACTCATTCCCTCAAAATATCAAGTGAGTACGGATTATTTTGATCCAATGAGGGAGCTTGGTTTCACCTTTGCACAAGAAAAACTTGTCAATCGTCATCTTCAAGATTCAATTATGGAATGGGCGAGGCTACATGAAATACAAACAATTGATATACTGCCAAATATGTCCAGAGCTGAACAAGAAAGTGGAATCGATTTCTACTACGATTATGACGATCATCTCAATGTACAGGGAAATCAATTCGTAGCAAGGATTCTTTATGAACAATTGCAAGACTTATTTCTCTGTAAATAATGTGCTATGAAACATAATCATTACAGCTGCCATTGTTGCAATATTTCTTTTTTCAGTACAGAAATTTTACGCAAAAAATCTGCGGGTGGCGACCGAGAAAGTTCGATCCTGCGTTCCGTTCCAGGTTCCTTCGCCGTTTTGTTGCGCTTTGCGGTATTCCGGCGGCAGCTGCGCGCGCCACAGAAAATCAGCTGCCGCTAGCCAGTTCTGTTCGGATATTTTCCAATACCCGCGACCAGATTGCACAGTACGGGCGCGCAAACACCGCGCGCCACCCGTTTTTGGGTTGCCACTGCACCGAACGCCCCTGCCTCGCCACCCGCAGATTTTTTGCTACCATAATCGCATGACTGATCTGAAATTCATCCTGTACTGTCGCAAGTCATCGGAATCTGAAGAGATGCAGATCATGTCCATTGCAGCTCAACTTACAGAACTCAAAGAATACGCAATCCGGGAAGGCCTGGAAATCGTCGCCTCCTTCGAGGAGGCCAAAACGGCGAAGGAACCTGGACGAAGAGTCTTCGTAGAAATGTTGGAAATGCTGGAGCAAGGAAAGGCAAACGGTATCCTCGCATGGCACCCCGACCGACTTGCACGCAACTCCATAGATGGAGGCCGGATTATTCACATGATCGACAAAGGTATCCTAAAAGGCCTTCGCTTCCCCACATTCACATTCGAGAAATCTCCTCAAGGACTCTTTATGCTCAATCTTGCCTTCGGACAATCGAAGCTATATGTCGATCAACTCAGTGAAAACGTGAAGCGTGGGATGAGACATAAAATCCGGCGTGGCGAGTGGCCAAGCCTTGCTCCTATCGGCTACCTGAACAATCCTCGAACGAGAAATATCCAACCAGACCCAGAGAAAGCCCCAATTGTGCGCAAGGCCTTCGAGCTCTATGCCACCGGAGTGCACACGCTCTACACGATTGCCGACGAACTCAAACGCATGAGGCTCACAAGTCACAGCGGAAAGTCACTCGCCGTCTCCAGCGTGCAGGTCCTCCTACAGAATCCGATCTACTACGGTGCCATGCGATTCCACGGAGAATTGCATCCGGGGAGTTTCGAGCCGCTGATCTCCCGTGAGCTGTTCGACAAAGTACAAGCGGTGATGAAGAGTAGGGCGAAAAAGCAGCGACGACGAAAACACCAGTTTCCCTTCATCGGATTCCTCAAGTGCGCTGAGTGCGACTGTGCTATTACAGCAGAGTTACAGAGAGGCCATCACTACTATCGCTGTACTCATAAGCGAGGAAAATGTTCTCAGCGCAAATACCTCCGTGAAGAGTCGCTGCTTGAGCAGGTCAGAGAGATTGTCGAACAGCTCACACTGCCCGAGGAGTGGGGCGAGAAGATGCTTGCGAAGCTCGGCAGAGAGAAAGCAGAGAATAAATCATCCTCTCGGGCAGCCGTTCAGCATCTGCGATCAGAGAAGGAAAACATTGAAAAGAAGTTGGAAGACCTGCTCGATCTTCGCTTGGAGGGTGTTCTTGGTACGGATGAATACGTCAGCAAGAAGAACAAATTGATCAGCCGTAAAGTCGAAATCGAGCAAAAGATCGCAAAAGCTGAAACGGAGGGAGATCCTACGCTCGAATCGGCTCGCAATATCATTCTTCGCTCTCTGGAAGGGAAAAAACTACTTGATGCGAATGAGCCGGAGGCATTTCCACTATTTCTTCGGAACGCAGGATCGAACTTTCTCTTGCAGGGGCGTTCGGTGCAGTGGCAACCCAAAAACGGGTGGCGCGCGGTGTTTGCGCGCCCGTACTGTGCAATCTGGTCGGGGCGACTGGACTCGAACCAGCGACC
>CAZWES010000007.1:0-43980 GCA_964632395.1 uncultured Candidatus Peribacteria bacterium | reverse complement strand
GCCTTCAATCCTCTTTGGATGGGCTTTTAGTTCTACAGCACCGAGCAGGCTTTTCAATTCTTGAGCCAGTTCTTGTTGAAAATCTTCTGTGCCTGTGCCTAATTCTTCAGTCATCGGTTGATCCAATTCCATCACCTATCTCGTAGCACCGCAACCATTTTTCCTGTATTTTCCCAGTGTGAAGCTAAAACAAGCGATATTGCCCCTTGCTGGCATAGGCACCAGATTCCTTCCTTGGACGAAATCCGTCCCAAAGGAAATGCTTCCGATCGGTACTCGTCCGATCGTTGCGTTGCTTGTGGATGAATGTCTCTCGGTCGGAATCACGGATATTTGTTTCGTAATCAGCAGGGGCAAGGAGATGATCTCACAATACTTTGAGCGAGACCCAGAGCTTGAGGCAGAACTCAAAAGTCGCGGAAAAGAGAAGCTCCTTGATGACCTGGATCGCTATGACTCAGTTAACTTCCATACTGTCTATCAGGATGAACAACTCGGAGACGGTCATGCGGTCTTGCAGGCAGCGGACTTTGTCGCCTCCGATCAGTTTGCCGTACTTTTTGGGGATGATTTGATTGTTGGAGAGAAAAGCGGACTCGAGCAGCTTTCTGAAAACTATAAGGAAGGTGCGATGCTTTGTTTGCAGGATGTACCGAAGGAGAAGGTATCAAGTTATGGAATTGCGGACATAGAGGAGTCAAGTGGTCGATTGAAGGTTGTGAAGGGGCTCGTGGAGAAGCCTGATCCAAATGATGCTCCAAGTACTTTTGGTGTTGTTGGCAAGTACATACTTCCACGAGAGATCTTTGATGTATTGTCCGAAGTTAAGTCGCATCAGGGTGGTGAGATTCGAATAATTGATGCTCTGATCGCGAAGCTTGGCCAGATTCCAGTCTACGGTTATGTTTTTGAGGGAGAAAGGTACGATACGGGAACGCCGGAAGGGTATCGGGAGACGGTGAAGGGTTTGGGGTAGACACCAAAACTTTTCCCCGACATATTTCCTTGCATCGGCGTTGCCCCCTGTCATACTTTAAGCCCTATGAGTGCTTACGATGACAGAACAGCACAGGTTCTGGAGGAGGCGGAAAAGTTAAAGATGTATCGTCAGCATGAGGAATCAATTGCTCTTCTTGAGGGCTTGCTTTCACGTGATCCGGGGAATGTTGCAGCCCTGGAGGAGGTTGCTGATAACGAGCTTGGTCTTCGCAGGCTTGATCGCGCGGTCAAAGCTGCAAAGCAGGCGGTGGCTCTGGATAAAAAGAGCTACACGGGCCATTACATTCTTGGATTTGTTGCATCGGTTAATCAGGAATGGGAAAAAGCGGAAAAGCATCTGAATATCGCAAATGACATGTATCCAAATAACAGTGAGATACTGCGTTGCCTAGGGTGGGTGCTATTCCAGCGGGGCAAAAAGGTGCAGGGAGTCGTCACTCTGGAGCGATCACTGAATCTTGATCCTTACAACACGTTTTCCCTGTGCGATCTTGGTGTTTGCTACATGGAGTCCAATGATTTGAGGAAAGCACATTCGCTGTTTGACCGGGCGCTTGATATTGATCCGCTAAACGAGCGTGCGCAGGAGTGCGTGGAGATGGTTATGCGCATGCGAAGCGCGTAGTGCTATCATCAGCCTCAGATGGGACGTCTGAATACAACTGAGGCCCTGGTTCTTAAAACCTACGATGTTGGTGATGCCGACCGGTTTTGTATTTTTCTCACTGCGTCACAAGGTCGCATAGCTGTGATGGCAAAAGGCGTTCGCAAATTGACGAGCAAACTGAGTGGTGCAACGCAATCCTTCCAGCATCTCCAAGTCGATCTTGCTGAGCACTCATCCGGAATGTATCTGCGCTCTGCAAAATGCATCTCATCATATGATGGCATCCGTCAAAACACGGAAAAGTTTGTGATGGCAAGCCGCGGTGCGGAACTCCTACTACATTTTTTGCATGATACAGATCCAATTCCATCAATTTTTGAGTTGGCGCGTGAATATTTTTCAGAGTGTGATCAAAACGTCAACGATCTGCTTTTCCCCACGTTTCAGCTCAAGCTGATGAAAGAATTGGGACTGCTTCCTGAGCGATCTTTGGAGATTCTGGGCTGTGGGGACTCTCGGAAAATTGCATGTTTCTGTGATGAGGTGCTGCGGGAGCATCTATCGTTTCCGATGAGGTCAGATCAAGTTCTCATTCCCGTCGTATCCTAATTTTCACCCCACGCCTCGGAATCGTAATCTTGGTTTCTTCACTGATTTTAATTACCTCCTCATCTTTTTCCGGAACCCTGAAAATATCCGAAGGCATCACATCAATTCCTCTTTCCTCAAAATATGGACGCGATTCGTACCAGGAGAAAAAGTCTTCTGGTTCGCGTTCCTCATCACCATCAGAAATATAGCGGTACCACATAGCCCTCATCCCCGGGACTCTGCGACCCAGGACGCGAGTTTCGCCGGGCGCAAGATCTGCTGTGTACTCAATACGATCTTCTGGAGGTTCTTTTATATCCCAAATAAAAGGGCCGACAAGTTCAACTGACCGATCCTCTGGTTTCGTCCCATAATAAAAGAAGTAAGCTTTATTTTCTTCCGTGTGCGTCTGTATCAAAATGTTGTGTTCCGTGTCATTTACGAATTTGAAGTCCGTCCACGGTGGAAAAATTGTTGCATCAGTCCCCTCGGGTGCGTAATAGCGAACGGCGTAACTGTGATTTCTTCTTCTCGTGATGGGCAAGCCCGCAAGCCATGCACCGCGGAATGCAGTCGTGGAAACCTGGCAAAGACCGCCGCCGAAAGCGGGCAAGGTCTTTTCACCCATGATGGTCAGCTCCTCACGATAGTTGTTTTGGTCATTCACGGGCCCAAGCAGTGTGTTGAAGGAAAACTCTTCATCAGGTTTAAGAATGTAACCGTCAAAAGCTGATAGTCCTACTCCAATGTTGTGAATGCGATTCGGCGGTGATCCGGAATAATCCGATTCACCAATTGTTATGAGTTCTTTGATGCCAGACTTCTTCAGCTCTTCATCATCCACTATTACCTCCGGATCAGTTTCTGCGACCGGCAGTTGAATTATAGAGATGCCTTCCTCAAGCGCTTTAAGGGTCATTTGTGCAGCGAGCTCAGCATCAAGTTTTTTCCCGGTCAGCCCGATTCCATCAAATGTAATCTTCCCCTCAACATCACGACTGATACGGACTTTGCCGGGCTCACGATTAATTTTATCTGCGATCAATTCTTCCAGGCTCGCTGCGATCTTTTCCGGATTCCACACAGTTTTTCTTTCCATGATGACTCCTTGTGGCATTTCATCAACTTCTCCAAATGTGAGCTCTCTACCGTGGAAAGTTGGAACCTCAATAACTTCCTGCCAGGTTATTTGTGGTTGGAGGGGATAGGTTTGTTCATGATATTGGTAAGTCAGGTCAGATGCTGATGCTGTTGGCGCAAAGGCGCCAAGCACCAAGCACCAAATTCCAAAAGAATTACAAATTCCAAATCTCAAGAAACTTTGTAATTTGAGATTTGAGATTCTTTTGGTGCTTGGAATTTGGTGCTTTCTCATATATCACAAAGAAATAGAATCAAGCGCTTGGTTCACTAACATGTCTGCTTTCCTATTCTCCTCCCTCCCAACATGCACATAGCTCACATCTGCAAATGTTGACTGCAGCTCGCGGATTTCTTCTATCAAAGGCTGCAAAGTTGGCATCTTAACGCGGTATTCGCCACTTAACTGTTTCACGATGAGTTCCGAATCCATGTGGCAGACCAGGCGATTTGGATGGAAATTTTTCGCAAGCTCAAGCCCTGCAATCAGTGCCCTGTACTCTGCGACGTTGTTTGTGAAGATTCCGATTGCTTCTTTGTACTCCTTCAAAACCTTTCCTTCCAGCGGATCCACGAGAACACAGCCAATTGCAGCCTCCCCGGGATTTCCTCGCGAGCCTCCGTCCGTAAAAAGATGCAACACACCGCCGATAGCTTCGGGCATTCCGTCACCGCCACGCGTTTCCAGATCTTCAATCGCTCTCGTCACGGTCTCTTTGACGAATTGTTCGCGGTCACGAGCTTTTGAGAATATCTTCTTCAGACGTTCTTCTATTCTGATGGGAATTTGGATCATTGCGAGCTAATTGATAATTGATAATTGATAATGGATAATTCGAATGGCCAATTATCCATTATCCATTCTACATTATCCATTAGCAATGTACCTATCCTCAAATCCCCACCTCCAAATCCTCGCAACCTACCTCTTCCTAATCCCCATCGTCGTGGGTGTACTTTGCGAGTGTGCAAAACTCATCATCGCGTCGGTTAAAAAAGGTGAGATTGATTATGATGCGTTTTTTGCCTCCGGCGGATTCCCGAGTACTCATTCTGCATTTGTCACATCACTTTTGATAATCGTCTGGCGGAAGATGGGAGTCGAGTCCGTCGAGTTCGCAATCGCTGCAGTTTTTGCCGCGGTTGTTTGGTATGACGCTATGGGTGCACGTCGTGCGATTGGCATGCAGGCTGAGGCTTTGAACAAATTGATTCGCAAAAAGAGGTTTAGGACTCAGATGGGGCACTCTTTTGTGGAGGTGATCGGAGGAATCGTTTTTGGGGCAGTTGTGACATGGGTGGGGATATGGCTAAGCGTTTAAGCAAGCACCAAATTCCAAATTCCAAGCACCAAAAGAATCTCACCTCGCTCCGCCGTAGCGGTATCGCCAACTTATCATATGCATTCTTGCATCGCGTTGGCGATCCGGCTACGCGCCTGCGCGCCGAAGTCGCTACGGCGGCGCAGGCGCGAAGGCGAGAATCTCAAACCCCAAAGCTCTTTGAGATTTTGAATTTGGAATTCTTTTGGGATTTGGTGCTTGGAATTTGATACAATCCCCTCATGTCCCACCTCGCTTCCCAAAAAGACGACTTCCCGCAGTGGTACCTGGATGTAATCGAACAAGCCGAACTTGCGGATTATTCGACTGTAAAGGGCTGCATAATCTTTAAGCCATACGGGTATGCGATCTGGGAGGCGATGCAGCGGGATATGGATGAGCGGATAAAAGAGCTTGGAGTTCAGAATTGCTACTTTCCGCTGTTTATTCCGGAATCCACAATGGCAAAGGAGGCGGATCACGTGGAGGGGTTTGCTCCGGAGTGCGCAGTTGTCACTCATGGTGGCGGAAAGGAACTGAGTGAAAAGCTTTATGTTCGGCCGACCAGCGAGACTGTCATTTATCAGACCTTTGCAAAGTGGATTTCTTCCCATCGAGATCTTCCTTTAAAGATCAACCAGTGGGCTAATGTTGTGCGCTGGGAGATGAGGACGAGGCCTTTCTTGCGTACTCTGGAATTCCTGTGGCAGGAGGGTCACACTGCACATGCTACCAAAGAGGAAGCAGATGAAATGGCAGAGGCGGCACTCAGGATGTACGTGGATTTTGATCGGGATGCTTTGGCGCTCCCCGTCATACACGGAATGAAACCGGATCACGATAAATTTGCGGGCGCTTTGTACACTTTAACCACTGAAGCTCTTGCGAAGGATGGCAAAGCGATACAGGCGGGTACATCACACAACTTAGGTCAGGGCTTTTCCGAAGCCTACGACGTTTCATTCCTGACTGAGGATCAAAAGTCTGCCAAGCCATGGATGACAAGCTGGGGAGTTTCCACGCGCCTGATCGGTACACTCATCATCGTTCATGGTGATGAAAAAGGCATGCGTTTGCCACCAACGATTGCGCCGATTCAGACAGTCATTATTCCAATATATAAAACTGATGCAGAACGCGATATCGTTTTAGCTGCATGTGCGGATCTTGCGGCGGCGTGGAGCGGGCAGGGGATTCGTGTGCACGTGGATAGCCGCGAGGGAAAGAGACCTGGCTTTAAATTCGCGGAGTGGGAAGTTAAGGGAGTGCCACTAAGAGTGGAAGTGGGTCCAAAGGATTTGGAAAAAGAACAGGTCACGATTGTCCGCCGTGATACTGCAGAAAAAGAAACTATGATGATTGACGCAGTGCGTGATGCTGTTGCTCTCCAGGACATCCTCGATCGCATTCAGGATAACCTTTACGATCAGGCAATGCAGTTTATGGAGGAGCGAACATCTTCAGTTGAGTCATATGATGAGTTCAAAGAAGTTCTGGAGAAGAAACCCGGATTCATTTGGGCGCCGTGGGATGGGACGAAAAAATCTGCGGATGCGGTGCAGAAGGAAACGAAGGCAACAATCAGGGCGCTGCTACCCGAAAGGCCCCCTGCAGATGGGCGCAAAGACATGTATTCCGGGAAACCGGCGAAGGAGATGGTGGTGTGGGCGAAGGCTTATTAGCTTATTGGCAATTGGCTTATTAGCTCTTTAGCTACTGATATCGTGAGATATGCATATGTCGTTGTTATTCACGAATCTGCTAAAAAGCCAATAAGCTAATAAGCCAATTGCTGGTTAGTGCTAGAATCCCTCCCTTTTACTCACGTCTACAAAAGATGCCCAAATCCTGGCTCTCCATCACATTCTTCCTCTCATTCCTCATCGCCACAGCGGCCCTGCAGTGGTGGCAGATGCCTTCGTATCCAACTGAAGTCATGATTTTCCTGCTTGCAGGCATTTTGGTTTTCCTAGTAGTGGGAATCATCCTCAAGTTTTCAAATCCGAAAAATGCCGGAATATCATTTTTGCTTTTCTGTGTTGCACTGAGTGTGAGTATTGCATTCCTCAGAGTTTCGCAAACAACTCACGTCACGACTGCTGATTCCATCGAGTCAATCGCAGTTGAACGTGGTGAGGAGGATCGCTGGAAAGATTTTCCTGTTGTGACTCTTCATGGATATATCGTGGCGGAGCCGGATCGGAGGCCGTTGAAGACGAAATATACGGTGAGGGTTGATTCCGCATCAGGTAGCGCTTTCCATGGAAAAATCCTCGCAACTGATCACGCCATGTATCCCCGCCACGATTACGGCGACGAGGTCACCATCACAGGAATATTGGAGAAACCCGGGCAAATTGAAGATTTCCACTATGACCGCTTTCTCTCACGATATGGGGTTTATGGTGTGATGTACCGTTCCTCTGTCAAAACTATAAGCAAAGGTCACGGGAATAAATTCTTTGCTTTCCTCTTCAAACTGAAGGAAAAGTTTGAGTCACAAATCAACAAACTGTATCCGGAGCCGCATGCATCTTTTATGGCGGGGCTCATCACAGGATCGCGGCGCGGGATACCGCAGCATCTTCTTGATGATTTCCAGGCAACGGGCCTCACGCACATCATTGCAATCAGCGGATACAACATTGCGATTGTGATCGCTGTTATTTCCGGTGCATTTTTCTTTCTCCCGCTCAAATGGAGGTTCGCCCCATCAATTTTTGCGATTGTTGCTTTCACATTCTTTGTCGGAGCATCACCCTCAGTCGTCCGCGCTGCGGTTATGGGAGGACTCGGACTTTTTGCGCTCCAGGTTGGTCGGCAAAAACATTCATTGATTGCCATACTCTTCACGGCTGCAGTGATGACTGCGTGGAATCCAAAGATTCTTTGGTATGACGCAGGGTTTCAACTCTCATTCCTTTCTGTTTTAGGCCTTTCATATCTTGCTCCGTTTCTGGATCGAATATTCAAGTGTGTGCCAAAAGTATTGGGGTTGCAGGAATCGTTGCAAATGACAGTTGCTGCTCAGCTTGCAGCAGTTCCGCTAATCGTAGTTCTTTTTGGCCACTTCAGCATCATCGCGCCGTTTGCAAACATCGTGGTCGCTCCGTTTATACCGCTTTCGATGTTATTTGGATTTGCAGGCACAGTAGTCTCATTTTTCTTCGAACCACTCGGACTTCTGATTGCATATCTCGGCTGGGGATCGCTGGAAGTAATAATCCGTGCCACAAAGTTTTTTGCAGAGGTTCCGCATGCGCTTGTTTCCACCGGAGATGTGAGTGATTGGTTTGTTTGGGGATATTATCTTCTTCTTTTGAGCTTTTTGACGTATGTTTCAATACGAAAGAAAGTTGTTAGTTATTAGTTTTTAGTTATTAGTTTAAGAAAGAGTTCTTGTCTCCAATAGCGGGGAAACTAAAAACTAACAACTAAAAACCAGTAACTCGTCCTCCGTTTACCACTCATAAACAAACACCCTCGGCCCCCTCTTTCCCGGTGGCCTTATCAAATGCCATGAGGGCAGGGGACAGCGCTCCACTTCCATAGGCTCTTTATCCGGAATTGCAAAACCGTGTGATATCACTCGAGTTCCGGATTTAAGCTCTGTATCTAGTTTCCTTTTAAGCTTGTTCATAACTTCCGGAACCAGATATATCAAAAGAACATCAGCATCACCAAGTTTTGCGTGGTTGAAGTCCCTGAGATGCAGCTCAACATCTTTCTGTGAAATCCACACACGAATCTTTGCAAGAATCCAAACTCCGAGTGAGAGCTCATATCCAATTGCTCTGATATTTGGATACATCTTTTTGGTTTCTGTAAGGAGTCTCGCATCACCGCATCCAAGATCATAAACGGTTTCATCACCTTTCAACTCAGCTTTTTCTATCATAAATTTGACTACGCGTTTTGGAGTTGGAACAAATGGCACAAAAAGAAAAAGGTTCGTCATCATCGTGATTAGGATGATGATGGCAAATGCGCAGAGGGCGATGAGTATCAGGTCTATGATTAACATTGAAGACAGTATCCGTTAGCTTCTATCTGGATGTCCAACTGGAAGTATGTAGAGTGTGGTCTGATTTTCAGGGAGCGAAAGGTTGCGATGCAATGCATTATCATCAAATGCGCCAATTGGCACTCCGCCAAACCCCATTTTCGTTGCTTGTAACAAGAGGTTTTGTGCTGCATGTCCCGCCTCAATCCACACGTAGCGTTCTGCTCGGTCACCATATTTAACAGAAGTCCTTTCAGGAATAGCTGTTATAAGGAAGACAGCGGGGGCAGAAAGTATTGATTCCTGACGAAGTCCTGCTTTGTGGATTATGGGTCGCATATCTTTTTCGTTGATTGTTTCAACTGCATCTTCGTTGGGATTGTAGTGTGAGAATCCGTTCTCGGTTGCTACATACACTTCCAGCGGATATAGAGCGCCGGCAGAAGGTGCTGTGCGCTTTCCGGATACATCCGTAATTCCCTGCATTGCGAAGAGTAGCTTCAGGATCTCATCGTCAGTGAGTGGCTCACCTGTAAATTCCCGCACCGAGCGGCGTTTTTTGAGTATATCCTCAAGAGTTGATGTTCCGGTGGGCTGAATCTCTTCCATTGGAGATATTGTAGTCTTCTCATGTGGGCATGTGCACCCGAGCATGAATAGTATGGCGATGGAAGACAACAGGAATTTTTGTGGGATATGCGTGCCCATGACCGGATTGTACAGTAGAATAGGGGTGTGGCCCCGTCGTCTAACGGTTAGGACAGCGGGTTTTCAATCCGCTAATCGGGGTTCGATTCCCCGCGGGGTCACCATTCGACTCGCCCTACTCGCTTCGCTCGTAGGGCTCGCTCATGGTAAACCATTCTTTTTAAGCGAGTCGAAGGGCCATTCGACTCACTCATGGCAAGCCATTCGTTTCCGCTACAATGGTTTACCATGAGCAATGTCGAATGGTTTGTCTACATCGCACGAGCTAGAACAGGTCGTTACTACACGGGCATCACAACAAATCCTGAAAAAAGGATTGAAAAACACAATGACGGGAGAGGGTCACACTTAGCTATGAAAGAGGGACCATTTGAGCTTGTATGGGTATCACCTCCATTTTCAAACAAATCTGAGGCGAGAAAAAGGGGGGTGCAAATCAAGAAGTGGTCTCGCAAGAAGAAGGAGAAGTTGATTAAAGGTGAGTGGGAGTAGCCTTGTTATGGAATCACAGAATGATTGCTATTGCATTACTTACACAATTCCCCCGAAAATTCCTGCTGCCCGCGTCCTTTTTGGCATCTATATGTTTCGTAAACTGTGTTACCAAGTACCCAATCTCCATCAACCTTCTTAAACTCAGCAACCTTCTTAACAGCGTCAACCGAGTCATCGTACATCCCGTCAAAAATCGCTTCCACGAACTGCTTTCCGCTCTCCTTGTAAACTCTTACGGAAAGCTCTTCGCATCTCTCTTCTGTGCAATCTCCCCAGGATTCAATCACTAGTGTTTCGGCGGCTCTCTGAGTAGCTTTTGATGGCTGACACGCCGTCATGGCCATCATGCAGAGGATGAGTGTTGCGCAAAGTGTGATACTTTTTGCTTTCATCAAATCTGAGCAAAAAGTACAACATAATTCTTCCCATAAACCTTTGCACACTTTGGGCATGCTGTGTATCCAAAAAGCAATCTCTTCATATCCTTCCCGCTATTTTTAACGTATTCCTTCATTTCTTTAATCCATTTGCCTGCATTTTTGTAGTGCCCTTCAAATACCTTAGTCATAAAAGTGTCGGAGATAGAAGTCATCTTGGCTCCCGGAATTTCTTTTTCCACATCAATAAAAATCGTTGTGCCAAAAAGAGAGCCGCATTCATCCATCACAAATGTCGGAACCTCGTTATACCCTGCTTTTTCGATCAATTTCATATTCTTCATGATCTTGCTCTTCATATTAAGTGGAATGTGCATAAAGCAAATTACGTGATCTTTTACAAAAAGCTTATTCTCCCATGTGATTTCTTGCCCATCCCACGGAGCAGGATCAAAAGGTTTACAGCAGCCGGTGTTTGGTATGTCATCACTCACGATGAGCAGTATATCAAAAACCCTCCGCCCGAAGACGAAGGATGATTGTACGGCTTCGCGGCGTTTTAATTTCGATTGTATTGCAATGCATAAGCAATAACGGCATAGCGATCCCGCTACGCCGTTATTAAATTACAATGGTGTTTCTGCACCGCAAAGTCGTACTAGCCATTGTTTCTCTCTGCCGAGAAGCACTCCTTGCAAAGCACTGGGCGGCCACCCTCTTCGGGCGAGCGCGGCTTGAAAGGAACCTGGCATTCGGCTCCACACTTTGCACAAACTGCGTCGTGCATTTCGCGCGGGCCACCAAACTTTTCAGCCTTTCGCTTGTCGCGGCAGGCTTTGCAGCGCTGTGGGCTGCTCAGGTTCTTTGAGGAGTAGAACTCTTGTTCTCCCTCGGTAAAAGTGAAGACTGCGTTGCAGTCTGTACAGGTAATATCTTGATCCGGCATGATATTTTGGGAAATAAGAAGGAATAAATATTACAGTTTCCTTCTTAAATCGCTTTAAAGGCTATTTGAAGGATGCTGTGCGTGCAATTTTATACAGTTCTGCCCCTCAGTCAAGCCGATTGTGCATTTTGTGAGAGAGGGCCCATATACGTATAGGAGTAGACAATTGGCCTATAATCTGGTATCATATCCGGGAACACACACAAAAATATGAACCAAATTCATTCTGCTCATGGCTTTGTGAGAACATCAATTATTCTTGTGGTTGTTGGAGTTTTATTCTTTCTTTCGGGTCTTTTGCTTGATGTTCCTATCGCACTTTCGTTTACCGCATCAATTCTTTTTCTTGGGGAATCTACTTCAGCCGTAGGTGTGGATCCTGCAACTACTCAGGGTCTGTTTTTGCTAGCTTCGATATTAATTGTGTTTGGGGCGGGGATGGATGTTTGGAGGAGATTGCATTTGCTTCACAGGTAATCCTTTCTTCCAACAGCGTCTCGGTGATACTTTCCGAACTCGGTTAGTTTTCTTAAGACGTCACTCTTAACAACCGGCCCATCAGTACAAATCCTGATGCCCAAAGGATCCATCACACAATTTCCGCACAAGCCGTAACCGCACTTCATGTAACGCTCTAAACTCACGGCGCAGTTGATGCTGTTCTCTTCGCATATCTCAAAAACACGCTTCATCATTAGTTCGGGGCCGCATGCGAAGGTGGCTATTAGCTTGGAGCTATTAGCTGTTAGCACATTTTCCAGCACTTCAGTACTGTATCCCTTTTGCCCCATTGATCCATCATCAGTTGCAATGTGAAGTGTTGTGTTTTTGAGTTTTTTGATTTCATCTGTGTAAAGGAGTTGATCTTTTGACCGCGCGCCGACGATGAAGTCAATTGTGCAATCATCCTTAACCGCTTCATTTGCTACGAAAAACATTGGTGCTGCGCCGTAGCCGCCCGCGACAAGCATCAGGTGCTGATTCTTTTCCCATTCGTAATGGGTTCCAAAAGGGCCGCGGAGTCCTACAAGATCTCCTTCTTTCAGTTCAGCTAGTTTTTTGGTCATATCCCCGACTGCAAAGAATGTGATGCGCGTCTTTTTCCCATCATCAAGCGCAATACTCATCGGCACTTCATCCACTCCCGGAAGCCACACCATCAAAAATTGCCCCGGCTTTGAGTTGAGTGTTGTGTTGAAGGTAAAAGAAGTGACATCTTCAGTCTCCTTTTTTTTGGAGGATATCAAGTATGTTTTTGGGAGGCAGGTTTTAAGTGGAATGGATTTTGCCATGACGTGGTCGGAGAGAAGTATCAAGTATCAATTTTCAATTTACAAACAATTATCAATTTTCAAATATCAATTGACTTTTTTATACTGTTTGAAAATTGATAATTGAAAATTGTTTGATAATTGATACCTGAAAATTGAAAATTTTCTGCGATCAACATGGTGCTTAAGTGTGAATAGAACCAATAATCTCAGAAACATCTTTAATTCCATTTTCCTCACACCAAACCCTCATCTCTTCACTCACTTTCCCAAAAACATCTTCACCTCTTTCCCAGAGTGCTGTGCCAATTCCGATCAAGGATGCTCCTGCCATCATCAGCTCAATAGCATCTTCTCCGGTATAAACGCCGCCCGTGCCGATGATGGGGACTTTACCTCCTGTGGTTTTGTAGCAATCCGCAACACATCTCACGGTTATCGGTTTGATCGCGCGACCTGAGACCCCGCCTACTTTGTTGGAGAGAATCGGCTTTCGGGACTTCAAATCAATTGCCATTCCGGGTCCAACTGTGTTTATCACCGTAAGCCCATCAGCTCCAGCTTCCACAACTGTCTTTGCGATTGAACCAATGTCGGTGACGTTTGGTGAGAGTTTGACGAAAATCGGGATATCTCCGGAGACTTTCTTAACAACTTTTGTAACCGCTGCCGCGTCACTCTGCGAACATGCAAAAGGCTTTCCCAATTCATCCTCCACATTCGGGCAGGAGATATTGACCTCAAGTGCATCAGGTTTTAGCGCAGCAATCGCCTCTGCAGTCTTTTCAAAATTCTGAACGGAATCTGCGATTACGTTTGCGATCAGTGGTACTGGATGATCTTTCATATAATCCCCGATTTCTTCTTTTGCCTTTTCCACTCCTGCATCCGGCACGCCGACTGCATTCAGCGTCCAATGCTCTGTGCTGATTATTGTTGGGTTCGGATGACCTTTGTGTTCATTAAGCCAAAGTGACTTTGTCGTCACCGCACCAGCTCCACCTTTTGCGATTGCTCTCCAGCTGCCTGCTGTTATTCCCCAAATGCCGGAGGCGAGGACTGTTGGGTTTGGGAATTTGATGCCGAGGAGGGTCTGTTCTAGGTTCATTGGATGCATATTACCATGCTTCTATCATCGGCGTAATTTGCGGACTCTAGATGGTTCTACAACAGTAATTCCATTTTTCAGCCTTTCCAGGTCTTCCTTGAGTAGATATCTTTTCAAAACGTTGCAGATTTGCAGCGCGGTAAAGAATGGAGGCACACGCATAATAATTAGTCCGTAGTGTTTTCCAATGGGATACAAATTGGGGTTTGCAAATTCCAAATCTCTTGTTATCAGGATTGCCTGATTTTTGGATGCGTGAGATGCAATGTCATTATCATCTGATTCGTGCAGATCAATGTCTCTCGCATGTTGAACCTCCCCGTGTGAGCTGAGAACTTCTTTCAGAGAGATTGGCAGATTGGCATCAATGAAGAATTTCATACAGTCTCCAGTGTATCAACAGTTTCCTCGTTCAGAAACATGGCTGCATATTGTAAAACAGCTAGTATCTGTTCTTTTCCCAGACCATATTCTTTCATTACATCCTCGGGTGCCATGCCGCCCGCAAGAGCTCCCAAAACCTCCTGAACAGTCAGGCGAGTGCCTTTCACGATTGGCTTTCCAAATCGCTTCTTTGGATCTATTACGATGCCTGGTGCTATGTCAGTCATGTTCATATTATATCACACTGATCTCTGCTGCGGGAACAATACATCCCTGCGCCACCAAACCGCTGCAAACAGTATCAGCCCGAACATTATCAATCTAACGGGTCCGAGAAGGTCTGCGGGGAGGCTGATGAATCTCAATCCCTCTTTCAAAAACGTAAGCAGAAACGTTGCAACCACGCATCCCCACACGCTTCCGGGCTTCCCTGCCACAATTATCATCACGAAAAGTATTGTGAGAGGGAAGTTAAAATCGGTTGGACTTAAAAGGTGTAGAAATGGAGGAAAGAATGTATCTCCGATGTATACCCCAAAGATTGCTATGAAAAATGCTACGAAGTACACGAGCCATCTTCGGATTCCGAGTGATTCGCCGTGCCATGGGTGTTCTGCAAGTGCAGTCAGCGCTCTTCCAATTCGACTCCGATCAACCAGTACGATGAATAATACCCAAAGTGCTGCAACGCCCATCACAACAAGTGCGAATCCCTGTGGATCAGATGGAAGAATACCTCTTGGAATCTGTGGAATACCGAGCGCTCCTCTTGTCACAGTCTGCCAGTTCAATACTATTGCAAGGAACATGAGATGCAATGCAATCGTCATCACACCAAAAGCATCCGCATGCAATCTGATTGAGAGCCATGTGAACAACGTCGTCATCAATACGACTGATGCGAGTGTTATCAGTGAGGAGACAACAAAAGGAAAATTATACTGTGTGTGAAGAACCCAAAGAGGATATGCGACTCCAATAGATGTTGCGCCTAACCCAAAGTGCAGCAGTTTCCCCTTTCCGAATATCAGGTTGAGCCCCAGTATTCCAAAAAGGTGCAGTGAGCAGGCCGTTAAAACGTGGAAGAGAAAAGACATGGTTTATGCGGCGCGGGAACGGAATCCGAATATTCCGGAGGGCTTCCAGAGCAGGAAAAGAATTATCACGGCAAGTGCAACTGTTTGTTGGTAGCCGGCTGCGATGTACTCTCCGCCAAACCACGGCACGCCGACAACAAGTTGTTCGAGTAGTGCAATTGCATAAGCGCAGATTATGGCTCCCCAAAAGTGTCCTTTTCCTCCTGCAATTATTGCAGCATACGCTTTGATCGTGATCGGGAAGGCAAGAGTAGGGGATAGGTTTTGGTCGATTCCCTGATATATCCCGCCGCATGCGGCCAGCACTCCACTCAGAATAAAAATTATGCGATTAAGTTGTGGTGCAGGAACCCCCATACTCATTGCGGCATGCGGATGTTGCACGATTGCGCGAACCCTTCTCCCAAGTGGAGTCGAGTGTAGGACATACGCGAATCCCGTCAGGATTAATAATGTTAGAACTATCAGAATAATTTGTTCGATGCTCACTCGTGCTCCAAAAACTTCAAAAGTATCCTTCAGGCCTGGCAGTATTGCACGCGGGCGTTCCTCAAAAACAAGCAGGATCAATCCATCAAGTATCATGCTGAGCGCAATTGTCGTCACGAGTGGAAGGAATCTGTGCCTTCTCCAAAACGGCTCCACAAAAATCTCAAACGTAAGCCAGGAGATTGTGGCTCCGGCAGCTAGCCCTCCGACTATGCTCAAAACTAAGGGAAGACCCAGTGATTGGTGCAGCCACCACGTTACATACCCGCCAATAAGCACCATTTGTCCGAGAGCCAGGTTGAAAACTCCAAGGGTTCCGTAAACAAGCGAAAGGCCGCCTGCGATCAGGGCTGCTAATGATCCGGCGATAAGGGCGTTTGCGAGGAGCTGCATCTGAAGGAAAGTGTATCAGAGGTTGCGATACACATCTTTCCTATGCCATGCCCTGATAACTATTATAACCAGAGATTTTTTAACAACTTCGTAGACTATTCTGTAGTCCTTTTTGGCTTTGACGCGATAGCAATTGCCATAATCAGGAATCTTCTTGCATCCACTGGGAAACGGATTTGATGCCAAATCCTGCAGTACAGATTTTACTTTTGTCTTCACTACTGGTGGAAGGCGCTTGATATCTTTTAGCGCCCTGTTACGAAATCTGATTCTGTACTTCATGCTTTGTCTTCAGGGAAAACATCTTCCCATTCTACCAGTGGATCATTCTTTCGTTCCTCGATTGCTATGATAGACGCATAATCGTCCAGTGCATCCATCATGTTTTCGTATTCATGTAACGGAAGGACAACACTCTTTACTTTGGAGTTGACGATTAGGTACACGGGATCATCTCCGGATATTGCTTTTGATCCGTGGCGTTTTATATCTTGGATGGTTGCAGTTTTCATAATAGGAATTGTTAATGATACGTGCCCATTATACACCCATTTTTAGTACCGAATCAAGTACCAAATTTGGTACTGAGTCCAAGGATATGTACAAAAAACCGGCTCCGCGTGGCGAAGCCGGGAAATATCAACTCGAAATTATTCAACAACAATGTCCTTCACCTTAACAAACTTGCCATCCTGCACCTCTCGCAGTGCGTATGGAATTCCAATCACATCACCATTTTCATCAAATGAGATTGTTCCAACGATTGCATCATAGGCAGTGATGCTGTTTAAGTAATCGCGGATTGCAGAACCTTCTGTACCAGCTGCAGCAATGGCCTCAGCGATCACTCCAAGTGTGTCATATCCATACGCACCCCAAGCCATGTTTGCCTGAGGCGATCCGAATTTTGCGATAAATTTCTGACCAAATTCACTTTCATCTGCGACTGTTGGGACATTAATTAATCGAAAACCTTCGCTTGCATCCTGAGTTAACTCAATAACAATTTTTGCATCCAGTACATCAGTACCCATGGCAAGCTGATCCATGCCAAATTCGCGCAACTGTTGCAGCATTGCAGCTCCTGTTGTTGGCGTCTGTGCATTGATAATGAATAGATCAAAATCAATATCCTTCAGCCTTGCGAGCAGCGTACGATAGTCCTTGGTATTTGGTTCTACAACTTCGTCGAATACATATTTATCCTCTCCAGCTTTTCTTTTTAGAGCTGCACGAAATGCTTCACAAAAATCGGTATTCTCAGAGATCATTGCTACCTTTTCCAGTTGCTCTTCCTTAAAGTACTGAGCCATTGCGGTGGTTTTTAAGTCATCACTTGGGTATGTGCGGAAGAAAAATTCTCCGACGTGGGTCAAATCGGGGCTACTTGATGATGGTGAAACAACCACAACTTGAGCTGCTTCTGCGATCGGAACTACAGCTAGACTTTCACTGCTGCAGCCTGCGCCGTGTATTGCAACAACCTGATCAACGTTAATGAGTTTTTGAGCGGCAGCTGCAGCATCTGCTCCAGCACATCTGCCGTCTTCTGCGATAAGTTTTATTTCTCGTCCGTTTATGCCACCTGCAGAGTTGATTTCCTCGAGCATCATCTGCGCTCCGTGTAATATGTCCGCTCCAATGGATGCAACTTCACCAGTCAGAGGTGTTATCAAGCCAATCTTTATCGGCCCCTGATCTCCGCCAACATTACAGGAGGCAAGGAGTAGGGAAGTTAATGTGAGTAGGGCGAGTTTTTTCATAGGGGAGGATGGAGAAGAATTATTCGGAGAGCTCAACGATTTCACCGTCTACAAATTGCTTAAGAACATTGCCTACTCCAACAACATCTCCATTTTTATCAAAACGAATTGTTCCGGCTTCACCGTTATATACTGCAAGGTTGTACAAATAATCGCGTATTGCGATACCTTCCGTTCCGACCGCGGATATTGCGTCTAGCAATACTCCCATTGCATCGTAAGAAAGCACAGTAAATCCCATTGATGATTGGGGATCGCCGTGCAACAGTACAAATTTCTCTGCGAATGTTTGGCCACCATCACGTGATTTTTGTCCAAAGAGAGAAGAAACATTAAACATGTAAAGTCCCTCTACTGCTTCGCCTGCAATTTCTACCATATTGTTGCTATCAGCAATATCCTGACTCACCATAACTTGCTCAATTCCCTGTTCGCGTGCGTGCAACACCATGTTCCCAAGCACTGCATCCGACTGCGCATTTGGAACGAATACATCAAAGTCTACGTCTTTGAGTCGTGTTGCGAGCGTGCGAAAGTCTTTTACACTTGGTTCGGTTAACTCATCGAACACAACTTCTGAACCTTCCGGGAGTGCAGCTCTGATGGAATCGCGAATTCCAATGCAGTAATCCGTATTCTCGGTCATGATTGCTACCTTTTTGTATCCTTTTTCTGCAAAGTAATTTGCCATGTCTATTCCTTTAAGCGCATCACTTGGGTACACGCGAAAAGTAAAGTCTCCTGCATTTGTAATGTCTGGACTGCTACTAATTGGAGATATGTGTACCACTTGTGCTGCGTTTGCGACTGGAGCAACTGCAAGAGTTTCGCTACTGCACTGACCTCCAACAATTCCAACAACTTTATCTATGTGAATAAGCTTGTTTGCTGCGGAAGCTGATTCTGCACCTGTGCATCTGCCGTCTTCTGCAATTAGTTCTACCATTCGGCCATTAATACCGCCTGCAGCATTTACCTCGTCCACTTTCATTCGTGCAGCATTCAATGTGTCGTTCCCATAAGCTGCCGCATCCCCCGTCAACGGTCCAATATATCCAATCTTTATCGGCTGATCACCTCCAACATCACAGGAAGCAAGCAAGAAAGCAGAGAGGGCTAAAATGGTGAGAGAGCGCTTGTGCACCTGTGCTGAGCGGGGTCGAAGCATGGGAAAAAGTGGGAATTAGACAATTCTCGGGCTATCCGATATTGGGAAGCTGGGCAAGCGATTACTCTACTGGAATTCCGTAGCGTTTTACTTCCTGGACTATTGTGCTGTAGCGATTATCCATTTCATCCGGATGCAGGCAAATCGGCTCTATGCGAACATCTATATCGCGGCGTGCCACTCTGATTGCCATATTTTCTTCGTGCCTGCTATCTCCGAAAGGATCACAGATTACTGCGATGTCTATATCGCTCCATTTGTGTGGAGAGCCTTTGGCAACAGAGCCGAACAGAAGCAGTTTGTGAATGGGGAGCTGCTTGTTTTGTAAGGCCTTTTGCAGCCTTCTTGCTACCAAAAGCGCCTCAGCCTTTGTTGGCGGTTTCCTTGTTCTCATGGTAACAGTGCAGATAGAAAAGAATTGGTGCGTTCTATCCAATATTCCGAGTGCTCTCTTGTTGCCATTTTTCCCAGCCACGTTTCATCGTGATATCTGGTATCTACTGCAAAGTCTGTAAGCGTATCGAAGAGTGTTACATCTCCATCTTCCCATGTTCTACTCAATTCATGAGCAATATCCAGCAGTGCGTGAGTTGTTGGAGGATTCTCGCTTTTGTCTTCCATATATTGAGCTTTAAGCGCTTTTTCTACGGCGTGATGACAATTGAAAAGTGATGCCCAGTAAATGCCATCATTGTGTGCAAGTTCCGCAATCCGCAGTGCTTCTCTCGCCTCTTTCCGCCAGAGATCAATAGTGCTTTTTGATGGGTCCACAGAGATATTGTACCACTACTCCAATGGAATTCTCTCAACTTCAACTAGCTCACCACCCTGAAATTCCTTCAAAGCGAACGGTATCCCCTTAACATCCCCATACTCATCAAAACTTATGGTGCCGACCAGTGTTTCGTACCCCGAATGCACGTAGAGTTCGTCACGCAGTACTTTGCCGTCCGTTCCAGCTTCACTAATTGCTTCGAGTAGGATCTTTGTTGCTTCGTAACTTAGTGCGGCAAAGAAGTAACCGACCTCTGGTGCGCGGTATTTCCCATCAAAAGTATTCATGAATTCGCGCGCATGGGGATCATCAGGAGAAAGTGAGGGAACAGAGAGTGCGCGCAAGCCCTCAACAGCATCGCGTGCAATGTGGCCGAGGGTTACAGAGTCTGCAGCATCTGTGCTCACGATCGGTTGTGTAAGGCCGAGTTCCCGCATCTGCGTTGCCATTGCCGCAACTGTTGTCGGCGATTGCCCGTTTGCAAGGAACACATCAAATTCTTTCTTATTCAGCTCTGTAAGCGCTGTTCTGTAGTCCTTTGTTCCGGGAGCTACAACTTCATCGCAAATACATTCAGTGCCTTCAGTTAAAGCAGCGACTGCCACATTCTTCACACCAAGGCAAAAATCAGTGTTCTCGGAAATTACCGCGACTCTTTTAAATTGCTTGCTATCAAAATATCTTGCAAGTGCTTTGCCTTTAAGTGCGTCGCTCGGGTAAACGCGGAATACAAAATCGCCTGCATGGGTGATATCCGGGCTGCTGGAGATAGGAGAAATCAAAGGCACGGAAGCCTCTTCTACCACCGGTGCTGCGGCAAGAGTTTCGCTGCTGCAGTGTCCCCCAATTATTCCTACCACCTGATCAATCGAAGTTAATTTTTCGGCTGCAGCTTCGGAAGTTGGTCCGTCGCAACGGCCGTCTTCCGCAATCAAAGAAACCGGTCGCCCGTCAATTCCCCCGGATGCATTTACTTCCTCAATTGCCATCCTTGCCCCGTTCAAAGTATCTGCTCCAAAAGATGATGCATCACCTGTGATTGGCCCTATGTAACCGATTCGGATTGGGTTAGAGGAAGCGCTGTGGGGGGATTCGCCTGAGGGTGTGGCTCCAGTGCAAGAGGAGAGGATTATTGTCGTGAGGGCAAGGGTCAGTTTTTTCATGGTAACCACAATGATACTGGCAAAGAAGACAAGCACCAAGCACCAAATTCCAAAAGAATTACAAATCTCAAATTCCAAAACTCTTTGAGATTTGGAATTTGATATTCTTTTGGTGCTTGGTGCTTGGAATTTGGTGCTTCACCCGAAGTGCTATACTCATCCCCAATGTCTCTCCTCTCTATCTCCTCCATCTCCCTAGCTCTCGGCTCACAACAAATCCTAAGAGACATCTCATTCTCAGTCGAGGAGGGTGAAGTGATCGGTCTGATTGGTCCGAATGGATCGGGGAAGACAACTCTCTTTAATGTACTCTCAGGATTCCTCAAGCCAACATCAGGGCGAATTCAATTTCGAGGGGAGGATATCACCGCAGTTCCTCCGGCTAGGCGTGCGCGGAGTGGGATTGGTCGTGTGTTCCAGAACTTTGGAATTTTCCGCGAGATGACTCTTGAGGAAAATGTTTTGGTTGCGCTAGAAGCACTTGCGAAAGATCGCCGTCAAAAAATGGGGAATCTGAAGGACAAGGTCAAATCAACTCTGGAACTCGTTGGGCTTTTGGATCGTGCAAAGGAAAAGGCGAGTAGTCTTTCCGGAGGGCAGATGCGCTTGTTGGAAATTGCGAGGACGCTTGCTGCAGGCAAAGAACTCTTTCTTTTAGATGAGCCGACCGCGGGGGTTTCACCAAAGATGACAAAAGACGTTGCGGCACTTATTCGAGAACTCAAGGATGAAGGTAAAACAGTTTTGATAATTGAGCACGATCTCCCGTTTATTGCCAAAGTGTGCGATCGCGTGCTTGTTCTGGATGTTGGCTCAGTTGTTCTTGCCGGTACGCCGGATGAGGTTCATCACGATAGCAAGCTGCAGGAGATTTATTTTGGGGCGGATCCGACGGAGTAGGGAGGTTAGCCCCCGAATTGCATCATTAACCCAGGATTGCACGTATGTCATGCTATTCGTCGTTAGCCCCGCAATTCATTGCGGGGCTAACGTGTCGTATTTTCACGAATTTATTCGTCCATGATGGAAGGTCTGGAATGCTCGCACGACGGCGAATAAATTCGTATGTTCGTGATCTGTTAGCCCTGCAATAAATTGCAGGGCTAACATCCCATGCTATTTTCTGCGAGCGATGTGGCGGGTGATGTTTTCAAGGTTTCACTACTGCCCTCATAAACCCTGCAAACAAAGGATGTGGCCTGTGAGGCCTGCTCTTAAACTCCGGATGGAACTGGCTGCCGAGCATGAAGGGATGATCTTCAATTTCAACAATTTCCATGATTCCCGTCCCTGGCCATTCCCCTGAAAAAAGCAATCCTTTTTCTTCCAGTTTCTTTTTAAAGTCATTATTGAACTCGTAGCGGTGGCGATGTCGTTCATATATTACGTCCGCAACGCGGGTAACCGAACCCGCGCTGCTGTACGCTCCATATGCTTTTGTACCCTTCTTGAGTTTGCATTCGTAAGCTCCGAGTCTGAGAGTGCCACCCTTTGATCTGCCTTTATGCTGGCCGGGCAGGAAGTGCACGACGTACTTGTTTGGCTTAACTTTCCCGTCCTCATCAAATTCCTCACTTGTCAATTTGGGATCCTTGAGCGCGTGTCGTGCAAAATCAATTGCAAGGATTTGTGAGCCAAGGCAGAGGCCGAGGTATGGGACTTTCTTCTGTCTGGCATGTTTTGCAGCAAGTAGTTTTCCCTCAATTCCCCTCAAGCCAAATCCTCCGGGAACAACAATTCCTTTGCAGCGTTTGAGCTTCTTCCACGTTTCCTCATCATTCTCTTCCAGTTTCTCTGCATCCACCCATACAATTTCTGCCTTTCGCCTTTCAAAAACTGCAGCAGTCTTAATTGCCTCAATCACCGAGAGGTAAGCATCCTCCAGATGAGTGTATTTGCCTACAATTGCAACCGGGACTGATCCGCGAACCGCCTTGTGCCTCTTTTTGCCTTCGGCCCACTTTTTCATATTTGGCTTAACTTTCCCGAGCTTAAGTTTTTCTGCAACGATCTGTGCAATTCCATACTTCTGTATTTCTTCAGGCACATCATAAATAGAATCCATGGTCTGACACGGGATAACCGCTTCCTCCGGTACATCGCAGAAGAGGCTGATCTTCCTCAATAACGATTTTGGAATTCGCTTATCGGCGCGTGCCACGATCATATCCGGATGCAATCCAATCCGCCTCAATTCCCTGACGGATAACTGAGTCGGTTTTGTTTTTAATTCTTTGCTTCCTTCCAGATATGGCAAAAGAGTCAAATGCACATGGAAAGTCCTATCGGCACCAAGGTCAGATTTAAGCTGGCGGATTGCTTCCAGAAACGGCTCGCCTTCTATGTCTCCAACTGTCCCACCAATCTCAACCATCATCACTTCCGCATCATTCTTATCCGCAGCCTCTATCACTTTTTTCTTTATGGCATTTGTGATGTGCGGCACCACCTGAATCGTTCCACCCAAGAAATCACCCTTACGCTCTTTTGCAAGAACGGATTGGTAAACCTGTCCGCTCGTTAAAGTGCTAAACTTGTTCATCGGCTCATCAATAAATCTTTCGTAGTGCCCAAGATCCAAATCTGTCTCCGCTCCATCATCCGTCACGTACACCTCCCCATGTTGGAATGGGTTCATAGTTCCGGGATCAACATTCAGGTACGGATCCAACTTCATCACAAAAATTTTTAATCCGCTCGCCTTCATAATTGCTCCTATGCTTGCGGTTGCGATTCCTTTGCCGAGGCTGCTACACACTCCTCCCGTCACAAACACGAAGCGGGGGTCAGATATGCGTTTCCTTGTTGAGGTTTTCTTTTTGGATCTCACTGATGTCCTCTTCTGTGGTGCCATAGATTAAATTGGGAAGTCCTTCTGGCAATTCTGGGGGACTTCGGGTCCAGATTTCCTGGAGCCCGCTGGATAGTTTACAGATAGCGGAAAAATCTGCAAGCAAAAACCACGTCATGCTGAGTGGATCCCCCGCAGAGGGGCAGGGGTTCCAGCTTGAGTTCAATAAATGCTTACGATGATTATGATGTTCTCATAATGCCCCTGCCCCTCTGCGGGGAGAGGCGTATCGAAGCACTTCTCAGTGCTCAGAAGGTACTTCGATACGTCCATCCCACAACGGGAAAGGGGGCATATTTCAAAAACAGAGTTTTATGGTAGGGATCAAGCACTACAATGGTGCCCCCTTTCCCGTTGTGGGAGTCCACTCAGTATGACGCGGCTATAGCAACCCCGAAGCGCTGTACAACCCCGCGGTCAATAAGCTAACAATCGTCATCAACTTGATTAAGATGTTGATAGAAGGCCCGCTCGTATCCTTAAACGGATCGCCAACCGTATCACCGATTACAGCTGCTTTATGCGGATCAGAGCCTTTGCCTCCTAAGTTTCCAGCCTCGATGTACTTCTTGGCGTTATCCCATGCACCGCCGGAGTTTGCCATGCTGATTGCGAGCAGTACGCCCGTCACCAAGGCTCCTGCAAGCATTCCGCCCAAAGCTTCAGAGCCGAGTGAAAGTCCAACTACAACTGGTGCAAGGATTGCGAGTAAGCCCGGTGCGATCATTTCGCGGATTGCAGCACCGGTAGAAATTGAGACGCATCTTGCGGTATCGCCTTTTGCTTTTCCTTCCAAGAGTCCCGGAGTCTCTTTAAATTGCCTGCGAACTTCCTCAATCATTGCGTGCGCCGCTCGCCCCACCGCATTCATTGTCATCGAGGAAAAGAGGAACGGAAGCATGCCACCGAGGAATAGCCCGATCAGGACAATTGGTCTTGTAACATCAATCGAAGTAAGCCCGGAAGCTGCAGAGAATGCTGAGAAGAGCGCAAGTGCGGTCAACGCTGCGGATCCGATTGCAAATCCTTTTCCGATTGCTGCGGTTGTGTTTCCGGCGGAATCAAGTTCATCAGTATTTTTTCTGACTGATGAAGGTAGTCCGCTCATTTCTGCGATTCCTCCTGCATTATCAGCGACTGGACCGTAAGCATCCACAGCAAGCGATGCGCCGAGTGTGGAAAGCATCCCCACTGCGGCAATTGCAATTCCATAGAGTCCGACTCCGTCTGCCGCTGTCTCCGCTGCTGTGAATGCAATTCCGATACCGAGCACAAGGACCAAAACCGGAGCGCCTGTGGAAATATATCCAAGCGCGAGTCCCGCGATCAGATTAGTTCCAGCCCCCGTTTCCGAAGCTTTTGCGACGTGCCGCACGGGTGCGTACTTGGCGGAGGTGTAGTACTCCGTAAGCAAACCGATGACAACTCCTGCGATGAGTCCAACTGTAAGTGCGATGAAGACTCCTGTTGCAAGCACTCCGAGGAATTGCTTTGAAAGTACATAGCTCCCGATCAAAACGAGCACAGAGCTCACGATTATTCCGCGCTTGAGTACGCCATGAACATCAGATTTCTTCCCAGCTTTTACAAAGAAGCTTGCAATTACGCTTGCGAGTATTCCAAAAGCTGCAACCATCAGCGGGAAAAGGATTGCCTGCGAAGTTCCGATAACTGCCCATCCAATTATCATTGCAGCGAGAATTGAGCCCACATAACTTTCAAATAAATCTGCCCCCATTCCTGCAACATCACCAACATTATCACCAACATTATCAGCTATCACTGCGGGGTTCCTCGGGTCATCTTCCGGAATACCTGCTTCTACTTTCCCAACAAGATCCGCTCCAACATCTGCAGCTTTTGTGTAGATTCCTCCGCCAACACGTGCAAAAAGTGCGATTGATGATGCTCCGAATCCAAACCCGGTCAGAATCTCCAGCACCCTGCTTGTGTCCTGAATATTAACAACCATCATCAGCACAGCGAAGATTGCTGTAAGTCCGAGCAATCCGAGCCCCACAACTGCGAGGCCCAAAGTTGAACCGGAGAGGAATGCAACTCTTAGTGCCTGCCCGAGTGACTTCCTAGCCGCTTCCGTAGTCCTCACATTTGCAGTCGTTGCAGTCTGCATTCCAATGTATCCGGCAGAAAGCGATGCAAGTGCTCCGAGCAAGAAGCTTACCGCGGTGAATGGAGCTCCTCCTTTATCAAGAAAAATGAATATCAAAATTGCGACTGCAATTATAAAAATGGAAATCACTTTGTATTCTTTTTTAAGGAATGCCATAGCACCTTCTTTAATCATCCCGGCGATTTCCTGCATCGTATCGTTACCTGCAGGAAGCTTTGCGATTCGAAAGCTGTAGATGATAGCTGTGGCAAGGCCGACGATGGCACAGATCATTACGGTTAGAAGGGTGGTGGGAGTTGTCATGGTTTAGCGATTGGTAAATAGTTTTTCAGGAGTGGATTGTAGGGAGATAAGCTCAAGGCTTCAAACAACAAGCACCAAATTCCAAGCACCAAAAGAATCTCAAATTCCAAATTTCAAAGATTAGGACTTGTAGCTCTGGTTTTGGGATTTGAGATTTGGAATTCTTTTGGAATTTGGTGCTTGGAATTTTCTCCCAAATTGTGGTATAATAACCCGATGCGTCTAAACAAAACAAACAGGCTCCTCCTCGCCGCCGTTGCCGGCCTTGCCGTCTTTGCTGCGGTATTTATTGCATCGCGAATCCCCGGGGAGAATCTTTTGGGGCGAATACTCAAGGGTGATGAGCTTTTGCGCGTACAAGTGGAATCCGATTTTGATCGTGATGGGGATGTGGACTTTTTGGACTTCACGGTGTTCTCGGCGTTTTATGAGGAGGTTTAGATCTATCCTCATTCCATCTTGATATTTTTATCCCAGTTCTCCGAAAGGAATTCCAGCGTTTTTTTAACAGTGATGTTCTCCTGAGTATTAACAAGTTTAAGATTTTCTTCAGAGTATTCCTCAACAAGCGGAGTCACGAATTCATCTGCGAACGAGGGTGTAAGCATCTTTACTCCGACGAAGTCAATTTCTATCTCTTTTTCGTTTTTTATTCTTGGACGGATCGCGAGCAGCGCTTCTCGGCCATCAGGTCTTGAGTTTAACATCTCGCCGAATTTAAACATATCTATGGTCATTGTGTGGATGATGATACTACGGCTATGCAGCCCTGAACATTGTTTTTCGATACATTCCATTTCTCTTCCTTTCCTGAAATGATGTATTCAGAGGTTCCTGATTGAAACAGTAAATCAACCCCGTCTTCTAATAGAATACCGCGTACGAACTTAAGTCCATTTCCGCGCTTCTCCGGCGCTCGTCCGGAAATCTGCCTTGTGAATGCTGTTCGCAGAGCTTCTTCATCTGAGGAAATATCTGACACAACGCGTTTTAGGGTTGCAAAAACGCCCTGACCTCGATCGGCAAGTACAGTGATTGTTGATTTTCCTTTCTGTTCACATGCAATAAATACACCCGGGATGTCGCTCCATTGTCCGATGTTGTGATCAAAGGAATTTACACCTATTTCCGACAGAACTGCTCCTAGCAGCAAAGAGTAAGATTCGTCTTCCCCAGCACGAACCATGCTCCTGCAAATGCGGTTTATGCGAGCATCAAGTATATCGCGCGTGGGGCAATAAAGGTCCTTTTCGGGTTCGCTGCCTGTGCCTGAGAGCGCCCAAGCATAAGCTTTTTCTGTGAGCGGATGCTGGTGTAATTGGTTGCTCATGGGAGTTAGTATACCTCTTTTAAATAGCAAGGTTCGCAGTAGACTTTTTCGGGGCGGTTTGGATCATATGCCGAGAGAATTTCTTTATTGCACTTTTTGCACTGGCGGTTCCAGAGTTTTTGAGGATTTCTCTGGCTCATTCTTTCCCGTTGACGCGCGTCCGGGTGAAGATGTGGAATTGGATATCTCCACTTTCTGTAAAATGGCAGCTCCTGCTTTGTAATCAGGAATGGCCTGGTTGTTTTTTCGCATTTGATTGCCCAATTAAGTACATCATCCGGAATATCATCCAGACTATCCGGTAGCCTCTCGGCTGGGATTATTTTTTCTACTTGTGGTATTTGGTCGATGTCGTCTTTCCACTTGAGTTCTTTTGAAACAGCTTGTTCCTTTGTAAGTGGGAAATGTTCATTCGATTTGCTTTCGTTGTATGCAAATGCAGAGATTGAAGCAGGGAAGAACTCTCCCCATTTCCCATTTTTCTGCATGTGCTCGATAAGTTTTGGCACAATCTCTTCGTATTGCTCTTTGGTGTACTGCTTATTTAGAATGCAATATTCCTTCTTCCTCAGACCCACACATCCAAAGCAGTTGTTGCAGTTGAAGCATAAATCGGTGTAGTAGCACTCCGAGGAATTGCTTGTTCCAAAACTGAAGGCAACGTTTTGAACTTCTTCTACACCAACACAGTCATATACCACCTGACTTGCACCCATTCCGTAACAATCGTGGCAGTCTTTGGACTCAAAAACCCAGCTGCTATATTTACAATCTTCCAAATCGTTGCAGTCATAACACTCAAATGAGTTCCTACTATTCTTCAGGTTTTCTCCCGTTGCATTTTCACAATTCTTAAGCCACGCGTATAGATGGGGTTTTGTGATTAGTAAATCCTGAAATGCCTTCTTGGCCTGTTGCACCCCGCTTGTGGTGTGCAGCTGAAAAACTTTAATTTTCGATTCATATTGTTCCTTGGTACATTCTTCGTTGAAGTAGTGATATTGCTTGTTGCGAAGGCCTACACAGCCAAAACAGTTGTTGCATCCGACACAATCGTAGAGAAAAGCACTATCTGTACATTGAATACAATTGGCAGAGTAGGTGCAGCTGTATGAGTCATATGTATCTCTGCATTGGTAGAGGAGTTGCGAATTGAAACAAAACGAACAATCCATGCTGCTTGTGATCTTGTTGCAGTTGTGGCAGTAAAGGCAGTCCTCACAATCTTTTATAGCAGAAGAGAGGTAGCAATTTCTGCAGTTATAGGTTTGATTCGTGAATTCAGAGTTTTCCGAATTGACCACAAGGACAGCGATGTGTGGCACCTGTTTCATCAGTTCAGCAAATTGCTCGAAGAACGGCCTAGAGAAATCAATTTCTCTTCCTGCATCCACTGGATCCCATTTGTCTGCCCACCACTCAGTGGCCGAATATACTTTGTGTGGTTTGTCCGGAGAATAAATGGAGACGATCTGGCTCCCGGACGAGTCGCACTTTCGTTTGTATAAAGTTGTTTGATTACGGAAAGACAATCTCCGCTGCATGCGACAAGGTGGACATAGGGTAGGAGGAGAAAGGGGATACTTTTTCTCTGCAATAACTGGTGAAACTTTGTCATAGAATTTGAGATCGGCATCAGCGATCTGAAACTCCTGGCCACAAGCTTTGCAGTTCTGTTGCATGGAGCCTTAGTATACATCCTTCAAATAACACTCCTCGCAGTAGACTTTTTCTGGCCTTTTTGGATCATATGCAGAAAGAATTTCCTTATTGCATTTTTTACACTGGCGGCTCCAGAGCTTCCTTGGTTTCCTCAATGCCAACCTCATCCTGCTTCGCTCTTCTGGATGAAAGTGTGGGATCGGGAATTTAAACTTTCTGTAGAAGGCTAGTTCCTGCTTCATGATCAGGTACGGACGCTTTGTTGATTCACATTTGATCGCCCAGTTTAAAACATCATCCGGGATGTCCTCAATTTTTTCCGGAAGCCTTTCTGCGGGGATAATTTTTTCTACATTTGGAATCTCATCATCATCCTCTTTCCACTTCAGCCCCACTTTAAGAGCCTCTTCTTCCGAAAGTGGGAAGTAATCAAATGCTACAGTTTTATTGAAGTAGAAAGGATTCATGGAAAGCGGGAAAAATTCTCCCCATTCACCCGCCTTCAAAGCGTGTTCCCTGATTTTTGGTGCAAGTTCTTCATATTCTTCACGTGAGTACTGTTTGTTCAGGATGCAGTGTTTCTTTTGTCTTAAGCCAACGCATCCGACGCACTCCTCAACGTTATAACAATCCACGCAGTAGGCCGAATTCGTGTGGTGCTCGCCGTTCATCCCGCATACAACTGTGTGAGAGAAATCGACGGAAAGCGTGTTGTATGCACGCTCGCCGTTATGCACTCCCGTACAGTAATACTGATCTTTTTGATCCTGTGTTCGATCGGAATAGTAAATATCTTCAGCCTTTCTTACATTGAAGGATTCAACAATATTTTTTGATTCGTATATGAAGTCTCCACTCGCATTCTCATTTTTCTCTCCGGTCATGGATTTGTGAACAGCGTCATTCTTTACATGCTCTCTGAATTTCTTCAAAAACTTTTCTGCTTCGGCTGGAGACTCTTTGATACTTTGAAGTATTTTCTCATATTCCTCTTTGGATACTTCCTTATTCCAGATGTGGTACTTCTTCCTGCGCAAATTCCAGCATCCAATGCAGTGCTCGCACTGTCTGCAATCAAACATATATCTACTGTTCACACAGCTTTCGCAATCCTGGCAGAACGAACACTCATAGCATTCACTGCAATCAACACACTCGTAACAAAATTGGCTTTTACCTGTGTAATGGCAATCGGTACATGATGTGGAGTGGTAGATGCTGTTCCCGTACAAACAATCCTGATTGAACCAACTCCCAAATATCAGGTAACAGTTTTTGTTGTGCGTTGCAAAATTTGTGTACTCGCAGTTCTCGGACTCAACGACATAGATGCTAGCTTTTGGAACTGCATTGTTCAGTTCACTCAATTGCTCAAGGAAACTTCGGTTGAAGTCAAACTCCTTTCCGTATTCAAATGGATCCCACTGATCACTCCACCATACTTCACGGTCATAGACGGGATACGGGGCATGTGGAGGGTGATAGGTGATTATGTTCTTCCCTGATTTTGCACATGTTCGCTTGTAGAGGTCAGTTTCATTCCTGAACGAGAGGCGGGTGCGTACAGCATCTTCAGGGCAGAGTGAAGGCTCCGGGACACCCATTTTTTCAAAGAACTTTATATCGCGATCTTCGAGCTTAAACTCGCCTTTGCAAATATTACAGGTCTGTTGCATGTCCAGAATATATCACATGATCAACGCCAAAATGTCGGAGGCAATAAAGATTGGCCACAGAATGTCGTAGCGCCCCATTGCGGTCCCATTGCAAAACAATCGCAGCGCACCCCAGTAGGGGATGCGCTGCTATGCGCGATGGAAATATTGTAAAAATAAAACGTAGCAGCGAACCCCTACTGGGGTGCGCTGCGATTTGGAGGAATAGTTTGCGCTGCACCATTTTTAAAAAACCCTGCATTTTGGCGTTGATACACATCACATTCGATACTTTACAATTAACTTGACAATAACCTTTACAAAAAAGCAGGGCACACGCCCTGCTTCGTTATTTAAACATTGATAAATCCTTCTCCTATTCGTCCACCTGCGTACAAATCTTCCTTGTTGAAGGACGAGTTGCGTTAAAGCGAGTCTTGCCACCAAAGCGGACATCGCAGCGGTTCGAAAGGCGGAACGCGTCCACGCCGCGGGCAGTTGGACGGTTGGCAACCTGGAAATCAGGGTGACTCCTGCCACCACCTGTTACTGCAAGCGTGGAAGGCATGCCGTTCAAAATTCCTGCAACTACATTTCTGTAGCGCTCGCGGCGGTATGCCAGGTTCCAGCGGTGCTGGTAAGAGGCGATTGCTGCGCGCTTCCATGCACGCCTGCTTGTGCGTGCCTGGTTCCAACGAGTTGCGTTGTAGCTCCTTGCGAGAGCCGGGGAAGCGATGCTGAATACAATAAATGCGGTTACGAGGGTTGCGAATGTGCGCTTCATAATAGGGAGGAGAAAGATTTCGAAATCTTGAGGATATTACGTGTTTTGCGTGGCTTTCGCAAGCTCTTTTCATGGAGCTTTAAATAGCGCCCTATTTCTCCTCAGGCTTGGATTTTTGGCTTTCTTTAGGCTTTTTCTCGCTATCATCTTTTTCAGGCTTTTTACCTTTTTTTGTGTCTGCCCCCTCCTTTTTTACAGTTTTTGCGCTGTCTGTTTTGTAAAAACCATCACCCTTAAATATCACGGGCGGTGGAGAAATTTGCCGTTCAACATCGTCACTGCCACACTCCGGACATGCTGGTGCAGGTGCTCCCATGGGGAGTTCCTGTTCAAAAGTGTGATTGCACTCGGGGCATTCGAAATCGTACAAGGGCATGGTTTATCCAAATACTGATGCAAGTCTGTTGCGGTGGCCTTCACGTTCTGTGCTAACTCCTCCAATGCTGTCCAAAAAATCAGCGCCAGCATCTCCGACCATATTTATTGGTTTTGTAATTGCTGAAAACCACTTGAAACTCAAAACATCTGAAACAAATTCTCGTACATTTGCAATTGTTCTTCCAAAAAATGAACCATATGCAGAAAGTTCAGATTTATTGCCATCCATCATCCTGCCAACATCTTTTATTGCGGGGTCGGCTCCTGCGAGCTGCGAGGCGCCATGACCAAAGGCAGATACGCATTGAACTGGGTCTTTAAAATCATATCGCCCAAATGTTCCGCCAAAACGTCCGAGATTACTCTTGTATTTTACCTGCCCGTTCTCGCGACAAATGAAGCTCATTTCCAGACTTATACCCTAGCAAATCTCAGGCTATTTTCCTATGATCTAGATCACATTCCATGCTCTCCAAGGCCTACGACCCAAAGGCCGTCGAAGATCGCATCTACAAGATGTGGGAGGAGTCTGGGGCTTTTATGGCAGATAATTCATCAGACAAAGAGTCCTTCACGATCAGCATGCCGCCGCCGAATGCAACGGGGCAATTGCATTTGGGGCATGCTGTGATGCTTGCGCTTGAGGACATATTCATCAGGTTTAACCGAATGATGGGAAAGGAGGCGCTTTGGGTTCCGGGAACAGATCACGCGGCAATTGCAACGGAGAGCGTTGTGATTAAAAAAATTCAGGAGGAGGAAAAGATTCCGGATCCGCGTGCAAAGCTTGGTCGCGAGGAGCTAATCAAGCGCATTATGCATTTTGTGGATGGAAGCCAGGACACCATCCGTTCACAAGTAAGGAAGATGGGTGCGAGCTGCGATTGGTCGCGTGAGAGATACACTCTGGATCCATCGCTTAACCGCTGTGTAAACGAGATCTTCACCAAAATGTATAAAGATGGGTTGATTTACAGAGGTCACAGAATCGTGAACTGGGATCCCAAAATGCAGACGACGGTGGCGGATGATGAGGTTGAGTATGTTGAGCGCAAGGAGCCTTATTACACTTTCCAATACGGGCCATTCCAAATCAGCACCTCTCGTCCCGAGACAAAGTTCGGAGATAAGTATGTTGTGGTGCATCCGGATGATGAGCGTTATTCAAAATTCAAGGATGGCGAGACTTTTGAGTGCGAATGGATAAATGGGAAGATAACTGCGACAGTCATAAAGGATGCAAAGATCATCGACCCCGAGATGGGAACTGGATGTATGACTGTGACTCCATGGCACGATAAAGCGGACTTTGATTTGGCGGAACGTCATGGACTCGATAAAGAACAGGTCATCGACTACGAGGGGAAGCTGCTATCTATCGCTGGTGAATTTGCAGGCATGCCAATTGAGGAAGCGCGTCCAAAGGTTGTCGAGAAGCTTCGTGAAAAAGGTTTGCTCGTAAAAATTGATGAGGACTATGTCCACAACGTTGCATTGAATTACAGAGGTAAGGGGATGATTGAACCGCAGATTATGGAACAATGGTTTATTGATGTGAATAAAGAGGTGATCCCGTGGAAAGATAAACACATGAGTCTGAAGGAGGTGATGCAGGATGTAATTCACTCAGGAGATATCAAGATTATTCCTAATCGGTTTGATAAAGTTTACTTTCACTGGATCGACAACCTCAGAGACTGGTGCATTTCTCGTCAGATCTGGTGGGGTCACAGAATTCCTGTCTGGTATAAAGAGGGGAGTGATAATGTGGAGATGCACGTTGGGGTCACACCACCTGAGGGTGATGGCTGGGAGCAAGATCCGGACACTCTTGATACTTGGTTCTCTTCCGGACTTTGGACGTGGAGCACGTTGGTTGATCCAAAATTGGCGGATGACCACTCACTTTCACTCGAGGATCTTTTGGAAAAAAGCCCGGACTTTAAAAAGTTCCATTCAACTAATGTGATGGAGACGGGGTACGACATCCTCTTCTTCTGGGTTGCGCGAATGATTTTGATGACGACTTATGCGACTGGTCAAATTCCATTCGACACGGTTTACCTGCACGGCATGGTTCGCACGCGTGAGGGGAAGAAAATGAGCAAGTCCGATCCTTCAACCTGCATCGATCCACTGGAGATCATCCCAGAGTTTGGTGCGGATGCTCTGCGTATGTCTATGATAGTTGGGCAAAGCCCGGGGAATGATTTCAGGTTGTATAAGGAGAAGATCGCAGGTTACAGAAATTTTGTGAATAAGCTTTGGAATGCGTCGAGGTTTGTGCTTATGAAGTGTGAAGAGGAGGGGATTGATGTGCACAAAGTGTCGGGACCCGGAATCCGGAATCCGGAATCCGGAGAGATGTCATTAGCGGATCGAGCTTTAGATTCATCATTGGAAAAATTAATTCAAGATGCAACTAAAGGATTAAATGATTATCGACTAAGTGAAATAGGAGAGCAGCTCTACAGTTTTATCTGGGACTATTTTTGTGACTGGTATTTGGAACTCTCCAAGGGTGAAGCAAATATCAACATGCTTGTTGGAGCAATGAGAACATTTCTGATTCTTCTGCATCCTTACTGCCCATTTGTCACCGAGGAGTTATGGGATCAATTTAAATTTGAGAAATCAGAGGGAATGTTAATTTTGCAGCCCTGGCCTTCTCATTCAGATCGAGCAAGGTTGGATCCTGCGGCCGAGAAAGAATTCCAGACAATTATTGATGTTGTATCTGCGATCAGGCGCACTCGTAGTGAATACAATGTCAATCAGAGCAAGAAAATTGATGTGATCCTCGTTTCCGGGAGTGATTCGTTGCTGGAAGGCCAGTCAGAGAATATCAAACGTCTCGGGCGGGTTGGTAATTTGACTATTCAATCCGGAAAATTTGAGGGAGAGCATGCGGCGTCAGTTTTTACAAAAGATGTTGAGGTGCATGTGCCGCTGGAGGGTGTGATTGATGTTGAAAAGGAGAAGAAGCGTCTTGCTGATGAGAAGGCTCAACTCGAGAAGTTTTTGGGAGGTGTTCAGGGGAAGTTAGATAACAAAAAGTTTATGGAGAGTGCGCCGGAGGAGGTTGTCACAAAGGAGCGGCAGAAGGAGGAGGATGCTGGGGAGAAGTTGAAGAAGGTTGAGGAGAAGCTAGCAACGTTGTCGTGAATTGGCGGGGCAGCCTTTGCTACCATATGCTGCCACTTCCCAAAGTCGCATCCAGTTTCGTTTCCATGGGCCGCAGCTGCGGGTGTTTCTCGGAGCCGCAGCCACGGAGGGCTGCTCTGCGTGTGGAAATAATTCCAAAACGCAGAGCGCCCCTCCGAGGGCGCGGCCTGGGAAACGGCAACTGGATACAGCTCTTGACACATCGGCGCATACAAAATATGTGATACACTCGCAGAATGTCCTCCCCATCAAAAAACAAAGGTGCAAACATCATCTTCCTCGAGGTCGATCCGGAGGATCACAAACTAACCGCCGAGCGCTTCCCCGAGGCAACAATTATCGATCATTCGCTAAAGGGTGATGAACTTGTCAAAGCTTGCAAAGATTTCGAGGTCATCTCCACTTTCATCTACAGCAAATTCACTGCGGACGTTATAAAAAAACTTAAAAAACTCAAACTTCTCTGCACGCGCTCTGTCGGTTTCAATCACATTGATGCTGATGCATGCAAGAAGCAAAAGATTACAGTCTGCAATGTTCCGGATTACGGTTCACACGTCATCGCTGAGCATGTGTTTGCGTTGCTTCTCAGCACAATCCGCCACATCCCAACTGCAAATGCGCGGGTCGAGTCTGGCGAGTTCGATTACCACGGACTGCGTGGCATGGCTCTTCGCGGAGATACGATCGGTATTATCGGAATGGGGAAGATCGGAGAGAGGGTTGCGCGCATTGCACATGGTTTTGGCATGCATATTCTTGGGCTTGATAATCGGCACAAAAAAGAGTTAATGGAAGAGCAGGAGGTGAAGTACGTCACATTTGAGGAACTTTTAGAGAAGAGCGACATCATAACTCTCCATGTTCCGGCAACTGATGAGACTTACCACATGATTGACGACGTTGCTTTGCATCGCATGAAAAAGGATGTTGTCCTCATCAACACCGCTCGCGGAGAGCTGATTGATTCCCAAGCTCTTGTTTCTGCGGTCAAGGGCGGCAAGGTTAAATATGCTCTGCTTGATGTTATGGAGCATGAGAAAAACTTTGAGGAAAATAAGGAGCTGATAGATTTCCCGAATGTAATCACAACGCCGCACATTGCGTTTTATGCAGATGAGAGCATGAAGAATATGTACATAGATTGCTTTGAGTCAATTGAGTCGTGGCTAAGAGGGGAGGAGCCGAGGCATGTTATCAAGAAGAGGACGATTGTTTCTGCTAAAAAGTGAATTTAATCAATTCAGTGGAGTTTTTCCCTCAGCAAGAAAAACTTCAAATTCGTCGTGGAATTCGTCTGTCAACTTCTGATCCTCTGGTCTATTACAGTCGAGTTCAGACTCGGGTTCTTCGCAATCAGCTACGAGTTGTAAGAGCTCAGTTTCGGACGCTAATGCCATAATGATAATTGGAAAAAAATAAAATGTAGTACAGAAAACGATCTGGCTTCTTTAGAAAAGAATTGCACCAGCACCCCCGCATAGCGTAGGTGCTGGTGCTGTAAGACAACGACCTCTTCTCTAAAACGGCGAGCGAAGACTACAGTCGTAGCAACGCCCTGCGACGGGGCTTTGAAGTGCTGCGCTTGTGCGCAAACTTTCTCGCCCGCCGTACTTTTCTCGGGACCCTTTTCCTTTTTTTCACGGAAAGTCCTTTCGAGAAGTGAAATGTCGTCTTCCTGACGGTCCGTGTCATCCTTCCAATGAATGACAAACAAGCCAGGTCACTTTCTGCATCTCTCGATGTTTTCAATGAGCAAGTCCTAAACAAAAACCCCTTATCCTTGGGGCTTTGAGTTAATTGGTTCTTCTGGTTAATTCACTCAAGCCCCCACTCCGTAGCGGAGTGTCTTTGGGCAGACGGGAATGAAGGACCAGAATGTCATGTTCGCTTGACATCTTACCCCTTTTTATGGGGTTGTCAAATAGTTCTGGTGTAGCGGTACAGGGGCTAGTGTACGGGAAATTTGGGGGCTGTGGCGAGATCGAAGGCGGTTTTCAAATTCCAAGCACCAAGCACCAAAAGAATTCCAAATTCCAAATCTCAAAGAATTTTGGAATTTGAGATTTGAGATTCTTTTGGAATTTGGAATTTGGTGCTTTCATATCCACATGACTGATATTCGCATTTTATACATCCCCTGCAAAACCTCCTCCGAAGCCCGTGCCATCGGCACCGCTCTCGTCACTGAGAAACTTGCAGCATGTGTGAATGTCATAAAGAACGTCGATTCAATTTACAAGTGGGAGGGCAAGGTAGAAGAATCAAATGAGGCGGTTCTCATTGCAAAAACAAAATCAGATCTTGTAGAAAAACTCACGGAGCGAGTTAAAGAATTACATGGCTACGATTGTCCGTGCATCATTAGCTTTCCTGTGGACTCTGTGAATCAAAAGTACTCAGAGTGGCTTCTTCAGTCTCTTCAGTGATTATCCCGGCGCTCTCCGGAGTGTTCCACGGAATCCCATCAATGTAATTTGCGAGCAGCGTTTCGCTTTGTGTTTCTACTTCGGAATAAGAAACAATTCTCCTCCATGCAATGTCATTCACATACATGGGTCTTTCCAGCTCAAAATCATCCGGAAGATCTCTTTTTCTAAATGGTCCTTCGAGTGAAACAGTCCTCCCATCAGGCGTTCCGTAAAGCTCTACAAAAACATCTTCATCTTCAACTTGCGCGAGCATCAGCAGGTACCCCGAAGTGTCATTTGCGAATTCAAGATCCTGGCTACCCGGATACACTGTGGCATCCAATCCTTCGCCATATTTTTTGTAGTACTTGATGTAGATGCTGTGTGTGCGGTGCTCTTGGATAGGGAGTCCTGCCATGAGTGCTGCGCGGTACACGGTTGTAGAGGCCTGACAAATGCCGCCTCCGGCAGTAGGTTGCAACTCATTTCCGTTAAAGATTCCAACTGCTTCCTTCCATCCCGTATACGTTTCCACGGGCACATCAAGAGTTTCGTTGAAGGAAAAAGTTTCGCCTGGAGCGATCAGCATGCCATTCAGGTGCTCATTAATAGTCTTTTTAACATTGAAGATTCTGTTTGGAATAGATCCTGCAAAGTTTGATCTCCCGCGAGCGAGCAATTCAAACTCACCCAAATCTTCCTCAGTATCATTTTTGATTGATCCTTCTTCTTTTATAACTGGCAGCGTGATATCAAAAATTCCTCCGGCAATGCTCTGTGTCACAAATTCAGACGCAATATTTCCATCAAGTAGCCAGCCCTCTTTCATCTCACCCTCAATTTCTGCACGCGTTTCATCTCCTCCCGGCAAAGACTTGATGAGGATGTGTTCTGCAGATGGAACAAACGGAGCAATCTCATTTTCTATAAATGCTTTTAGCGGCATAGGATTGATGGTTGCACTTACTTCCCCGTCATCGCGATCAGTTATTACCCAGTCCGGATGATCAAACAACCTTATAACCCACTCACTTTCAGAAACATTTTCCGGGAGGCGGAGTGTGATGTTTTGTGTGAGAAGATTATCACGTGCTTCCTTATATTCCGCCCACTCCTCATCACTCATCGGCTTTGCAATCAAAGCATCTTCCTCCTCTGCACTTGCATGCAGAGTTGCGAGGGGATCCTCAGTCTCCGTACGCGAATGCGAAAGTGCGAGTGAGACTGTGATTATGATTGCAGCAGAGAGGCCACTCACGAGTCCTGTGAGCAGGGCCGGGGGAGAGCGGCGGGGGAGAGTGGTTTTCAAGTTAGTCGGAGTTTGTTTTTGTATCTTCGTTGGCATATTTTTTATCGCAGTCTTCGCCGTCGATTCTGATTAATACAGGGGCGCCTTCTCCAATGATTTGTATAACTCTATTCCATGTCATTTTTCTGACTTTTTCAGTTAAAAGTTCCGTGGTGATATCGAGTTCGCCACCTTTCGTGAATGAGACGCTTGCAACACCAGGAATGTCTTCTATTCGTTTGCCATATCTTTCCGCTAGGTCTTTGAAGTCTTGTTGAGCATCTCCTTCCATGTCTACTATTATACAACATTTATGATAATTAGTCCACATCCACAAAAAGCGTGAAATTGGAGTTTTTGGCTTAAAAAAGCCCCATCCCAAAATCGTACATTGCCAGAATGTAGAAATAATGTAGCATGTATACCCCAATTATCATGCTTACCATAATTCACCATGGCAGCTAACGATTTTTACCGTCCCTTTGCACAAGCGCTTGGTGCCCCGGTAGAAACAAGAGACGATGATCTGAATTCTGAAATCATGCACAGAGTTTGGGATATTAGAAAGGATGCTGAATCTCAACAAGAGCATCTAGATAAGGAGGTTGCGCAACTGGTTGGACGTCTGCGTTTGCCTTTGTCTGATGCTTTGAGTGTACCAGATGAGGAGGTTGCTGCTGTTAGCCGTGAAGCTCTAGAGAAAATTGCACAGCTAAAGATGGAAGCAGACGAGGCTTGGAATGAATTTGAAAGCAAAATTAACGAAGCAGCCTCTCAACTCCCTGAGGATCAAAAAAAAGAAGCGATTGCCTTTGTTTCCTTTACATAAGTACGCATTTTACCTCCCCATCACCTCAACCGTATACCTCACATCCCCAATCCTAAGCGAATACTTACCCTTTTTCCTCGGTGCAAGAATCGTCAGGTTTAGATTTGCGGCATCACCAATTCTGAGGGAGCGCTCTGCGCGGATATCGTTCCTCACGCGGATTTTGCTCCCGCGTCTCTTCTGCCAAATGATCAGTGATGAATCAGAGCGTTCAACTTTTGCAATGGATTCACCTGTCTTAACTGATTTTGCTTTTGCGTGATAGCGAAGTTTAATGCTTGCAGTCCCGCGTGCGGGCAGTCTGATATTTGTCGTGCCGAAAGGAGTGAGTATGTTTTTGCTCCCACGCGGCACGGATGAAGTTGGCCTTTCTTTTGGCATCAGGATTTTGGAAGTCACATCACCTGATGCTACAAGCCTGCGTATCTTTGGCATCAACTTTTGAACTTTGCGACCTGCACACTGTGTTGCTGCGAGATCGCGGTGCGTGACAATCGTAGGCATTGACTTTCCTCGGAAGACTGTGCGACCGCGAAGGTTTATCCCATACCCGTTTGAAAGATTGATTGAGAGTTTGCGTAGGCTCATCAATTGTTCCTGAGCTGGATACGAGTACTGGAAGTTCCCGATAAGTGCGACGCTCACGGTTCCGACATTTGCGCAATAGACGTGTGCACCGACTACACCCTCACCTCCGGCACGCCCTTCATAGATAACTCCTTCGCTATCTATAAGGTAGTTGTACCCAATATCACCCCATCCATTTTGCATTGTGTGCGTTTTGTAAATTGCGCGGACTTGTTCATGACCAGTCAGATTGGGGAGTGTACTTCCATTTGCTTCGCCTGAGTGATGCACGACGATCAGCTTTACATTTTTGCTGTAGCGTCTTGGCCATTTGAGCTTTCTTGAATATTCATCATATTCAACGGTTTTGATTGTTTTAAAATCTTCCGGGTGGCTCCGAATAAGTTCGCGGCACTTCTTTTCACGGTCGGAAAGCTTTGAAGGGTGTGCCGTTCGTTCGCGTTGCAATTGGGCGGATTGGGATGAGTCAGAATTTGTGATTCCGAGTGATTCATCTGCTCCCCATGCGGTACGGGGGATGATGGTGGGGATTACCGAGGAGGTGGTGCGGCGGGCGTGGGCGGAGAGGGGGAGGGTGAGGGTGAGGAGGAGGGCACATATGAAGATCGTGTCTATCCCTCGATACAATTTTGCTCCCGCTTCGACTCGCTCCGGCTCGCTCAGCGTCCGCAAAATCACTCGGGATGACACTACTTTGTGATCAGCGTGGCATGTTTTTTGGCACTGTGATCTAATGAATAGATTCAACATTAATGCTATAATAACGTGAAATGCATGCGACACATACAGTTGATGATGTGCTCTCTTCTCTCGGTGCTCTGCGAGAGGGCTTGGGCGATGCTGAAATCAGTGAACGCCATGCAAAGTATGGTTTTAACGAACTGCCCGAGAAGAAGCGCTCGCTCTTCCTTCTATTTCTCCGTCAATTCAATAGCATTCTCGTCTACATCCTTTTTGCAGCCCTTGCGCTTTCGATCCTCCTTCCCGTTTTTGAAAATGACCCCGCTTCGCTCGGCTTCGCCGGGGCGAGCGGAGCTTTGGTGTTTTCAGATTTTCTGGATGCAATTGCAATCGGTGCGATTCTGATTTTGAATGCATGCCTTGGATTCTTCCAGGAACGAAAGGCGGAGAATGCGATTGCTTCTTTAAAGGCGTTGAGTGAGCCGAACGTAAGAGTAAAGCGCGGTGGCAAAGTCAAAATAATTCCTTCCCGTGAACTTGTTCCTGGTGATATTTTGCTTTTGGAAGAAGGTGACAAGATAAGTGCGGATGGAAGAGTCATGTTTTCACGCGGCGCAAAAGTTAATGAAGCAAGTTTGACGGGGGAGTCGCTTCCGGAAATTAAAAAGACAGATCCGCTTGAGGGAGATCCAATTCTCGCGGATCAAAACAATATGGTTTTCCGTGGAACGGTCGTCACCGCAGGAAGGATGGAAGTATGTGTCACCGCAATCGGACTGGAAACAGAGCTTGGAAAAGTTGCGAAGCTTGTTTCTTCGGTCGAGCACCCGCCGACCCCACTCGAGAAATCAATGTCCGCACTTGGGCGGTGGCTTGGGATTGTCGTCGTAGTTTTCTGCTCATTGATCTTTGCGATTGGATTCCTGCGGGGGCTAGAACTCTCTGAGATGATGCTCGCGGCAGCAAGTCTTGCGGTTTCCGCAGTTCCTGAAGGATTACCAGCCATCGTTACAGTCTGCCTTGCGATTGGTGTTCAACGAATGATTGCTCGTCGTGCATTGACGAGGGAGCTAAGTGCGATTGAAACTCTGGGCTCCGTCACAGTAATTTGCACAGATAAAACAGGGACGATTACGGAAAACAGAATGGATGTGGAGGACATCGAAGCGGATGATGAGGATTTGATTCTTCAAATTGCAGCTTCATGTAACAATGCACTTTCGCTTGAAGTAGGAGATCCGACGGAAGTCGGATTACTCAAGAAAGCACAGGAGAAGGGGATTGAGCGACTGAAGATTATCGAGGAGGATGTGCCGTTTAGTTCAGAAACTAAATATATGATGACAACGCATGAGAGGAGTGGTCAGCGCATTCAGTTCATCAAGGGCGCGCCTGAGGTGATCGCCGAGATGTGTGATTTGAGTGATGACGAGAAAGAAGATGTGCTTGAGGAGAATGAAGAGATGGCGGAGAAGGCTTTGCGTGTGCTCGGATTTGCATGGAAGCAGTCGTCAGAGGAAAAACCTCACTTCGTCGGTTTAATTGGATTGATGGATCCTCCGCGTGATGGGGTGAAGGATGCTATCAAAGTCGCAAAGAAAGCAGGAATCAGGACAGTGATGATTACGGGCGATCATGCTCTCACGGCAAAGGCGATTGCGAAGAAGGTGGGGCTTGAGAGTGATGTCATTTTGGGAAAAGACTTGCCTGCAATGTCGGACGAAGAACTTATGAAGTGTGTCGAGGAGCGCGCGATCTTCGCACGTGTATCACCTGCTCAGAAGGTGAGGATACTCACCGGGCTTCAAAACTCCGGTGAAATTGTTGCAATGGGTGGTGATGGTGTGAACGATGCGCCGGCGCTCAAAAAAGCTCACGTTGGTTTTGCGATGGGAAAGCAGGGGACTGATGTTGCACGCGAAACGGCGGAAATGATTTTGACTGATGATCACTACTCTTCAGTCGTCAATGCTGTTGAGGAAGGTCGCACGATTTACGATAACATCCGCAAGTTTGTTGTCTTCCTGCTCCGTGCAAACTTTGATGAGCTCATGGTTGTGTTCGGTGCAATTCTGATCGGAGTGCCTCTTCCTTATCTCCCGATTCACATCCTGCTCATAAATCTCGTCACGGATTCACTCCCTGCAATGGCGCTTGCTGTGGAAAAGCCGGAGAAGAATGTTATGAAGCGCTCCCCACGCAAACCCGGCGAGCACATACTGCATGGGGAAGTTTTCTTCATTGCACTTGCGGCGGTGATAGCAACCGTTGCCGCCTTCCAGGTTTTCTTCCACGGACTTAGAGTATCCGATGGGAATGTTGATCTTGCTCGCACGCTTGTTGTCACCACATCAATTCTATTCGAGCTGACTCTTGTCTTCACGTGCAGGTCAAAACTTTCTTTGCTCAAGATCGGATTATTCAGCAACCGATACCTTCTCGGTGCCGTTGGAATTGCATTCGCGTTACTGCTCACATTCCTGTACTCGCCGCTAAACACATTCCTGCATCTTATGCCTCTAAGGATTGATCAGTGGGTTTTGCCGGTGGTGTGGAGCTTTGGAGCTCTTCTTTTCTTTGAGGGATTGAAGGTTATGAGGTGGAGAAAAGGGTGAGTGAAAGTCGAGTATTTATCTTTACAAAGGGCAATACCTCATTCACCATGGCGTTCATGGACGTATTCGATTTATGGAATGAGCTCAAGAGGAAACTTCATATAAAGAAGAAGGAACGTCACTTCAAAGAGCGAGAGATTTTTTATGCCCACCTTGGCAACAACATTGGATTTGAACAGAATGGAAAAGGAAGGAGAGCATTATTACACATTCTCTTTTGCATCAAACAAAACAAGCACTGCTATACTTTCCCAGCTTCGTCTGGTTGATAGTAGGAGGCTGATGAATAAGATTGGTATGATATCTGAAAAGGATTTTGAGGTACTAAAAAAGAGAACCTGCATGCTCATGATGGGCTGATTCTCCTGATTTTTACCCTCGGCGCGAGGCCGAGGTGGTCCCGAAGGAATTTGTGTAACCATTGTACAGGCAACGTATCATTTTTGTCCAACTTGAGTCTTCTCTCACCGAAAACGAGCCTGAGCAGCTATTCCCTTTCTCACCGAAGAT
>CAZWES010000006.1:0-45860 GCA_964632395.1 uncultured Candidatus Peribacteria bacterium | reverse complement strand
GGCTAGTGTTTGCGGAAAAGCACTCTTTTTAGCCCAGAAAATTGTCCACATGCCCCAAAATCCAAGTTCCAAAAACTTTCAAGTTCCAAGTCATAATCAGGCCGTTTTAGCACTGTGTGTTTTTTGTGAGTTATGAATCATTGTGCTCAAAATACATAGTATTTCGTTTGTTTCAGTGATGAGTTCCTGACGTGTTTTTTCGAGCTTTTCATCGTTTTGCAGATCCAAGAGGCGAAGCCAGTGACGACTTTCCTTGGCCTCTTTTCGTGAAATTTTTAGATGCTTTAATCGATCTTTTATGCTCATAGCCTCGTTTGCTTCGAGGTAATTTGCTCCAACTGATCCGGAAGATTTTACCAACTGCTTGCTGCGCTCATAATTAATAACATTGCGTGGCAGAAGTTTTACAAGAGCATCCACGCCTTTGGCATACAAATAAGTTCTTTCCTCGAAATCAAAAGGCTTTTCCATACCTCTCACTGTACCACCAAATGCCTCTTTTTCATTTAAATATTTGGAACTTTTTGGAGCTTGTAGCTTGGAACTTGGAGCTTTGTATGGGTCTACAAATCACCTCAGGAATCTTGCTTTCCGAAGCCTTTTTCCCTAGAATTCATCGGAATGCCATCGACAACTTTAATGCCGACAAAAGCTCCCAAAAAACCGGCCAAAAAAGGCTCCTCGGCCTCCGCTACGTCAGGCCGTAGCCGTTCAGGAAAGGCTATGGCCGACAAGTCAGCATCAAAATACGGAGCCGACCAGATTCAGGTTTTGGAGGGCCTTGAGCCTGTGAGGAAGCGCCCGGGAATGTACATTGGGAGCACGGATGCGCGGGGCTTACACCACTGCGTGTATGAGATTGTGGATAACGCAATTGATGAGGCGATGGCGGGGCATTGCGATGACACCATCATTACTTTGAACGATGATGGTTCTGTGAGTGTGGAGGATAACGGACGTGGGATTCCGGTTGATATGCACCCGCGTATGAAAAAGCCGGCGCTTGAGGTTGTTCTCACAATGCTGCATGCCGGTGGAAAGTTTGGCGGGGATGATTCGGGATACAAAGTTTCCGGTGGACTGCATGGTGTTGGTTCTTCTGTAGTTAATGCGCTTTCCTCTTCCATGATTGCCGAAGTGTACCGCGGTGGGAAGATCCACCGTCAGGAGTACAAGCGTGGGAAAACCCAGACAAAACTCAAAGTTATGGGTACGACAAAAAAACACGGGACAATGATTCAATTTTGGCCGGATAAGGAAATTTTTGACACGTTGGAGTTTTCCATGGAGAAGCTGATAGGTCACTTCCGCCAGCAGGCATACCTGACTCGAGGCATCACGATCAGTTTTGTGGATGACAGGAAAGAGCGACCGGAAGGTGATAAAAATCTCCCACGAAAATATCGTTTCCACTTTGAAGGCGGAATCTCTTCATATGTAAAACATCTTAATGATGGCAAAGGCCCGATTGGCGAGGTTGTATGGTTCGAAAAAGATCTGCCGGAAGGATTTGTGGAGATTGCGATGCAGTACTCGGGGGCTTTCCAGGAACACGTCATAACTTTTGCAAACAACATTCACACAACTGAGGGTGGCGCGCACCTAACTGGCTTCAAATCCGCAATCACGCGTACCATAAACAATTATGCACGCGATCAGAAGATCCTAAAAGAAAAGGAGGATAACATGACTGCCGATGATGTTCGCGAGGGGCTCACAGCTGTCGTATCCGTCCGATTAAAAGAGCCTCAGTTCGAAGGTCAAACCAAGAGCAAGCTCGGGAATGCGGAGATGAAAACTGCAGTCGAGGGAGTTGTAAACGACATGCTTGCTGCGTACATGGAGGAGCATCCCGCGGAAGCAAAATCTATCATTGGAAAAACTTTGCTTGCCGCTCGTGCACGTCTTGCCGCACGCGCTGCGCGCGATTCCGTCATCCGCAAAGGCGCACTTGAGGGGATGACTCTGCCTGGCAAACTTGCAGATTGCAGCAGCAAGGATCCATCCCAAAGCGAGCTTTACATAGTTGAGGGAGATTCTGCCGGAGGTAGTGCCAAGCAGGGCAGGAACCGCGAATTCCAGGCCATTTTGCCGCTTCGTGGAAAAATCTTAAACGTTGAGCAGGCAAGGATGGATAAGATGCTTGCGAATAACGAAATCAAGGCACTTGTGATAGCTATGGGTATGGGCATTGGTGAGATTATGGATTTTGCAAAGCTGCGCTACGAACGCATTGTAATAATGACTGACGCTGATGTTGATGGTGCGCACATCCGCACGCTTCTTCTGACATTCTTTTTCCGTTACTATCCGGAACTCATCGAAAAAGGACATTTGTATATTGCGCAGCCGCCTCTTTATAAATTATCAAAAGGCAAAGAGAGTAAGTATGCGTATACGGATGAGGAGAAGGATGGAATACTTCGTAAGTGGGGAGTTGCGGATTCATTGGGTGCGGAATCCGGAATCCGGAATCCGGAATCCGGAGATGATGTCGCACCGGATTCCGGGTCCCGAATTCCGGATTCCGAAGGCTCAGAGGAAGATTCAACAAAGAAAAAGTCACGTGTAACAATACAACGCTACAAGGGTCTTGGTGAGATGAATCCGGAGCAGCTTTGGGAAACTACGATGGATCCGGAAAATCGCATCATGTTGACTGTGACGATTGAAGATGCAGAAAAAGCGGATCACACGTTTACGACGTTGATGGGATCAGAGGTTGCGCCTAGACGCAAGTTTATCCAGACGCATGCGAAGGGGGTGAAGAATTTGGATGTCTGATCTATCTCACATTGCTTAGATCCGCCCTCTTCTTGCCACGCGACAGTCGTACGGAGATAAATGATGAAAGGTATTCCCAGAGGCCTCGAAGGATACCTGTTTTTTGGAATCGTCTTCCGGAAACTGGCATACGTGGATGTGGGAGGAGTTTGATTGTGCCTATCCGGCGTACACGGCGACTTAATTCCGTATCCTCCTGCGCATCAGCATGTGTATCGAATCCTCCTGCTTCTCCATAAACAGATTTCCATATTGCAGTGCTAAACCCATTAAGCCAGAAATGTCCCCATATCAATCGGTATGCACCCATCAGGATTATTTGAAGATTGAGGATGAAATTACCAAAAAATGAACAGTCTGTGATTTTGAGGGGGGTCGTCACGGCAATGATGTTCCGGTTACTGTGCAATGCCTGTGAGAGCTCTTGTAGCCAGTCAATCGGCGGCGTTGCATCGGCATCTGTCCAAAATATGATGTCACCCTGTGCTGCAGAACATCCTGCTGCCCGTGCTGCGCCGCGACCTTTCTTTGGTTCGTAGATTACACGAAGATTGAGTTTGTCTTTGAAATTGTTAGAAATGTCTGCAGTTCGATCGGTTGATGCATTGTCAACTACGATTACCTCAAATTCTTCATTCGTTTGTTGTTGTGCAAGTGATTTGAGACACTTTCCTATGTAATCCTCTTCGTTGTATGCGGGGATGACTACAGAGAGCATGAATCTATTGTATCAATTTCTATTCAACCTCCCCCTTATACTCCCCAAACCTGTCTCTAATTGTGTAAGTATCCAAGTTTTCTTCGCCAATCAACTCAATAACTTTAGGGATCGCCTCCTCAAACGGCATGGATTCCTGTTTTCCGGCTGCCATATCGCGGAGGATGATCTTGTTTTCCTTAACCTCCATTTGCCCCAAAAGCAGCGTGTACTTTGCACCGAATTTATCAGCCAAACGCATTTGGCTCTTTAAGCTTGCTTCACCGAGTGCTCCGATTGTGTGCACGCCTTGTTCGCGCAATGTCTCTATCACCTTCAGGCATTTCTTCTTGGCCTCCGGTCCAAGCTGTGCAACAAAAACATCCACCTGATCTTTCATTGGAGCTTTAACTCCAGCTTCCTTCATGTGCCAGATGATTCGCTCCATTCCGCAGCCAAAGCCAACTCCAGGAGTCGGTTTCCCACCAAGGAGCTCAACTAAACCATCATATCGCCCGCCGCCGGCAACAGAATTCTGTGCGCCAGTCGATGAGTCCCAAAACTCGAACACCGTCTGATTGTAGTAATCCAATCCACGAACGAGTGTGTTGTTCCGGTCGTAGGGAATCTCGTACTCATCCAGATATTCCAGAAGAGTGTCGTGGAATTTTTCGCTCTCCTCCGAAACATACTGATCGAGCGTAGGAGCCATTTTTACGAGAATGCGGCAGTCCTCGTTCTTACAATCAAGTACACGCAGTGGATTGGATTTGAGTCTTCTCCGGCAGTCTTCGCAAAGATTACGTTCTTTTCCTGCAAAGTGATCGAGTAACGCCTGCTTATACTCCTTTCTATTCTCCGCATCACCGATGTTATTGATTTGCAACTTCAGGCGATCAAAAATCTGCAGATCCTTAAAAATGTGAGAAAGTGTGTTGATAAGCTGCGCATCTATACTGGGGTCCGAAATACCAATGGCTTCAAAACCGAAATGCCAGTGCTGTCTGTAGCGTCCCTTCTGTGGACGGTCGTACCGGAACATTGGTTCTATGAGATAGAACTGCACGGGCTGCGGCAGCATCTGCATGCCATGCTCGATATAGGCCCGGCAAACTGCAGCGGTAGGCTCGGGTCTGAGTGCCCACTCTTCCTTTGTCTCGGCTTTCCCCTTTCGCTCAACAGTAAAGAGTTCCTTTTCCACAATATCGGTGTGGAGTCCCACGCCCCGGTCAAACACTTCCCGGTTTTCGAATATAGGCGTGGAAATTCTCTTAAATCCTGCCTGCCTTGCTCTGTGCCTCACAGCTTTTTTGATGTATGTGTGGTACTGCTGTAGCTCGGGCAATACGTCGTAGGTGCCTTTGGGGGTTCTGTACTTGGATTCTGCCATATTAGTCTCTGATTGTAGGGGAAAGAAGTGGAGTGGGCAATGGTGCCGGAGACCAGTTTTGCAGTTTTTAGTTGTTAGTTTTTAGTTTTCCAGACGCGGATCTGGATCAATAATTCTCGGAAACTAACAACTAAAAACTAATAACCAGCAACTTCTTCTGCTATTCTAACCACATGCCAGCATCATCACTTGATCAAATTGTGAGCCTCTGCAAGCGCCGCGGATTTATATTCCCCGGGTCAGAAATTTATGGAGGGCTTGCGAATAGCTGGGATTACGGGCCGCTCGGGTCAGTTCTAAAAAATAAAATACGAGATTGGTGGGTGGAGAGATTTGTGGAAAGCAGAGAAGATATGGTTTTGATTGATGCTGCGACAATCATGAATCCGAAGGTATGGGAAGCAAGTGGACATGTGGAAAACTTCAATGATGCGATGGTGGATTGCAAAGAATGCAAGGCAAGGTTCCGTGCAGACCATTTGATAGAGGAAAAATTCCCGGAGATGAAGGTGGATGGCAAATCACCGGAAGAGCTCACATCAATAATTTCGGAGAAGGGGATAGCGTGTCCAAAATGCGGAGCAAAAGGAAAGTTTACGGATGCGCGGACGTTCAATCAGCTGATTCGGGCAAAGATTGGAACCATGGAAGAAGAGGAACGTGAAGTATTCTTTCGTGGCGAGATTGCACAGGCAATGTTTACGAACTTCAAAAACGTGTTGACTACGTCACGCAAGCGCATTCCGTTTGGGATTGCGTCAATCGGAAAGGCGTACAGAAATGAAATAACTCCGGGGAACTTTACATACAGAACTCTGGAGTTTGATTTGATGGAATTTGAGTATTTCATCAGAGAAGCTGAGTGGGAGAAGTGGTTCAAATATTGGCTTAAAGAAGAGCAGGAATGGCTCAGTGAGATCGGGGTTTCAAAGAAAAAACTCAGAGTCCGCGAGCACACAGCAGATGAGCTCAGCCACTACTCAAAGAAAACTGCCGATGTGGAATACGAAACGCCGTTTGGGTGGAAAGAGCTTTTTGGGTGCGCGTACCGCACGGATTTTGATTTGAAGAATCACATGGAGCAAAGCGGGAAAGACCTGGTGTACACGGATCCCGAGACTGAGGAAAAATTTGTTCCACACGTGATTGAACCGACATTTGGGCTTTCCCGTCTCACCCTCATCGTATTGCTTGATGCTTACAGTGAGGATGAGGTTCCATCAGCCAAGGGCGGGAAGGAAAAGCGCACGGTTCTCAAATTACATCCACGAATTGCACCGGTACAGGTGGCAGTTCTTCCCTTAAGCAAGGATGAAAAGCTAATCAAAAAAGCGCAGGAGGTTTACAATCTTTTGCAACAGGAAACTGATTTCCGTCTGGAATTTGATGTAACGGGGTCAATTGGAAAGAGGTATCGCAGACAAGACGAAATCGGAACTCCAACCTGCATAACAATTGATTTTGGGACGATTGGGGAAGATAAAGAACAATGCAAAAAGGATCATGTGACGATGAGGGATAGAGACTCGTTGAAGCAGGAAGAGGTGGGCATCGAAGAGCTTGCAGTCAGGCTTGTTTCTTAAGGTCGGCGATTCTTGTAGTTTTTCTTGCGCCTACTTGAAGTTGCTTTTTCAATTTTATATATCACTCCTTCAGAGATGTATATGATGGCATCCAGAACTCTTGCAAGTGGATACAGTACTTTGCGCATCTTACGATGTTCTCTGCTCTCTGGAGCTTTTTTTAGCATGACAAATAGTAATACTACACGACTTACTTCATATTCTCCATAAATTCCTCCGGAGAAATCTTTGTTTGTCGAAGTATTCCCGCAAGCGTTCCCACCGCAAGTTCTTTATGTAATGGAACCGCACAACCTTCACTTCCTTTTCTCAAAACAACATGGCTTCCGCGCTATCGAACCTGCTTAAATCCCATCTGTTCGAGAGTTTTAATAACCACCCGAGCAGATGTTCGCGGCAGCTTAGGCATGCGCCATAGTGAATGTTGTTATAAATGTTGGTATTGGTTTCTTTTCAGGAAATTCTTCCAAGTAAAGCTCAGTTGCCTCCTTCAGATTTTCAAGTGCTTCCTCACGGGTTTTTCCCTGGCTGACGGTGCCAATTTCCTTGCATTCAGCAACGAACACATCTTCCTCCTGATAAATGATGGCAGTGAATTTACTCATGTCACCCATATTGTATCATTGGATGGCGCTTTAGTCATCCTCTTTCCCCCGTTTTTCGTCACCAGGATCGTATCCTCCACGCGCATTCCCCATTTTCCCGGAATATAAATCCCAGGCTCAATTGTGATTACTTCGTTTGATTTCAATTTTTGCAGAGCTGCGCGCTGGCTAAGTCTTGCTCCTTCATGAATTTGTAATCCGACACCGTGCCCCAGACCATGAGTGAAGTATTTGTCGTAACCTTCAGTCTTCAAAATTTTTCGCGCGAGCTTATCGAGTGAATGATTTGTAGCTCCGGGTTTTGCCCGCTTTTCACATTCCTTTACAGTTTTACAGAGCAGATCAAAAACCTGTTTCTGCTCATCACTTGGTTTTCCCGTGAAGAATACGCGTGAGCAATCTGAGCAGTATCCGTTTACCTTCACGCCCATATCAATCTGAATGATATCTCCTTTTTTGAGTTTGCGATTTGCTGGTGTGTGATGTGGGCGGGAGGTGTGTGAACCGAATGAGACGATGGTATCGAAGGCCATGGATTCGGCGCCGAGATCGTGGGAGAGTTGCTCGATGTGCCAGGCGAGAGAGCGTTCGGTTATTCGGAATCCGGAATCCGGAATCCGGAATCCGGAAAGTGGGTTTTTTTCGTCCGGATTCCGGGTCCCGAATTCCGGATTCCGTTTGTTCAAGTGAAGGTTTAGCAGCATCGGGATAGACTTCATAACCCCATCCGTTATCCTGCATGCTTTTTGAATCGCCCTGAGCTCATTTGGTTTTTTCTTGCGTCTCATCTCTTCAACAACCCCTGTGGATGGAATCAGCTTTGTCCCCCGAAAACGCTTTTTCCAGCGAGTGAGTCTGGAAACCGTCAAATCATCCGCTTCAAATCGCACCTGTTTGAAACGTTTAATGGTCTTATTCAGATCATCAACATGCAAAACCTTCACATTTTTGTAGGATTCTTTTGCTGCTTTTTCCGAGTATCTCCCGTCAACGAATAGTAGACGTCGGTTTTTATGGAGTAGCATTGTGCCGGCCGTCATCTGGACGCCTGTCAGATAGCGGATGTTTGTGAGGCTAGAGATTAATAGGGGAGGCGAAGAGGGCATTTCTCTGGTAAAATAGCATGAAAGTGATCCCTTTTCTCCATCTACTCTTCTGGCCTCTGGTATGGCTGCTTGCCACTGTTTTCACGTGGATGGTTGGATTGAATATGTGGGGAGCTATCTGGCAGTGGTTTATGGCAAATCCAATTGACCGGATTGTTCTTGTAGTGGTTGTGTGGCTTACGTGGAGGTATTCCGTTAAGCCGGCAATCAGGTTCATCTACGCCATTAGACACTCAAAAGATCTTGTAACGATGAAAGTGCTTCTGCCAAGGAATGACAGCAAAATTGATGAAGAGAAGCGCACGGAAAAAGACTGGAAGGAGAAAATGGCAATTATGGAGCAGCTTTACAGGGCGCTTTGGGAGGTTAAAGCACTTACTTTCTGGACAGTGCTCTATACGTGGCTCTGGCGTTTTAACACGATGAGCTTTGAGCTTTTTGTGGAGAAGAACGAGATCACGTTTTACATAGTCTGCAGGAAAAAGTTGATGGGGCTTGTGGAAAAGCAGATTACTTCGTTTTATCCAAATGCGGAGATTACTCCAGAGGAAAAAACTCCAGAGGTGTGGCCTAAGGGAACTTCGCTCGTGGGCTACTATATGAAGCTGCACAAAAGGTACATCTTTCCTCTGCGATATTACGAAAATATGCAGGATGATCCGCTTAATGATATGACGAACGTTTTGAGCAAGCTCAAGGAAAAAGAGACTGCGGCAATTCAGATCATCATCAATCCTTCATTCAGCGATTCGTGGCAGAAGAAGGTCAAGCGCCATGCTTCCAAATCATTCAAAGGAAAAAAGGCAACCGGACTCGCAGCGTTTCTTGAGGGGATTCCTCTGCTTGGAACCATAAGCAGTATTATCGGAGCCATCATCGTTCCGGGGCAGGCAGATAGCACTACTTTTGCGCCGGGTGCAACCAGCGGAGACTCATTCGTCCGTATGATTCAGCCGGAGGAAGAGCTCTACAAGCGCATGGGCGAGAAGGCCGGCATGAGCGGATTCCGCTGTTCGGTGCGCATAATGGCCTCATCCCCATCACAAAAACGAGCGATTGAAATTACGAATAACATGCAGGTTTCCTTCAACGTGTTTAAAGATATCTACGGCAACTGGTTTGATAACAGGAGAATGTTCATCGATATTCTTCCATACAAGTGGAATGCTCCGATTATCCATTGGCTTTGGAAGAAGCGCATAAACGGTTTCCTCCACAAGCGTTGTCTGATGACAGAGCGCGAGCTTGCAACGATCTACCACTTCCCGGATAGCAGGTACAACAAAATTCCGATCATCCGGTGGATTTCGTACAAGATTTTGCCGCCTCCGCCCACAATGCCAAAAGAGGGGATACTGCTTGGGCATAACCGGCATCGCGGAAAACTCACAGACGTCCGCATAATGGATAAAGACCGAACTCGTCATCATTATGTAATCGGAAAATCCGGTACAGGAAAATCTGCATTCCTCTCTTTCTGCGCAAGGCAGGACGTGCAACGTGGAAAGGGTGTTTGCGTTGTAGACCCGCACGGCGACCTGATCGAGGATGTTCTCTGCTACGTTCCGAAGGAGCGCGCAAAAGATGTTGTTGTCTTCAATCCGTCAGACATAGAGCGGCCGATGGGGCTCAACCTGCTTGAGGCTCATTCAGATGAAGAGAAGGATCGGGCATCGCTAGATGCGATGGAGATCTTCATCAAGCTCTTTGGAAATGAAATCTTTGGTCCGCGCATACAGCACTACTTCAGGAATGGATGTCTGACGCTTATGGATGATGAGGAAGAAGGTGCAACGCTCATAGACGTCCCGCGCTTGTTCGTTGATGATGAGTTCCAGCACTACAAAGTTGGTAAATGTAAGAACCCGGTTGTCCGCAGTTTCTGGGAACATGAAATTGCGAAGACCGGTGCACGTGAAAAAGAAGAAATGATTCCGTATTTCTCTGCAAAATTCGGCCCATTTATCACAAATACAACCATCCGAAATATAATCGGCCAACCAAAGAGTGCGTTTGATATCCGTCAGATAATGGATGACGGGAAGATTCTTTTGATCAATTTGAGCAAAGGAAAGATAGGTGATACTAATGCGCAGCTTTTGGGTCTCATCTTCGTCAACAAGGTAAATATGGCCGCACTCTCGCGTGCAAATATCCCCGAAGATGAGCGTAAAGATTTCTACCTGTATGTTGATGAGTTCCAGAATTTCACAACCGATGCTTTTGCAACAATTCTCTCAGAAGCCCGCAAATATCATCTGGCTCTGATCATGGCGCACCAATACATTGGGCAGCTCGTCGCGAAAACTTCAGCTTACGAGCAGCAGAATACAAAACTGCGAGATGCTGTGTTTGGTAACGTGGGAACGATGCAGAGCTTTAAAATTGGTGCAGAGGATGCGGAGTACATGGCAAAGGAATACGCACCGGTTCTTTCAGAACAAGACGTGATCGGAATTGCAAATTACAAGTGTTACATCAAGCTGAACATCAACAACACTACTTCACGCCCGTTCTCTATGGAGACAATTTGGGATGAGAGTGAGAAGAACAAGAAGATTGCGGCTTTGGTCAAAGAATATAGTCGGATGAAGTATGGGAGGAAGAAGGTGTTTGTGGATCAGGAGATTGGGGATAGGATTGGGATCACTTGAATCTTCGGTATGCCCGCCCTCTCCAGTCGATATCATCTATAACGTTTCCGGTGTGTGTTCTTATAAATATAATGCGGACGTCACCGACGCGGCATCGGAAATATCCTTTGTATCCTCTTATGGGTTCTATATCTAGGCCTTTCATGCATCCCCGCAAAATTGCTGATACTGCATTTTGAACGTGAGCACGGCGCTTGGGATCCAGCTTGCGTATGAATTTCTCGATGTGGTGCACTTGAGAAGTATACACATCTATCTCTTTCTTTTTTTACTCTTTTTGTATGCTTCCATGCGTTCCTTTTCTGCTTCTTTGAGCATTGCACGGTATTTCTCTTTACCAAAATCTTTTTCTCCCAATTCATCCATGATTCTAACAAATTGTTCCATTGGGATGCCTTTAGGAAAGTGAAGACCGAAACTTCCAGATTTTTTATCTTCTCGGTACTCCACCTCGATGGGTGAGATAACAAGGTCACCATTTGCCATCTCTCGTGCAATGTAGTGATCTGTTTCGTATTTTTCCCGCCACCTTTTCGGAAGTGTAACAGCACCTTTGCCCCATGATTTAAGTGTGCGGAGGACCACTGTAATTTTGAGGGAATTGTAGAAATTCTAGAAAGACTAGTATTTCTAGTATACATCAGACTGTTCGATTTATCAAATGTAAAGTATTTACGTCCCAAGCAGCAAATTAGGCAGCTCTTTGAGATTTCGCAAAACCTTATCCGCCATCGAGAAATCATGATCCTTCGTAAGATCATTCGGAATCGCATAACAAGTGATCCCTGCTGCCTTTGCGGCCTGTACTCCTCTCATAGCATCCTCCAGAACGAGGCAATCTTCTGATTTTTGTTTTGAGATTTTGAGCGCTGTCAAATACGGTTCTGGATCAGGTTTTGTGTTTTCTACATCCTGCTCTGTCACGAAGAAATCAAAGTATTTTCTTAAAAGAGTTTTTTCCATGATTATTTCAAAGTGTTCTTTTCTGCTGCTTGTTACTACCCCCATTTGGAAATTTCCTTTGAGCTGTTCCAAAACATCAACAACACCGTCAATGATTGTGGCTTCTGCAAGAAGGAGCTCTTCATAAAGCTTATTGCGTTTTTGTCTTAATTCCTGAACTTCGGGTTCAGGAATTCCTTTTTCCCGTACAAGATCAAACGTGCTCACCCCTTGCTGCAGCTGGTTTTGTATGTACCAATCCTTTTTCAATTCAATTCCAACTAAGGCAAGAGCTTCTTTCGATGCTTTAAAGTACAAAATCTCTGTATCTACGAGTAGGCCGTCGTTATCCCAGAAAATGGCTTTGAACATGTAGTGATGATAGCAAATCACCCCGCCGCAATCGCTGCAATCTCCGAATCGCTCAGCGCTCTGCCGTAGATGCGTACATCATCAATCAATCCTTCAAAGTATGTGGAAAATGCCTGACGTTTGCCGATCCAGAGCACGGCGCTGTTTGTGGTGCTGCTCGAAGTTGTATCTGTGGCGCTGTCTTCCTCTGCACCGTCAATGTAGAGCTTTAGCGTTTCGCCATCCTTAACAAATGCAGCATGATGCCACTCGTTATCATTGCACGATGTTGCTGATGTGACTGCAGGAACGGACGAACCGTCATATCTTGCAGCGATGATTCTGCCATTCGTCGCGTGCGTCTGATTTGCGACATTCAAAACGTATGGGTATGCGTCAGCCTTTTTTTCCAGGATTGAATTTTGATTCATGCCCGTATCACTTTGATTTACAGGGAGCTTAACCCACACTGCAATCGTAAAGTCATCATCGGTATCAAAATCAATCAGGTCGGAATCCGCAATTGTGACGACATCGTCTGTGCCATCAAAATCAAGCGCGTTTCCGGTTATTCCTGCAACAACATCAGGACATCCACCTCCTGTACATGTCCCATCAAGTCCATTGCCGGAAGTATCAGTAAAAGTTGTTGCACCGCCTGATTCACTGATACTCCATCTTGCGTTGTAATCGGTTGGGCCTGCAACGCCCTCCAGATGCACGGAGAAAACTCTTGGCCTTCCGCTTAGGAGATACGCCTTATAGCCGGTCACAATTTGTGATAATTCCGATGGGTCAACCGGGATTTCCGGAATATAAGTCGTTGTAATGTCATCAAGCGTAACGCAAACCGCGTTCGTCACAGATTCGCGGCAAATATTCAGGGCAAGATCCTCACCTTCCGGTATCGCTTTGTTCCCCGGCAAATCACCGTTATCAATCAGGTATTGTGATATTGCATCCTGAAGCTGCTTTGCAATGTGGTGGCGTTCAGCATGCTGCGTCTGCGTGAATTGACGGGAGGGATTCACGGCAACAATAACAATTGCTGAAAGAATGCTGATAACTCCTATGACAAGCAGAAGCTCAATCAAAGTGAAGCCCTCCGAGAATTTCTTCCTGAATTTCTTCCTTAGGTGCTTCATAGCCTGTATATTAGCGCTCGATGTTAAAAAAAGCCCGTGATTTATACAAGATGCAGAAGGAAGCCAAGAGAGCCAAAAAAGCTCTCAAAAATATTCATGTGGAAGCGGAATGTAACGGAGTAAAAGTTGTTGTGGATGGGGAACAGAAAGTAGTTTCAATCGAGATCAAGCCCGAAGTTCCGCGTGAAAAAATTGCGGAGTATTTGATAGATGCGTTTAACCGTGCGCTTGCCAAGTCTCAGGTTGTGGCAGCGGAGAAGATGCAGGGGGTGATGGGAGAATTGGGTATTGGGGGTGGAGGTCAATGACGAGTTAATAGTTTTTAGTTGTTAGTTTTTAGTTCGGTTGCATATTGTTCTTCAAATCGCAGCGCACCCCGGTAGGGGATGCGCTGCTCGGCGCGATGAAAATATTGGAATAAATTGAACGTAGCAGCGAACTCCTACCGGGGTGCGCTGCGGTCGTTATAAATGCGGAGAACTAAAAACTAGTAACTAACAACTAAAAACTTTATCCTGTTGTACATGAAGCTTTTTCGCGCTCTTGGCCTGATATTTCTCCTCTCCTTCGGCTCCACAATAGTCTTCATCCAACTTTCTGGTGGAGGACTCGAAAATGCATCAACGAGCGTCACTATAGAAAGTGGCATGAATGTTCGTGATGTGGCAGATGTACTCAAAGATCACGGAGTAATTACCTCTGCGATGGCTTTTCGCCTGTACCTCAAATCCCGGGGGCTTGATACAAGCATTCAGCCCGGAGCACTTTCCATTCCGCGCGGTGCGAGCTTCTCAGAAATTGCAGAACTTCTGGTTCAATCGGAAGCTCGTCAAATGAAAGTTACAATTCCGGAGGGCTACACTGTTAACCAAATTGATGTGTTGCTTGCAGAAAAGGGGTTGATTGAGGAGGGAAAGCTCATCACCTGCGCACGAGAATGCGATTTTGAGACATTCGATTTTCTGCCGCCTTCAGCTCCCAAGTCAGATTATGAGAGGATTGGAACAAGGCTTGAGGGATATTTATTCCCGGATACATATTTTGTAGATTCCTCAGACTTTGTCCCAAAATTCTTTATAGAGAGATTGCTCGGAACATTCCATCAGAGAGTTATCACCGGACTGCAGGCTGATCTTGAATCATCCGAACGCTCACTTGAGGAAATTGTGATCATGTCCTCACTCATCGAGCGCGAAACTCGAACATCAGATGAACGCCCGATTGTCTCCGGCATCTTGTGGAAGCGCTACGATGCGAATAGGGGATTGGATGTGGATGCAACGGTCAGATATATCCTCGGGAAAGAATCAGGTGCGTTGACAAAAGAAGATCTGGAAGTTGATTCTGCTTACAACACAAGGAAGTACGCAGGCATGCCTCCGGGCTCGATTGCAAATCCGGGGCTTGCAAGTATCAGGGCTGCTTTGAGCCCTTCAGAAACCGAATATTGGTACTACCTTCACGGGAAGGATGGGGTCATCCGCTATGCAGAGACGAATGAGGAGCATAATGGGAATAAGGTGAGGTATTTGTAAGAAGTAAAAACTCCCCTGGCTCCCACCGGGAGTTAATCGGTTTGAGATGCCAGGGAAGCCCGTGCAACCACAACGAGCGGCTACACGTACGACACTATATAGCTCATATATGTGTTTTGTAATTGAATATGCGAAAAGCGACTCCCCTAGATTCAGCGGGTTGGTGAAATGCCCAAAATCAGGGGAGTCTAATGCAGGCCACTCCGAGTGGTCTGCACTAGTGCCAATATAGTGTTTTCTTAAAATGTTTAAAGTGCAATGTGTAGAAAATGGTTCTCCTGAGCTTACTGCGCTCGACTGGTGGTAGGTTGTCGGGGCAAGAAATGCCCTAGAAGCACCCAGGAGAACCGTTGTGTCACCACATTGATGACATGGCTCATTGTGCATGTGGCAGCTATCATTTGTAAGTCAGTATTGAGGGTTTTTTGCCTTAAATTGGCCGTATGCCCATTTTCCTTGGTAGACACACCCTCAAGAAAGGTGTATAATAATGGTAGAAATAAACATCATGAAAGCTTTTATGTTTCTCGCCATTTGTGGCCTGTTCGCTTACATAGCGTTCATACCGCCGGGTCCTGTGGAAGTGGCCTCGGGGCAAAACGTTAAATCTGAGCCAATGGTGAGGATAGATCTTGGAGAGATGCAGAAGAATATGGATTCATGGATGGAGGGGTGGGGAGGTGGCGCGAGCGTGTCCGATGAAATAGAAATTGCAGTTGATGATCAAGTGGAAGAATTGGTAGACGAAACAGTAGGACCGCCCGCGCAGTCGGAGAAAATCGCGGAAGAAGCATCAAGTGAGGAATCGGAAGAAGTTGTTGAAGAAGTTTACAAGCCAGAGCCGATTGTAGATGAGCCTGAGCTATTGCTTGATGCTCCGGTGGAAGAAGTTGAGGAAGAGGCTCCGGTTGAGGAGGTTAATATTGTTGAAGAATTGATTGGGGAATAGAAATTACCGCCGTGTCTCCCTCGATACGCGCCTCGGTACGCCCCACTTCGCGCTACGCGCTACGCGGGGCTACTCGGCGCTACTCGGGATGACATGGCTACAGCTATTCTTCGTCACTCTCCTCAAAATCCTCTTCATTCTCGTCTTCGTCGTGGTCATCCCCATTTGCACGGTCCATCAGCTTTTTCCCCACGATAGATCCGATCGCTCCGCCGATTACAATTCCTGCAACCAGCTTTTCCAGGCGGGAGATACGTTTTCTGCGATGGCGTCGGGGGAACGGCCACATGCATCCATTATAGCGGAAATTCCAAGCACCAAATTCCAAAAGAATCTCAAAACCCAAATTTCAAAGGTGAGGATACTAATGGTTTTGGATTTTGAAATTTGGAATTCTTTTGGAATTTGGAATTTGGTGCTTGGTTCGCTAGGCCTTGACCCATTGCCCCATCCCCACATTCTTCGCTCCGCCTTTTAGTTCCATCAAAGTCAGAGTCGCATTGACTTGAGGTACGGACATTCCAGATTTCTCCACGAGTTCATCAACTGATTGAGGCATTGTCGTCAGGTTTTTTAGGAGCAGCATCTCGTCTGGCGTCTGTGCTTTGTAATTCGATTCCTTTCCGCCTTCCGGCATCACTACGCCAAGTTCGTTCAAAACATCTTCTGCGGATGTGATTAGTTTGGCACCGCCTTTTTGTATCAAGTGATGTGTACCCTCAACATTCGGATCAAAAATTTGTCCGGGGATTGCAAAAACTTCTTTTCCGTCTTCCAATGCCAAACTTGCAGTGATAAGCGACCCGCTTTGGCTTGCTGCTTCTGCGACGATTGTTCCGAGCGAGAGACCTGCAATTATCCTATTCCTCGCGGGGAAAGTATATTTATCCGGTCGGATATGAATTGGATATTCCGAAAGCAGAAGTCCGCCATTTTCAATGATCTCATCCGCAAGCCTTGCGTTTGCTTTGGGGTAGATTGCGGAGAGTCCATGACCAAGCACGGCAATCGTTTTTCCTCCTGCACTGATCGTTTCCTTTGCAACCTCCGCATCAATTCCCATTGCAAGACCGCTGATTGTAACAAGTCCCGCCTGAACAAATTCCGGAATCAAATTGCTGATTACGCGTTTGCCGTATGCACTCATATTCCGTGTTCCAACAACTGCGATTGCGGGTTCACTCAAAACATCCAGATTTCCTTTTGCAAACAAAAATACCGGAGGGTCTGGGATATTTTTGAGCGTCTCCGGATATTCCTCATCTTCAATCGAGATCATCTCGATTTCATTCTTTTCCATGAATTGTTCGTGGTGCTCAAGATCCATCTCTTCAGCTTCGTTCAGGGTCTTCAAAATAGTCTCCTCCCTGCAGCCGATTCTCTTCAATAATTCCTGATCCAGAGAGGCCCAGGCTGCATCCAGTGTGCCATATTGCTCTAAAAGCACTTCGTAGCGCCTTTTGGTTAGGATGTTGAGGATAGCCCAGGGGAGAGTGGAGGATACTTGACAGAGGTTCATAATAGGCGTTTAATGTGGGCAAATGGTAAGTGTAGATCTTTCTGCCGGCTCATGTGATGGGAAGGGAATGTTATCAGAAGAGGAGCTTAACGCACACCTTTTAGGAGAAGTGCCTGTTAGCCCTCATCAATTGCAATCAAATGCATTAGGCAGGCTTGATCCTCTCACATTACAAAATCTTGTTGTTGAATTTTTAGAAGAAGATGGTCCTTATCGTGGACATGTGCAGGATGTGTTTGAAAAGGGTAGAGCAAGAGCTTCATAATCGGATTTATGATAACTACTAAATCCCTTACAAGAGAATTGAAAGAACAGGGTGTTGAGGTTGATAAAAAAGATGAGAAACTGAAACACTTGGTTTCAGTATTAGACCATGGTTCTATTGATGAGATAAAAGAATTATTGAGGCAGGAAATATTGATTCCATTACTTACTGCACGAGGGGCCGTAGAACAAGCTTTTCGTAAAGGTGATTCGGAGGGTCAGAGTGCTGCACTAAATACAATTGAAGTACTGTTGTTGATGAACTCTGTATTAAGTGAGCAGCTTGCGCAGTATCGTCCTGATGTTCAGGTTGAGCAGTTATAATCTGATTCCTCCATCCCCATCAATCGCTCCAACAACATATCCTCCAGATATTTCCAGAGCTGATTCAGCTTTGCTTTGATCCACAACCAATATCATCCCAACTCCCATATTAAACGCCTCAAACATTGCTTCTTCACTCACATCACCTGTCTTTTGGATAAGATCAAAAATCGGCGGTCGCTTGATCGCACTTTTATCAATTTTTGCACCGAGCCCCTCGGGCAAAATACGTGAGAGATTTCCTGAGATTCCTCCACCCGTGATGTGTGCAATTCCTTTGATGCCAATCTCATCATGCAGTTTCAAAACAGTTTTGACGTACGAGGTATGTGGCTTAAGTAAGGCATCTCCCAAAGTTTCACCTTCAAGCTCCGGCATTGCCGCATTCAAATCCATCTTCGCATCATCCAACAACACTTTCCGCGCAAGCGAGTAGCCATTTGTGTGCAATCCGTTTGAAGGGAGTGCGATCAGCGCATCACCTTCCTTAATATTTTCTCCCGTAATCATTTTCTTGCGATCAACCATTCCGACGATCGAACCCACCACGTCATGTGCGCCTTCTGCATAAACCTTTGGCATCTCCGCAGTTTCCCCGCCGATCAAAACACATCCAAGTTCCCTGCACGATTCGCACATACCTTTTACGATCGACTCAATCGTCGCGGGATCAAGCTTGTTGCTTGCAACGTAATCCAAAAAGAGTAGGGGGGTTGCACCCTGGCACACCAAGTCATTGCCCGAGTGCCCCACAATATCCTTTCCGATATTCTCCCACTTACCCGTGAGTTCTGCGATTATCGTTTTGGTGCCAACTCCATCAATGCTTGCAAGCAGCACCGGGTCCTCCATATCTTTAACCGCCGATGCACTGATTGCGCCGGCAAAAGAGCCGACTCCGCGCAGTACATCGCCTGTAAAAGTGCTCTCGACGTGATCTTTTAGCCGTTTAACGGCCTCGTCTCCGCGGGCGATATCGACTCCGGAGTCTGCGTAGGTGGTCATGTATAGATGATAACACGCATCGGTTATCGGCGGGAGTTATGCCGATGTTTCCTCAGAGTGGTCAACTACCCTTTTTCCAATAAGTTGTTTGGGGGCGACAGTCAATACTCCACAATGTGATGTCTGATGCCGAGCTGTGTAGATAACTTCTAAAAGGTTGTCATGAGCTGGTCTAACTGTGATATTGCGTCCACTTTCAAAATTTTCCCAATCTGCGGATATTTCTGGTCGATCTTCTGACGATAGAAAAATGTCTTCATCGAGTGTGAAGTGGCCACCTGCTGACAAGTCCTCTGCTGTAAGAATTCTAGACATGCAGGAAATGTATGTCCAAGCAATACTAATGTCAACAATATTTCCGGAGAAATAAGTTTCTGGGGAAATTTCCGGGGAAATTCCGATCATTTGCGTAAGTTCTCAATAGCTCCCTCCCTATCCCCACTTCCAAAAATATAACTCCCCGCAACCAGATTATTCGCTCCTGCCTCACGACATTTTTTGGCGGTTTCTGCGTTTATGCCGCCATCAACCTGGATCATAAGATCAGGATGAGATTTTCTCAGGTTTTCAATTTTTGGGAGAACATCTAGGATGAATGACTGGCCGCCGAAGCCGGGATTTACGGTCATGCATAGAATAAGGTCAATTGACGAGGATTCCGAGGAGGCCGAAGAGTCCGACGATTCCGATGAGAGGATGCTTTTTATGGCATCGAGTTTTGTGTCGGGGTTTAGTGCGACTCCCGCAGTACACCCTTTTGATCGTATCAATTTGATGAGTTCTTTCTGATTCTCCGAGTCAGGTACTGCTTCTGCATGGAAGGTTATGTGTGTGGCGCCTGCCTCCACAAATTCCTGGATGCGATCTTTTGGATTTGTGACCATCAAATGCACATCGAGCGGGAGATCTGTTTTTATCCACTTCATCACCGGTGCGCCAAAGCTGATGTTTGGGACAAAGTGGCCATCCATTACATCAACCTGCAGCCAATCTGCGTGTGGGGCTACGGAGTCGACTTCTTGCTGGAGTTTGCCGAAGTCGGCGGAGAGGATTGATGGAGTGATGAGGAGATCAGGCATGGTGCTTTAACGCGAAAAGTCTTCAGTCATTCTATCGTTTCTCTTGAATTTGACATAGGCATTCACCAAAAGATTCTTGCATAACTCCGCCTCGCTCAATCCTTTATATTGTTCCTTCAGAAAATTGAGCACTTCCTGAAGCTCCTTTGTTTTAGTGATGCGAACTTGTGTATTCGGCATGATATCTACATCATAGGGTAATGATTACCTAGTGTCAAGCACTAATTTCCCCTAAAAGGGTATCTTTTACCACCTTATTGGTAAGGGTGTTGATCCAATTCATGCAATTGCCTGATTCTCTCAACATGCCTTCCCCCATCTTCTTTCGATTCTGCGTCCCCATCAAACTTTGTCTCCAAAAATGCATCCAGGATTTTTTTGGCAAGATTACTATCAATCATCCTGCCGCCGAGATTAAGCATGTTTGCATCGTTGTGGCGGCGGGTCATCACAGCATCATCAACAGAAGCGCATCTTGCAGCTCTTATTCCCGGAATTTTGTTCCCTGCCATGCATTCGCCAAATCCGGAGCCACCCAGGAACACGCCCGGGATTTTTTCAGTCAACATCACCTCGGCAATCTTTTTTGCAATTTCAGGATAATCACAGGGATCTTCGGAAAAAGTTCCCACATCAATCACATCAATTCCTTTTTCCATCAAATACGACTTGAGTTCTTCTTTTAACTTGAATCCTGCGTGATCGGTGCCGAGGGCGAGGCGGAGATTAACATCTGTCATGGCACAATTGAGGGAATTGATTAAGATTTGTTGTACTCAGATGGTTTGAGAAAGTATTCAGAGAGTTCTTCCAGATTAAATGCTTTATCAATTTTTTCCAGATACACTTCATGGGTTTTGGCAAACTGACTATACATGAATTTGTAAAAATAATGACTTCTTTCTTCGATATACTTTTTGAACGCACTCAGGTGAGAGTTGCGTTTTTTATTCCAGATAATTATTGGATGATAGCGGTGATCTTTTAGAATGCGATTCATAATCAATCTACCGGTTCGTCCATTTCCATCTTTGAAGGGATGAATACGCTCAAATTGATAATAAAAATCAAATGCAAGCTCTGGTGGATACATATATTTCTTTGCTTTTTCGTACCATGCACAGAGATTATGCAGCTTTTCCTTTACTTTTTCCCATGGGCAAACGTCTGATTCACCAACAACCACTTTTTCCGTTCTAAATCCCAGCTTTCCGGGTTCGTGACTGAGCAATATTTCGTGGAGCATTCTGATGCGTTTGGCATTGAAGCGGAATTGGTTATCGACGAAATATAAAGCTCTGAGTGTATTATCTATCTCTTCATTCCCCCTTTTTGACTGCCTGAGAACTATTTCTTCAATACTTTTCCTTGGAATTTTACTTCCCTCAAGCTTGTTTGAGTTGTAGATAAAGTCCACCAAAAAAGCGGTTTCCATTGCACTGGTTGCAATCTCACCCATACGTTCTTTTGCTCGAAATAACGCTGCCCTTTTTTCCTCTATTTTTTGTACGGAAACATACTTGGTGAATTTGGGATCTGTAATTTTTCTTTCCCAATGGCGTGTACGCCTGATTACTTCTTCCTTTTCGATAAATATTGCAAATTTATGCTGTTTGTCTGCCAAATCGGTTGCGGTATCCACTCGCCCCAACGATTTTGTCTTCTGGAAGGTCTTTCCATGATCTATAAATATCCTATCGTACGCATATAGGTAGTCCTTCCCTTTAATAGTATTTACGTAGGTTTTCATTGCAGAATTAATATGGTATTCAAGTAAGTGTTACAAATAGTACCCAAAACGTATGATTAACGCAAGTATTTTCGCAGTGCAAATAATATGAATTTTGGTAGTTTTATCTATCTATTCCTTCCACTTAATATTGCACCCAATCGCATTCGCCTCACTTACCTCCGGCTTCTTCCCTTCCACAAGCGCTCTACAGGCATCTCGCAGATTGTGCTCCGTCACGTTATCCGGCTCTTCCCAGTTATCATCCACGCGTCCTTTATATTTGAGTTTTCTTTCCTCATCAAAAACAAAACAATGTGGTGTGCAGAGTGCGCCGTAGGCTTTTGCAATCTCTTGTGATTCATCATGGCAATATGGGAAAGGAAAAGCTTTACGCTCCGCGAGTTCCTTCATATGCTCAAAATCATCCTCCGGATAATTCACAGAGTCATTGCTATTTATGAGTACGAACTGCACTCCTTCCTGATCCAAGTCTTCTCCTAGCGCGACTAAACGATCTTCATATGCCTGTGCGTACGGGCAGTGGTTGCAGGTGAAGATAACGGCGAGGACAGGGTCCTTAATTTCCTGGGATTTGATGGTGGGTCCGTCAGTTAATGGCAGCTCGAAGTGGGGCATTGAGTCACCAATTTGGAGGGCGGTGGAGTTATCGTTAATGAGTACCACAAGTATAATTCTATCCTAAAACCCATTCGCAAGCTGTGTTATCTCTTCTGGCAATAGTGCGCGATTAAAAACGCGTACATCATCAATGGCTGCTTTCATCCTGAACCCTATGGATTTGCCTATGTAGAACTTGTTAAAGGCACTCGGCGGATTAGCATAGTAAGTTGATCCTGAAGCCACCTCTTCGCCGTCCAGCCACATTTTTGCGTCCAGGATGTCATTTTGCTGTATGCCGGCAACATAGAAACACACATGATGCCAGTCACCATCTTTAAGAGTATTACCTGCCTCTAAGCTGAAATAGCGATAGTTATCCGGTCCAAGGTAGATAAGCGGTTGGCCACTATCACTCTGATGCCATTCGATGAGTGGTGTGACACCTGCATTGCTAAATCCTACGAAGACATTGTAGTCCCTTTCCCCTGATTTAACCCACCCACAGTATGTTTTTGGAGTGGTTGGAAAATAGTCTGATGGATTTGGGATTTCGATATATCCGCTTTCATCGAAGTACAGCGCGCGTCCGTCTCCACCTCGTATTTGATCGTTGCCTTCCACCCAGTTTGATGCGTCTGTCTCAAACAGTATCCCATCGTTTCCGTTTGGGGAAAGATCATATGCAACTGTGCCGCCGCCTTCATCAAAGTCCCAAAATCCTACCTCCCCGTTCCCGCCTGTACCACACATTCCTTCCGGAGTGTCTCCTTCCAGTTTACCCATGTTTGCCGAGAATACATGCGGCCTGCCGGATTCCTGGTACGCCATATACCCAATGCAATTTGCATCATCCGACATCACTACATCCACTGGAAGCTCGGAGATATATGTTGGTGGCAGTGTCCGCAATGGAATGGCAGGATTGGCGAGGCATGTCACATCGAATATGCTGTCTTTGCAAATTGGTCTGGCACAGGTTTCGGCGTTTTCTCTTGTGCATTCAGGGATGCTGCCCTCTCCTGCCAACTCCCAGGTATCAATCAAATTTGCATAAATTGCCTGTTGTAACTGTTTGCTACTATGAACCCTCTCGGAATCCCGTGCAGATACAAAGTTTTTTCTTGGAGAGACTGCAACAATAACAACCCCGGCAATAACGGCTATGATGCTGATTGTGAGTAGTAACTCAATCAGTGTAAATCCAGATCTTAAGTGAGCCCTTTCACCTTTTTGCATGTCTTGTAGCATAACATGTGATATCACGCTCATCATGAAACGCCACTTTACCGCCACTGCCTTCATAATAGACTCCAAAAAACGGACGTTGCTTCTCTGGCACAAGCGCCAAAAGCGCTGGATGCCGCCTGGGGGCCATGTTGATCCAGATGAATTGCCGCAAGAGACGGCTAAGCGTGAGTGTAAGGAAGAAACAGGGCTTGATATGGAGATAATCGGAGATGAATGTGAGGACTATTTTGAGGGTGCGTCACGTGAGGGAAAAACTTTAAAGAAGCCAATAGCGTTTCTGCTGGAAAATATCTGTGCATGTCCGGAGCGTGAAGAAGAGGAACACCAGCACATGGATTTTGTCTACATTGCCCGTCCGATTGATGAATCTCAGCAAGTCAAATTAGCAGAGCACGAGGGAGATAAAATTAAATGGTTTACGTGCGGGGAAATCGAAAAGCTCGATGAAAGAACGGAGATTTATGCGAATGTGAAGGGGTATGTTCTCAGTCTTCTATAGCACTGTGGCCACTTTCATCAAGCAATACTCCTACAAGATTTTGTTTTGTTAATTCAACTCCCCTCCGGAGAGACTCAGGATTATTAGATTCAAGCGATAGCTCTACAGGATTTCCTGCTTCTAGAATGAAATTGCTTGCAACGAATGCTTGGTGATCCATCGCGTTATCTAATGAAATCCGACTACCATTAGACAAAATTACTATTTTTGTGTTCACGCCCGCTTCAGAGAGCTGCGCAAAATGCTGTCGCAGTTTTATGGCATGTTCATTTGCCATTTGCTCGTAACGAGGAATGGCACCCTCAATCGTGGTCTTGGCCGGTTTTGTTGCACGTACACTCATAAAAAATTCCGGGAAAATCTACATGCTCTTTCTTTTTACTTCAAGTACTTTTCCCACTTACTTTTTATTCCGCTTTTCCTAGCGCATTGAACGCATTTCGGTCTCCTTCTCCAAATACATCAAAAATGTCTCCACATACACAGCATGGCTCCATGTCAAGGGTGAAACGGAGAGATGCTCGCCGGTGTATGGGTCTAGTTGCTCGGGGAGGATTCCTGCGGGAGTTGCGGTGTTTTGCACCCAATGCAAGGTTTGGAGCGGTTCTTTTAGGTCATCAAGTGATTTTGCAAGTGCAATTTTCCACTGCGCAATCCAGAGGGTCGTAATTATCCACGGATTCCCCGGAATATCTTTGGAATGCCTGCCGTGGTAGAAGTGGTAAAAATCGTTCGGGTAACGCGCATAACCGCCAACATCAGTATTCACACGCAAATGTTCGATCAGTTGATTCATGGTGGAGACGATTCGCGGGTCTTCCGGCGGCAAAAGATTAAGCTTCCACAAAATCATCAAACTAGCATCAGGAGTCAGGTCTCTTTCAGTTTCTTTGCCATCACGCCGCTTGATTTTTTTTACAAATCTTCCGGTTTCCTCATCATACAAGTGGAAAAGAATAGCCTGTCGCACTTCGTCAGCTGCGGCTTGATAGCGGTTTGCGTGTTTCATATGCCCGAGCGCATGTGAGATTTTAGCTGCGGCAAGGAGCCCTGCATACGTTGTTGCGCATGTGTAACTAAAAACTCCGTGGTGCTCTTCCCACGGGTCATAACTTGGCAGGGGGAGCTTTGTTTCCTGCTCGCGATAGCTCATCATGAATGCTGCAGCCTTTTTAACAAAGCTTTCGTACATTTCCTGCAACCACTCAAAATCATGAAAGCACTGGAAGTGGTGCCACATGGCGTGGAGCACGAGTGCGGTTTCATCTTCCTGGATCGGCAGCTGCATCTCGCCGTTCCTCCACCATGGGTGCCACGAAGACCCCGGTGATCCATCCGGATTGTATTTGTGCAGCATGTATCCATCCTGCGAGATGCTTTTGCAACAGAACTGGAAAAAGCGCCGGGTCATCTCATGGTATCCCGCATCATCCATTGCAAGCGAAATGTAGGCGCCATCGCGCGGCCACACGTAAGTGTAGGTATCACGATTAAACCGCATGATATCCGAATCGTTTGCGGCAAGAATTCCACCGCGATTATCAGCCTGAGTTCGTATCAAAAGCAGGCTGCGTTTAAATAGGTCAACAAGCTTTTCATCCATGGATCCGAATGTGTGATGCGTTTTGTGCACCCAGCTTTTCCAGTAATTTCTGGTACTTCGTTGCATTTGCTCGGGAGTTTCTTCCAAGATATAGTCGTGCAGCTCAAAAACTTCACTGAGTGATATGCCGGCGCAAAGCCAAAGCAAAACAGTCTCATCCCGAGTTTCACTCACGGTACAAGTCAGCTCAACTGTGGAATCCACGGAGCCTTGTTCGATTGGATGGCGCTGCAATACGCCATCTTCCGCGTCTTTCCATGTGCCTTCAAGCTCACGATATTCACTTTTTCCCGTTGTGAATGATGTTATTCCCTGCCCTCCTGCGCTGCCGGCGACCAAAAAGTAACGCTGCTTTCTGTAATGGATGACGGAATTAGTTCCGGGTTCGTAAAAAGCCGTATCCTTCTGCTTTTCGCCGTAGAGGTGAAGGTCGTGGTGGAAATATATCTTAAGCTTACGCTCACCGGCTTTTAGAGATCTAACGGTGAAGTTGCGCATCAGAACGCTTTTCAATCCGTGAACATAGTCGCTGGATTCGATCATCAGTCCCAGCTTTTCGTTTATCATGCGTGAAGCTCCGACCAAAGTATCACTTGCGTATCCGGGTTCGATTTTCCACGAACCATCATCCAGCCAGGAAAAAGGATGACCTTCCAGCAAAAATCCAATCCTGTGCTTGTGCAGATATGTTGTGTGATCCTCTTCCCCTACGTACGGGTAGTAGAGATCCCGGAGCAACAGGTGGTCGTCGAATGTTGCGAGGAGATTGCCATTGCCGAGGATTAGGGAACGGGGCATGGGGTGGTGAGATTGGTAGAAGTGGAGTTATTCAAATTCCAAGCACCAAATTCCAAATCACAAAGATGATTGGAATTTGAGATTTGGAATTCTTTTGGAATTTGGGTTTTGGTGCTTGGTGCTTTTCGCAAGTTTGGACTTAAGATCGCAGAGCGCGTGACTATATCTCCGGTAAGCCTCGTATGGTGAGTCATAAGGGCTGAAGTACTTGTGCACGTCTCCATCTGCCCAGTACTTTGTGCACATGTAGTAGAAGTGATCTGAGGTCTGCAGTTTACGCCAGGTATCAAGAAGCGATTCGTCATTTGCTTTTTTGATAGCTTCTTCCAGCTCATACAGGCTTTCGAACGCGCTATCCTGAATTTGATTACCGCGCCATGCGGAAAGATCTCGCTCAATATCTGCCCATGAGACATAAGTGTGTGCGTCGAAAACTTCTTTTGGAGTGCTGCCCCATGCGTCAATTACTTCCGATGGTGTTGCGGTCTTGATATTCCAGTCGTGCCACATCCTCGGTAACGTCTGCATGAACTCAAAAATTCCAGTGTCTTCCCATTGGTGTTCTCCGAATGTTTCGTAGTCCATGTATAGGTTTACACAATGCCCTCCGGATGAAGTGAGCCACGAGGTAAAGCGATCAGCATGCAACGGGAACCCAACCCACGATCTGTCTGAAAATCGGAATGCAACATCATCACTAAGTCTGTAGTTCTTCAAAAGTACTGAGATCTCATCCTGCACCTTCCTGTGGACGCGATGTTTCTTCACGATTTTCTTCTGATCTTCAGGAAGTTCGAATTTTGGGATTGTGTATGGTTGATTCGGGGTTCTGCCGCCAAGAAGGTGATCCGCGCCCTCTGCAAGTATTCCTTTGAATCCCATCAGCCTCGCGGTTTCTGCAATTTCGTTATTGAACACAAGTTCAGTGTTCCTGAAAATTTTCGGCTTCTGACCGAAGAGCTTTTTGATTTTATCGACATGCTTTTCTACCTGCTCGCAGAACTCTTCAAGAGATCCAAGATAACTCAAAGAGTGGTAATAAGTCTCTGCCATAAATTCAACTCGCCCTGTATCTGCCAGTGCTCTGAACGAGTCCAGCACATCGGATCCGTATTCTTCACACTGCTCAAGGAAAACTCCGGAAAGCGAGAACGAAATTCGGAAATCAGGATATGTGTTAAGCATATCAAGTAGCAACCTGTTCGCAGGCAGGTAACATTTTTCTGCTACCTTGCGGAATATCGCGCGGTTCTTTTCATCATCAAAATAATTGATGTTATCGCGACCGATTTCCGTGATGCGCAGATCGCGCAGCCTGTAGGGCTGATGGACCTGGAAATAAAATGAGATTAATGGGGCCATGATGTGTGTGGGTATTTGGTCGGGGAGAAAGGGCTAAAGCCCACAATAGCAGCCTCGTTAACCCCGCGCTTAAGCGCGGGGTTAACGAGGCTTTTTAATGGGGCTTTAGCCCTTGCGCGAGAATGGCGGAATTGCAGTGTCAAAGCGATTGGAAATTGGAAATTTTTTGCAATAAATTAAGAGGTAATTACTTTGTGGTAGACAGATAAAACCTTAGATGCCTGGTTCTCCCAAGAGAGTCTGTTTAACACCCTTGGGGCTTCGGATCTAAGTTGCATAGCGAGAGGTTTCTCGCGCAGCACTGTCAAAATACAATCAGCCAGCTTATCCACATCCCAGAAATCAACTTGCATGGATGATGTAACAACCTCGCTTGCGCCGGATTGCTTGGAAACGATTACAGGAGCTCCATGCGCTATCGCTTCCAGTGCTACAAGACCAAAAGGTTCAGAGGTAGAGGGCATAACAAAGCATGAGGCGTGGCTGTAGAGCTCGCGAGCTTCGTTACTTGTTACTTTTCCTGCAAATATCACAGAGTCCTGCAGACCCATTTCGAGCGAGCGGTCAATTAATTCTGGTAACAGATATCCATCACCTGCCAATACAAATTTAACGTCAGGATTATGGTCGCGGACTCTGCATGCGGCTTCCAAAAAGTGGAACGGGCCTTTTTGTACCGTAAGTCTTCCAACAAAAAGAACCATGGGAAGTTCAGGTTTTTCTCCCGATGTGATTATTTGCTGAGTTGGATCATGCATCGGATCAAAGCTCTGTGCGTACGGCGTTCCGTTATGCACAACATCAATCTTGTTTGCATGAATTCCGTAATACCTGATCAGAATATTTTTCGTGTACTCGCTCACTGTGATGATGCGATCCGCAGAATCCAAACCATTTTTCTCCTGCCAGTAGATCCACTCGTTCGGCTTAAAGTGCGTACGATCAAGTTCAGTCGCGTGAACTTGTGCGACAAATGGCACGTTGTGATGCGCAGCTGCGCGTTTACCTGCTCCGTACGTCATCCAGTCGTGGCTGTGAACAACATCAGGTTTTGCATCTTTGGTCAGATCCACTGCAAGTTCTGTAAATTCCCAAACAGCCTCTCCAAGATCACGGCCGTACAAATTGATGCCGGTTCGCGGTGTTCCGCAAACATCAGAGCGGTTTGCGTATGATTCCGGTGAATCGTATGGCTGGATATTGCTGCGCACTCGAACGGTCTTAAGCTGATCTTCTGTAGGACATTTAAGATCCATGCCATCATCAATATCTGCCTCCCCGTGTGGCAGAACGAGCGTAACTTTCGCATCATGTTTCAAAAGCCCGCGTACGAGCCCCTGGCAGGCGACTCCAAGGCCTCCAAGGTGCTTGGGAGGGTACTCCCATCCGAACATTAGTGTGTGATGTGACACGAAAATTTCTTGTTTATTTGGGTATAGTTAGAATCTTCAAATTATAGCACAAAACGGGATTTTTCGGAATACCATTCTTCGACTTCGCTCCGCTTCCTACGGTCGCTCCGCTACGCTCAGAATGACGCATTAGCTAGCCAATATCCTCACCTCCTTTTTCCGGTGCTTGTTTTTGTGCGCTGCGGCGCCCTTCTTCACGTTTTACAGTCTTTTCTGTGAATTCAGAAGCACTGGAAGTTGAGACTTTCTCATCCGCGCTTGCAACTTCCTGTCTTCTATCCTTTTCCGGGCGGCTTTTTTCTTCCATTTCCTTAATTTCCTGTTTTAGCGTTTTCATCCTGAGTTCATTTAGACCTCTTTTACGTTCTTCTGCTTCGAATTCACGTTTAAGTTCCTTCAGACGATCCTGCCGCCAGCCCTCGGGGCTGCTTTTGGAGGGGCTCTCTTTTCCTTTGCGCTTTTTGTCGTCATCAAAGGACATGGAAACATGATAGCATGGGGAGCACAGATACATGTGCCTCCTTAGCTTAACTGGATAAAGCACTGGTCTTCGGAACCAGGGATTGCAGGTTCGAATCCCGCAGGAGGTACCATCAGTCTTCCAGAGCAGGAAACACGTGATTTATTGCCTCTTTCCATGGGAGGATTAAAACATCTCCGATTTTTCTCTGATTAGGAGCGAGTGAAGCCAAGATCAGAGTCGCCTCCGGGCATATTCTGGAAAATGATTTTAGTCCTCTCAATGCATCTTTCCCAGGGTCATCATCTGCTTTTATCTCAATTGCAAATATTGATTTATTAGGCTTCTCAATAATCAGGTCAACTTCTGCGTGCGCTGCGCTTCTGTAAAAAAAGAATCGGCAGCGTTCCCCCAAACAGGAGGATATGCGCATGAATTCCAGAATGACAAAGTGCTCGAATGTTCTGCCGAACGCAGATGTTTCTGGAATCAGCGGCGCTCCTAGGCTGTTTATTATTGCACGCTGAATGCCAGTATCAAATAGATAAAACTTCGGATGTTTTGCGAGACGGCTGCGAGACGGCGATGTGTATGGGTAAAGCAGGAAGCCGATGAGAGTATCTTCAAGAACGCGAAAGTATTCGCGGATTGTAGTGTTATGTACCCCTATTTTTCTGCTGATCGATGAGAAGTTGATTATATTTCCGTTTTCATCACCCGCAAGATGCAAGAAATCCAAAAAACCATCCAGATCCCGAACGAGTGCTTCCTGTTCAATTTCTTCCTTAAGGTAAGTATTAACATATGAGTGCAGGACATTCAGGGCTTCCTCATTATTTTCCCTCAGATATACGGATGGCAATGTACCTATTTCCAGCGCTTTATTCAGGTAAAATTTCTCATTTAGCTCCATATGGGTAAGAGGATGCAGGTTATACGTCCATACTCTTCCTGCAAGAAGATTTGCCTTGCCGCGCTTTAGTTTGCGGGCACTGGAACCACTCATGCAAAAATACGGCGGATTATCACTTTCTTCTATCAACGCATGAACTTCGTTCAAAAGCTCTGGAACCCGTTGAACTTCGTCGATTACCACATGCGTTATTCCGGGCTTTCTGTTTTTAACTTCTTCTGCCATACGTTCCGGACGCCGTCTGAGTTTTCTGTATTGTTCACCGTGAAGTAGATTGTATGTGAGAGTTTTTTCAGGATCGAAAGTTGACCTTATCAGAGTGCTTTTACCGGTCTGACGCGGTCCGAATAAGAAGAAGCTTTGGTTTTCCGGTAAATGGAGTAATCTCTGAATCATATCCTGATTTTACATTGTAAAATTAGGATTGTAAACTGAAAATGCAGAATTTTGTGAGATTTGCCTCAAATTGGCGATTTGAGGGGGTTTGGAGGGTATATTGGCTTCCCATTCTTTCCGATGGGAGACTCCGCTTTCGTTTTCGTGGGTTGTTTTATGTTTTCTTTTTCGCTGTCCACACCTTGACATTTCCCATGCTGGTACTAGCATCGCGTCATCCCCTAATCATGAAAGTCATTGAATCATGGAATCTCGTGGCCAATTTGCCTGATAGATCCGATAGAACTAAGATTGATCCTACTCTTTCTCAAAGAGTCAGAACGTGCCTAGAATCAGCTGGTATCAAAGTGCATGGTGGAGGTACTGGTGTTGACACTCGATACCGAGCTTTTGAAAAAGGAGAGATTGTTCAGTTCGGCCGAGACGATGGCTCAGAATTCGCAGATGGAAATCCAGAAGCATTCGCACAAGCAAATATTGCTCTACAACAAGCTGGCATCCATGCCTCCTTTCAAAGAGAAGGTCCGAGTATTCATTACACCAGCCCTGGGGTATTCCTCGCAGACCCCAAAGGATTCTTTGAAGAACTAGAAGCGGAGCAATCGTAATTTTAAGTCCCACCCTCGGCGAATTTCAGGCTGCCCACCCCTCCGGATCCTGTGAGAAAGTTTCTGCAATTTTCATATCATCTTCACTTAGCTTGCCGGAATCCGCTGCAACTTCCAGAAAAGTTTTGAAGTCAGTAAGCGGATGGAAAACAGCATCAGCCTCATCCGCTGCCTTTTTTGCCTTTTCAAATCCGTATGTGAAAATTGCGGTCACATCCGAAACGGTGCACTTGCCCTCATCTCTCAAGGCTTCCACTGAGCGAACTGCGCTTCCGCCTGTGGAGAAGAGATCTTCCACGACAACGACATGTAATCCTTCTTTGTAGGCCCCTTCAATATTTTTTCCTGCACCGTAATCCTTGGCCTTGTGGCGTATGTAAACCATTGGCAAATTCATCCTATCTGCAACAAGCGCAGCCCATCCGATCCCTGCGGTTGCAGTTCCTGCAATCAAGTCAGGTTGTTTTTCAAAACTTTTTATGAGTTCCACAGTTGCCTCCACGATTGCTGATCGCTCTTTTGGAAAACTAAGCATCATGCGGTTATCACAATAGACCGGCGACTTCATTCCGCTTGTCCAGGTGAATGGTGGGTCAACACATACCCTGACGGCATCTTTTTCGAGCAGCATTTGGGAGATAGTTTTCGAGTCCATAGCTTGACCACATCAAACCATACTGCGAAGCTTTTTACCATACTAATTGCTATCATCCCTCGATACGCGCCTCGGTACGCCCTTCGGGCTACTCGGCGCTACTCGGGATGACATCATGAAAATCTCTGCAGATCATGAACGGCGCCTCAAAGAGCTTATGGAAGTGTTTCTTGAGGAGAATAAGAAGTTAAACCTCAGTGCGTATAGGGAGGAGGAGCAGTGCTGGGTGGGGAATATACTGGATTCAGTTTTTGGAGCTGGCGCTTTATCGGAGCGCGTTGTTGGGTCAGGAAAGCTCCAAGCTCCAAATTCCAAGTTCCAAAAAAATATCAAATCTCAAGCTCCAAAAAATGTTATTGATGTTGGGATGGGGGGAGGGTTTCCTTTGCTGCCGCTTGCGATGCTGTTCCCGGAGGTCAAATTCATGGGATTAGATGCAACTGGGAAGAAGGTCGAGGCGGTCAAAAGAATTTGCAAAAAGATGAAGATTAAGAATGTTAAGCTCATCACAGGACGAGCGGAGGAGATTGGTCGCGATAAAAAATTCCGGGAAAAGTTTGATGTGGTTCTGGGGCGTGCGGTTGCACCGCTTTCAACTTTGCTTGAGTACATGAGTCCGTTTGCAAAAGTGAAAGGGCATTTGCTTTGCTGGAAGAGTATGAATATCGAGGCAGAACTCACGGATTCCATTAATGCACGGATCAAGTTAAATGCGCAGCTTGTGGATAAGGTGGAGTATGAGTTGCCGGGAGATTGGGGGAAGCGTCAGATTTTGGTGTTTGAGAAGACGGGGGAGCTTTCTGGAGAGTTTCCGAGGGGGGTGGGAATCGCTAAGAAAGAACCACTTTGATCGCAGAAAATTTTCAGGTATCAATTTACAATTATCAAACAATTTTCAGGTATCAATTTTCAACTTTTCAAAAGGTTTGATCATTGTCACTTGAAAATTGAAAATTATTTGAAAATTGATAATTGTAAATTGTAAATTTTCTGCGACAGCATCAGGTAAAAGAGTATGTGACTAATTACATGAATTAACCACCATTGTTCTAAACCTCCTTCTCCTCCCGCCATCTTCATGCAACACAAAGGTGTAGGTGCCAACCTGATCAAATGAAATCTCCAGCCGATCGGTCCACTCTCTTGATCTAATTGGACGACTCCGGGGTTTCCTCATCTGCAAAACTCTAAAATCATTATTTGCGGTTATTTCAAGCACTGTTCCTTTTTCAACGATTGTAGGGAAGCCGGGGAAGAGGAGAGTATTCCCCAGGCGCCTGCGATATCTTGTGCGTGAGCAGGATGATTTCACTTCAGTCGCGTGACCTAAGCGCTCAAAAGTCACATTTGTTAAAACTCCACGCGAGAGTGATCCGATTCTTCCAAATGCTGCGCGGCTTAAATCCATATCTCTTCCGCTGACGTAAGGTCCGCGGTCATTGATGCGAATATCAATACTCTTCCCATTATCCTGATTCGTCACCCGTACCATTGTATTATGAGGCAGAGTTCGATGTGCTGCAGTTAAAGCATTCGGGTCAAAAAATTCACCAAACGCAGTGTTTCTGCCCGCGAAATCAAGCGAGTAGTAGCTCACGGCATGAATCTCATTTTTTAGCGCATCATCAAGCGCCCGAATGATTTCTATCAGCTTTTCACTAGTCAGTGCTTCATTTTTTGCAATATCCTGTGGCCCAACGGTCAGTGGATATCGTGTTATGAAGTTTGTAAGGGTAGCCTCACTGATATCAGAAGGTGGTGCAACGTTTCGTGAGCGAAGGAGCCAGATTAAAGCATCGTTCAAAAGGATTGGATCCTCAGGTGAAAAGTAACTGCCATCATCCACAATCCCACGCGCTTTTGCATATGTGATGAGCTGGAAGTTTGGATGGGATTCAGAGACATCAGAAAATGGAATCTCATAAGTTTTTTCAGCTGGGCGTTTGAGAGGTGCCCAGATTGTAGTCAAAGCATCAGAGCGAGTCACCGATGATGTCAATTCTTCTGCATATGCTGGTGGCAGAAGAAATAAGACCGTCAGGAAAATGGCGGGGATACGTTTCATCTAGGTACAGCATGATGGATATACATCCGGTAATCAATATTGAGTTTGACTCCTCTACTTTTTCGCTCGAAATAGCCATTTAATCATATTTCTTACACATCCAGATATACCTGTAGGTTTGACTGTACATTCACTGCATTTTTCTAACATATTTTCATAGTCTAGATCTTCCTCAACTCCAAATAATGGTTTTTCAAACCGGAATCCTTCGGCAGCCATACCTGCTCTAAGTTTTCCTCTGAAGAAGTTGTCCATTTTTGTGGGGGGATATTATTCAATAATTGCGGCGACTACAACTTCAGGTCCACCGCGCTTATCTATCCTATATGCCCGCCAGGCTGTGAGCAGCGCCCTCCTCGTACTGGGTCCAACAATGCCTGCTCCGCTATCTGCAGGGGAGTTCACGACTCCAAGTTCCTTCTGGAATGAATAGATTGTACTCATGATTTGCTGATCGTAGATTCCATCAATTTCTCCCTCATATTTATCGAGTAATTTGAGGATGCGTTGCAAAATGCGCACGGCGCGGCCATCTGCTCCCTGGAGCAATGTTTCCTCCTCAATTTCCGGTTCACCGATTTGCTCAATCAGTTCAATGTGCGCTGCGATTGTCGTGCGGGTTTCCTCGTCTGCAACTTCGCCCGAGTAGCCCGTGCCAGGGATTATCTTGGATTCCCTTTTGTAACGGCCGACAGCTTTTTTGGTAACATCTCCGTAATAGCTTGTTATGGGATGATCAAAATATCCCATTTCACTCAAATTGTGCTGAATGGCAGCGACCTCGTTGCTTGTATCGCCATAGCGCGGACTTTTTTTACCAAGTAGCGAGATCGGATTGCTTGGTAGTTTTTTGAGTACGGTTGCAGGTGCATCAAATTGTGTGAGAACAAAGCGCTCATCGGGAATATCGAAATTTTGAGGGATGTAGAGTTTTGCAGTCATTGTTTGTGCTCCAAAATTAAGTGCGCGTGCAAGGCCTTCTTCTCCTTTGCCCATCCAAACATCAAGCCTGAGTGTTCCGTCTTCCCCTTCAACAATTCTTCCCCCGCGATCATGTACTGTGCCGACTGCATCAAGCGACGGGAATTCAACTCGCGTTCCGAATGGATATTCTGATGGTGCTGCAACCATTCCGGGGTAAACTTCTGTTCCGTCTTTCCCCTGAATACCTCGTCCGTTAAATGAAATATCCGCGTCGTAACTGCCCAAGTAATACTTCCTCTGATTTGGAAGAGGGGAGTAATACGCAGTAACAAGAACTTCGCGCTCCTCCACAACCCAAGTTTCTGCAGCCTGCACCGGGGACACAATGCTCAAAAGCAGTGATGCGAGTGTGATTGTCGCAGGGTAGAAGCGCGGAGAATATTTTTTGTTTTTTCTCATTGGTTTTTGTGTCTGATTTTTTAGGTTCAACTAATCTTACTATTATAGCGGAAAATGGGGTTTGAGGCTATGTCAGCGTCCCCCCCCATGTCATCCCGAGTAGCGCCGAGTAGCCCCACGTAGCGCGTAGCGCGAAGTGGGGCGTACCGAGGCGCGTATCGAGGGGTGATCTGGGGTATAATTCGTTTTCCATGCGTGAGTACGCCACATACATTCTCCGTTGCAGCGATAATAGTTTCTATACTGGAGTAACGAACAATATAGAAGTTCGTCTGGGGCAGCACAAAGCAGGAATTAATCCTGATTGTTATACGTACAAAAGGAGACCGCTTGAGCTTGCACACGTGGAATATTTTGGTGATATTCGTGATGCAATTGCCCGTGAAAAACAGATAAAGCCATGGAACAGAGCAAAGAAAGAGGCGCTCATAAGTGGTGATGAAGAATCTCTCATGAAAAATGCAAAGAAAAAAAACTGGAATAAAAAATCAGATTTTGTACTTGGTGTAGATTCATTGATTGTGAATGATAAAGGGCAAGTTTTACTTGTCCAGCGTGCTGATGATGGCAAATGGTCTATGCCTGGTGGATGGGTGGAGAGTGGAGAAACTCCCGATCAGGCAATTGTTAGAGAAGTTCTTGAGGAAACAGGTTTCGAAGTTGTGCTGGAAAGAATCGTTGATGTTCATGTAAGGCCAGAGAAAACAGTTCATATAACATATTTAGTGCGAGTAGTATCGGGAGAGGTGTCACTCTCGGAGGAAACAACAGATGTTAAATTCGTTGATCCTTGCGATGTGGAACAATGGCATACAGATCATGAGTTGCGCGTAATGAGGGCGTTTGGGAGATTATAGCGAGGGTCATCCCTCGATACGCGCCTCGGTACGCCCTTCGGGCTACTCGGCGCTACTCGGGATGACATAAGGTGGTTACTCTCGGTCATCCCTCGATACGCGCCTCGGTACGCCCTTCGGGCTACTCGGCGCTACTCGGGATGACATAAGGTGGTTACTCTCGGTCATCCCTCGATACGCGCCTCGGTACGCCCTTCGGGCTACTCGGCGCTACTCGGGATGACATGAAAGCATTTTCCGCCTGGAGAAAACCGTCCCCGCAAAAGCCAAGAATGACACAGAAGCGAGTATTGGAATCTCAGCCGACTTAAAGGGTGACGAAGTTTTAGCCCCAGTCACTACAAGTTTTGGTGGCAACGCCGGGTCCACAAATTTTGATTGCAGAGCAGCGAGCAGGGGAGGGAGTGGTTGGTGTTCATCAGGTGAGGCCAAAATTGAGTGGTAGATGTGGCGATATTTGGTTTTGAGATATTTGGCGAGAGTAGGGACCGGGACAGGGACAGACTTTTTTCTTTGTCCCGGTCCCCGTCCCTGTCCCTTTTTCTTTTTATCAATAATCGTTGCAGTCGTTCTAAAAATATTTTCCTCCCACGGTGTTGCAACAGATGAAACCAACCACCCTCTACCCGGATGCAACGCAAGGACTTCACCACGTTTCATTTTTGGATAAGTTGCCTGATCGATGACAGTTCCATCGGGTATAGTGAGTGAAATCTCTTCCCCATCATTATTCAGCGTAACTTTGAGCGGAAGGTCGCATCCAGTTCCGTTGCAAAGTAAAAGATATCCGTGCGGTTCGATCACATAATCATCACCAAAAGTTTTTGGTTTGCTGCTGCTCATTGGATCATCATCAAGAATCAGTCCTGCGAGTGATATCAATTCGTCAGTCGGATTAAATAATTCGATGTATTCGCCGAGGTCGTGGAGGGGGCCTTCTTTTGGCGGGTTGGGGAGGATTTCGGAGAAGAGATGGATATCAGGTGGAAGAACTTGTAGTGGCAGGGCATGCCTTGCCGCTACAAGTTCTGGGTCGATAGCAACGATTTCACCTGTCATGGTTGCGCCAGATGATGTGATTATTGCTCCTGTGGCGCTGGACTGGTTTTCGGCTGCCATTTCCTCCGATTGCACGTCACTGAGTGCCGTGCCACTGTCGTCCGGAATAATGCCTTCTTGTCGCAGAACAAAAACAATCTCCTCATCTGCCCAAAGCCCGAGCTTAAATCTTCTAGCTTCTGCTTCATACGCGGCAAATAATTCACTCAGTGCGAATGGGAAACGAAGATATGCGTAGGCGTATCCTTGGCGAATAAGTTCTCCATTGAAGTTCGTGCCATCAAACAAAAGGACGTAAGCCAGAATTCTTCCATACTTATCACGATCTTCTTCACCAAATTCCAGTGTAACTTCACTCCCCTCCAATGTTTGTTTTGTGAACTCGCTCGCTTCTTTCCCAAAATGTTCAACTGCTTTGGTCGGGTGGACGGTTTCCGGCGTATCAACACCTATCAAGCGCACTCGCTCGCGTATGCCATCAATAATTACATCAATTGTATCTCCATCAATTACATTCGTGACCTTTACCTTCACTTTCTTCCCGGGCTGCGCGGGCCTGTAAATTCGCCCGGAGGCAGCAGAGTTCCAGTTTAAAACGGAAACAACTGCACCATCCGGATCCAAAAGCCTTGCCTGATCAGAGCTATTTGTGAGTGTGATCTTCGTTTCATCATAAACAAAACGCCTAACCTCACCGGGCCGCAAAAGCACATTCGGAATCTCATATGGACTTTTGTTATCTTCCTTGTTATCCAAAAACCATCCACGAAGATCAACCACACTGTCACCGACATTCGTGACCTCGATCCATTCATTCCCCTTATCTTCGCCCTCCGGATTTGGAAGTGCTGCAGAAACCACAACGGTCTCGTGATCAAATCTTCTTTCTGCAGTTCTGAATCGGTTTTTTTCACCCGGAGTCAAGAATGGAGTTGAGACAAAAAGCCCGTCAGATCTGAGCGCGATTGATTCACCTTCAGAACTTTTTGCGTAAGAGGTTTTGTCTTTCAAGTCGTTGCCCGGTGCAAAGAGGCGAATTTCTTCATTTGAATTATTCAATGCAATCTTAGTAACATCACGTTTGAGTACTAAAAACTGATTTGCAGCAATTCTAAGATCATCCAAGGAAAACGGCTTACTGCCACCATCCACATCATCAATCTTCCATCCGCAAAGTGAGATGTTTTGATTAAGAACATTTTCAAGTTCTATCCATTCGTTTTCGGTATCTGATCCTATTGGATTTGGGAGAAATTCACTGACTCTGACTCCGCCGAAATGGGTTGGACGGCAGGGGCCGCTTTTGCCACTTTTGCTTTTTGATGAGGAAGGGGATCCACTTCCGCCGCTTCCGCCACCACTTGAATTTGATGACGCAGGTCTGTGCCTTCCAGCTTCTTTTACAGTTGCAGTCACGCCGCGTTCAATTGAATTCCCGCAGAAGTCAGCGTAAGTAAGTTTAATTTCATAAGTTCCGGCATTTTTGAATGTGTGTGATGGTGGATTGCAGCTATCTGATGTAAAACCGTCACCGTAATTCCAGGAGCAGGTTGCATGCGCCGTTGATCCTGTCATCACTTCAACGGTCAGATTGACTGTCACTCTTCCGTCACCTGTGAGATCTCCGCTTTGAATGATTATCATAGGATCGGGTTCAATAACTTCGTTAGGTTTACCGGGAGTTGGAACGCAGAAAGCCATGAACTGATCGGGGTCATCAAGTTTTCTGCCATAACTCACTTCTTCTGCAGTTTTGATGTAATTCCACTGATCCATCACGTTCTGCCCGCGCATGAGTGAAAGCATCTCACCGTCATTTCCGAGTGGTAGCCCCGTCACAGATTTTGGAAAGACAATATGTTCATCAGGTTCGAGTACAAGCGATGTATCAATTTGATAATTTCCGGGTGAGTTTCCCTCGTCCAAAATCCAACCAAAAAGATCGATTGCCTCATCACCAAAGTTTGCAATCTCGATCCATTCTTCATCATCTTTCCCAATTGGATTTGCAAGAACTTCCGTGATCATCACTTGCGGACGCATCACTGAAGTTGTTGTGACGCCGCTTGATGTATTTCCGTTTGAATCGGTTGAACAAAGCGTGAAAGTGATGCCGGTTCCGGTATCTGCAAGAGTCAAACCGGTTGCAGTTTTGCTGAGCGTTCTACCGGTTCCGCTCCATGTAAGTTCTTGTGATGCGAGATCGAGGGAGGTGCTGGGGGTCCACGTCACATGCAACAATGATGTTAACGACTGTAATTCAGCAGCGAAATTTGTAGCTTCTGCTGGCGGAAAAACGTCAATTGATGGCCCTGTCCCATTCGGAGCGTTGGGTGTCCCGAGAATCGGGGCACCGTCATCAAAATTCAAAAAAGTTGTTGCCGTTTGCCAGTTTATTTTGAGTGTTCCAGATTCCGTCAAACTAATTCTTTCCATCGAAGCTTTTGGATCGTCATTTGATCCTGCAAATGGTTTTCCTACTCCGTCATCCACGGTGTCAAGCAAAGTTCCACCTGATACATCATAAAGTTTGAGTTGAAGCTTGGTGTTAGAAAGGCTAACTTTTGAAGTAACAAAATCCGGATCAATTGCGAGACGAGATTTTTCTTCAGAATAATTTGAGATGATGAATGTGTCGCCAGATCCGATGACTGCATCTTCATTTAATGTGAGCATCGGAACCTCTTCACCCTTTGAAAGCTTTGTTAGAGTGTAACCGCTAAGTGAAATTGTTCCGGTTCCCGTATTTGCAAGTTCAATCCACTCATCGGCGGAAGAAAAATCGGAGCCGGGCCAGAGGAGCTCAGAGATGACAATTTTGGCAAACGAGGTTGCACCAGGTAGGGCAATTAGAAAGCAAGAAAACAGAAGAATGCAGAGAAAGCGACGGGGCATGATGTAAACACAAAAAGGGAAGGATTGTAGTGCAGTAGGGGCGCTTGGCCAAGCGCCCCTACAAAAAACTCCGGCGCCTGCGCGTCGATACCGACCGCCCCTACAAAAATACCGTCTGCCACAAACACACTACCATTTTCAATTCCTGCTTTGAATGCACCATCACCCGATTGGTCAGCACCGTTTGCTATTACTGGCAAACCAAAGACGTTGGGGCGACTCATTGGAGCTTTTAAAACCACTTCCACAAAACTAATACAACGCCTCGATGGTTTCGGTACAGGTATACAGATCTGGCAACGCAACTTCCACGATCACATTATCCAAAGCAAAGCAGAGCTGAACCAAATCAGGAAATATATTCGGGAGAATCCGAAACGGTGGACTCCGGATCAATAACACTTAACTACTCCAGCACTTCTGACAGTGCGTGGCGCCAGCCTTTTGCTCTTATATCTCGTTGCTTAACATGTGCGGCTGTTTCAAAATCCGCCTCGCGACGCATTTTCTGATCCTCATGGTTGGGTTTTGCCATTCCTTCATCGACTGTAGTCTCTTCATCTGGCCGATTCTTTTTGAGTATTCCAAACACACATAAACCGTATCATTTTACGGGATACCTATGCAATTATATCCAAAAAACATCCCCAAATCCCCGCAACCCCCATTTTCCCCTTCCACAAGCCCCCTTAGCTACTACAAGCCCAAAACCTTGCCATCGCTTTTTTCTGTTGTCATGTGTATACTGGTGGCATCAATCCAGTCACTTTGTACTTTTTTCCGTTCGATCATCAAACCTTTATTAACACCTTTTAGTCCTTTCATTAAGATTCTATTACACAACGCTTGATGCACTGAACATGAACGGCTAACCCAAGGGCGCGTCAGGGAGGGATTCCCCCTCTCGAGGCAGTGACTGGAATTCTATATCCCTGACCCTTATGAATTATGGAAACACTCATCATTGGAATTGCAATATCGCTCTTTGTTGGAGGAGCGCTTGGATTTGTTATCGCGAAATCGCGTGGAGGCGGTGAAAAGATTTCACAGAAGCTCCAGGAAAAAATAAACGCGCAGGAGCGAACTTTGCAGGCTACGCAATCGAAGGCAGCAGCAGCAAAAGGTGAGCTAAAAGCTGCCGAGGCGGAAGCGCATGCAAAGGCAAAGGAGATAATCTCCGATGCCAAGCTCAAAGCGCAACAGGAACGTTCGGAATTGCAAAAGGAAGATGCGAGGCTTACGCAATGGGAAAAGGATCTGACAAAGAATGAGCAGGAAGTTAAGGAGGAAAAATCATCCCTAAAACAGAAGCATGAGAAGGCAGATGCTCTTAGGGAAGAGCTAAGCCATGCGGAAGAGAAGCACAGAAAAGCACTTGAGGAAGTTGCTCAGCTCTCACGGGAGGATGCTGCGAAAAAACTTCAATTAGAGGTTGAGCGTGAGTTTAGTTCTCATTTTGCCAAGCAGGTTGATCTTATTAAAAAGGAATCAGAGAGAGATGTTGAAGAGAAATCAAAGGATCTTCTTTCGCAGGCTATGCAACGGTACGCATCTGAGGTAACCGCGGAATCCACTGCAACAGTCGTGCAGCTACCGAGTGATGACATGAAGGGACGGATAATCGGAAAAGAGGGGAGAAACATCATCGCGTTTGAGCGTGCAACTGGCACAGATGTCATAATTGATGACACTCCCGAGGCGATAGTTGTCACGGGATTCGATCTTGTAAGACGATATGTTGCAAAGCGCGCGATGGAAAAATTGATTCAGGATGGCCGCATTCAGCCTGCACGAATTGAGGAAGAAGTCGAAAAGCAGAAAAAGGAAGTCGGTAAAATGATGGTGCAGTTCGGCGAGCGCGCGTGTGATGATCTTGGGATAACTGGCTATCATCCGGAGCTCATCAAAATTGTTGGGCGTTTGAGGTTTAGAACTAGCTATGGTCAGAATATTTTGAAACACAGCGTGGAGATGGCGCATCTTGCCAGGATGCTTGCGGAGGAAGTCGGCGCTGATCCGCTTGTGGTTGCGGAAGGATGTCTTCTTCACGATATCGGCAAAGCGCTTGATCACGAGGTAAAAGGAACTCACGTCGAGATCGGTGTAGAGATCTGTAAGCGCTACAAAGTGCGGCCGGAAGTGGTCCACTGTGTTGCCGCGCACCACGAGGATATTCCAATGGAAAGCGCGGAGGCATTCGTAGTTGCGGCAGCCGATGCAATAAGCGGCGCGCGTCCGGGTGCCCGCCGTGAGTCTTTGGAATCCTACATCAAGCGTCTGCGTGAGCTGGAAGATGCTGCACGCTCATTCGAAGGTGTCCAAAAGGCTTACGCAATCAGCGCCGGCCGGGAGATTCGTGTATTCGTAAACGCAGATGATGTGGATGATCTTGCGCAGCGAAAGCTTGCAAAGGATATTGCGGAGAAGGTTGAGCAGGAGCTTACGTACCCCGGTGTCATCAAGGTTAATGTGATTCGGGAGCGGCGGGTTGTGGAGACTGCAAAATAAGCCAGGGGAAGACTATCACCGCATTCCAAATCCGCTTGAACCTCCTTGGCTCAAGCACAAGCCGCCAAAGCCATTCCAGCCCAATCTTCTGCATCCATCGCGGGGCACGTTTCCGCTTCCCGGAAATAAAATCAAAAGCCCCACCCACACCCATAGCAACCTTCACAGTTTTCAACTTTGGAAGATTGCGTGCAATCCATAGTTCTTGTGCAGGTGCGCCGAATGCGACAAAGAGGAGAGTTGGTTGGAAGGCATTTATTTTATCGATGATCTCCGCTTCATCTTCCGCTTTCGGTGATCCGCTGAATGTTCCGATTTCTTTTAGCAGATGATTCTTTTTCTTTAATTTTTCTGCAGCTTTTTCTGCAATGCCGGGTGCCGCTCCGAGTAGGAAAATTCTTTCTGGAGGGCAGATGCGGGAGGCGGAGGAGCAGAGATGGAGGAGGGTGTCGGTGCCGGTGATGCGCTCAATAGTTCTCTTCGAGCGAGCACAATCGTGCTTTGCACGATTGTGTGAGTCGAGAAGTTTATCAGATGAAGAAGCTTCTCGACTCGTATGGTTCTGCGACGCAGAACCATACTCGCTCGAAGAGAACTTGCGTACTGCCCAAACAAGTCCCGCCCCATCTGGCAGATTGATTTCCGTCTGCTGCAGAACTGATCGGAATTCAGGGTTTTTCCTGGCCTCAACCAACATCTCCGGATTTGGTGTTGCAATCTGGAATTGGCCTTCTTTGCGGAAGAGCTCGGAGATTCTCCGAACTGCATCATCTTGCGATAAAACATCGATGGGGATATCGAGGATTTCAGTTCTCATAGATTTATTATAGCGGTGACGATGAGGTGGCGGTGTATCCTCACTCACTCACTTCTTCCTCGTCTCCACTAACATTCAACGCTCCCTTCACTTCTTCCACTCCTTCCTGCGCACCCTGCACAGCATCTGCGACTTTTTCGATTCCCTGCTGCAAATTATCCGCACGCTCTTTAAGCTCTTCAGTCGTCTCTTTTATTGCATGCGTTGCTCCGGATAGCGTGTCTGAAATTCCGCTCTTCAAGCGCTTTGCATCTTCTACACCCTGAACAACACCCTCCTTTGTTTGGTTAAGAATCCTATTAGCACGCTCCTGGCGCTCCTCAAGCGTACCTCCGAACGAGCATCCAAGGAGCAGAAGAGAGGCAGCCGCTACGGCGAGGATCAGATATGGCATTTTGTTTTTTAGGTTTCGAACATTTTGGAGAATGAACCCTCGGCTTTTTTGATTCCTTCTTTTATTGTTTTTATTTCATCAATATCAACCGTGAGGCGTGAAGAGGCATTCTTAGTTACGTCACCTGCCATGCTTTCCTTAGAAATAGAGATTGATGTGTGCAACATGATGTGCGCATCACATGCAGTGCATTGCATTTGCATTACTGCAACTCCACCACCAAGAACCTTAAGCGACTCCAAATTAACCTCCATTTTTTTCCTGCACTGCGGACAGCGAAGCTGATCTTGCACTTTCGTGATTATCACCTGAATGGTGTGGGGGTCTATTTCCATCTGCGGCTATTATAGCACAATCAGATGCCTTCGACCAATCTTCCTTTCTTATTTTTCGTCCTATCCACTCTCACAAATCCGGAGACAGGTAGAATCTTTAACCTAGCACCCTTCTTTTGCCATTCATCAATAACCAGGTTAAGACCAATATCGTCGCTTGCCATGTGCGAGCACTGAATAATATTCACGTGGTGCTCTTTGGCTACTTCCAACGTTTTATCTGTTGTGTGCATAGAAAGGATAGTGCCAACTCCGGCCTCTGCCTGCAGTTTGATAAGATCTTCCGGTCCGTTTGTGCCGCCTGTGAACTCGGTTGCAAAGATCTTCCCGGGGCGGCTTTCTTTTCTCCCATTTACAACAATCGGTGGATTGCCTTTCCTTGCGTATTCTCTGAACTCAGGGATATCGAGCAATTCATCCAGAACATCTTTGATCGAATCAAATTTCTTTTTGCAGATTTTATTCTCCATAAATCTCCATACCATGTGGTCGGATATCGAGTGGCAGTTAAAAATAGGAATCTTTAAAAGTTTTGCCGCCTGCTCTGTTCTAAACAAGTTATCTGCATGGATTACCCGCCAGATCCTATCCATCCGGGGCCTGAGCATGCCCTCTGCACGGTTTACAGGGACTCCGCATTCTGCAAGAACGTCAATCTGCACAGTCATAACTTTTTCTAGATCTGCGAGCCCGCGTCCTTCCGGATGGTGAAGCATGGCAGCATCAATTTTTGTTCCGGATTTTTTAAGTTCATGCGCAAGCAAAAGCTCCGGAGTTTCAACATCTACACCAACCATCAGATGCTTAATCTCCTCTTTCCCGGTTCCGTAAATCATTCTTGAATCAAGGTACGGGTTCTTCTTCGCCTCGTGATCTATGTGCTCTTTTTCCTTACCCTCAATTCTTTTGTGGCGCTCTTCCACTCTTTTTAGAGCCTTCTCAATATCCTTTTTTGAGCGAGGGTCTGCCTCAATTGCGGCCTTGATGGCGATGTCGAAGAGTTGTTGGAGTTTCATGGCTGGATGTGGGGATGTTGAGAGAATATCAGATGGAAATATGAAATGCGAATTCATGCTTTTTGGCGATTGCCTGGATGATTAATTGTGTGGTAGGGCGGCTCTCCAATGCGTTTCAGAATTAACTTCACATTGACGAGCGGCCAGCGGAAGAATGTGGCGAATGCGTCTGTTGGCATGGTTCAGGTGTCTGTTGCGGGGATTGTGTTGCCATATGTTCTGGAACGATCTGCCCCGCTTCTGGTTGTGTTAGGACTATTTCTTGCTATATTCTTCTTCGCAGCGTCTATGC
>CAZWES010000005.1:0-54100 GCA_964632395.1 uncultured Candidatus Peribacteria bacterium | reverse complement strand
AAATGTATTTATGAATATGAGCGAATAGCTTATGGACTCATGACTTCTTGAATTACTAGGATCTCTTCGAATTCCTCTAAACTCAATGGAAGTTCCGTATTTTTTATTGAAAGCATCAATATCTTGCCGCACCTTCTCGTGGTTTTCCTGCCACAGTCTCTGAAACACATTCTCAGTGTGTTCCAGTCTTTCGTTGTGATTCATAGTAAATCTCAAGCTGTCTCCGAGCTCAGTCAGTCTTTCTGCGACTACACGCGCCTGTTCATACTCAGAAATTCCTGGAACTTCTTTTTTATTGATATTCGAAATAAAGTTATACGGATATTGGTGTGCAAATTTCATAAGAAATGCACCAGTGGCAGCAGGATCACGTTCAGCTAAGTAAGACAAATCAACCCCTCCATAATTAGCACATTGAGCAGGGTGCTTTTCTAGTGCAAGAAATAGTGCTTTGGCCATTTCTGCTTCTGGCAGTACTTTTTCAAAGTACTTTGTATTTCTTACAAAGGTAAAAGGTTCATTCTTGTAAGCAGAATCAATGATCTTCTTCTGTAGATCATCTTTGCTCAGCAGTTTCAGCAGAAACGGCTCTTTTGCATTTTCAGGATCATATTTTTTATCTCTGTCGTAATCTGATTGATGTCGCTGTAAGTTCTCTACAATCATCCAAGGATATTTTTCTACGGTAAAAGCAATGATTTCATTGAGAGCCTCTTCTTCGTATGGTAATCCTTCTAAATCTTCATGTTTACCAAGACTCCCTAGTACCCTGTCTGGCTCTTCTTTGCCAGCTTGTACAAAGACATCTTTTGCATAAGGCTTATTCTTAAATCCATCGAACCCATAAAACACTGACTTTGGCTCCTTCAAAGCCGCTGCTTTCAATGCTCGTTCTGCATGAGGTTCAAATTCACCATAGTTTTCAAACGCACATATAGCTTCTCGTGGTTCTTGCTCAACAGCTTCCATGAGAATAGCCACTGCTTCCTCTTCTCCGCCTTCAAGAGCATCCCTATATGCTGAAAAACCTCTTATGAGTGATTGTGGACTAGTTCCCCTGGCGTTTTGTACTGCTGTTCGTAGTGTCGAAATTGGATCATCTACATAATCCTTTAAGGTATCGTAGTATTCAATAAGGGCTCCAGGTGCACTTTCGGACTTGGATGCGAGTGTTGAGAAAAATTCTTGCTTCTGTTCATCGTTAAGCAATTCTCCAAAACCTTCTGTCTTGGTTTTCCTTCGTTCGCCATCTGCATAGGACTCTTTTTCTTTACCCTCCTTGTAATGCACCAGCGCCTCTTCTGGTTTTATTTCAGCTACTTTTGCAGCAGCATTATGAACAATTTCATTGGCAAAATCTTTATCCTTGAACGCTTCGGCATTAGCCAATACTACCTGTGGGTTGTTTTCTGCACATGCCAATAAAACTTCTCGTTCAAATGGTTTGCCACTCACCTTCTCATAATTATCGTAATTGAATAGTGTCATATAGTAACGTTCCTTTGTTTCTCCAATGGCTGCTTTTCTCAATATTGTGTCGGAATTCGGTAAGTCTTTGTATTTTCCATAGTTCTGGAATGCCGCAGAAGGATCATAATCAACGGCAATTGCTGCTATTTCAGCAGCATATTCTTTCTCCCTGTAAGTTCTTCCTCTTATTTTACTAAAATCCTGAAAAACGTTGTAGGGACTAGATTTTGCTGCTGCTATGGCTGCTTCATATAGCATTTCTTCTTCGAATTCTTCTCCCTCAATCTCCTCAGCTCCGTAAAACAAAATAGAAGTCGGATGGAGTTTCACCTGTTCTTTCAGTAGATCTTCAGCATTAGGAACAATACTTTTTAGTTTTTTGTAGTCGTAAATAATTACAGAAGGATTTTGTTTTATGGCTTTTGCTATAAGTTCTTCCGCCCAAGGTTCATCTATATAATCTTCTGCATACTCCAGTACTGTTGATACAATTTTCTCGCTCTTCAATTCTCTCTCAATTGCTGCCTTCAGAACATTGGCAGGTACAGATTCTTTTAGTTCTTTGTATCGCGAGAAAATACTATGTGAATCTATTTCGTATCTGTGCGGCACTTCATATCCCCATATTATTCTCAAAACTTGAACCTTATATAACTTTTCCTCTGCCGCTACTTCTGTAATTGCTTCATTGAGCGCTTCCATCGCTTCATCTGATTCTTCTGAAAAAGCTTTAATCTTCTCTTTCAATTGGTCCAGTTTCTGCTTTTCTTTCACCTCCAATTCAAAGTCACTCATAGCTTCTTCTCTGCTATCCATTAGCTCTCTGGTCATTTCTTTTGCCTTCTGATTGTGATTTGGTTGTTCGTCCGGCATGAGATAAGTATTTAAGAAGCAAATTGCTGCTCAATTGCCTCAAGTTGCTCTTTGTCTGATTGAGAATTTCTGTATTCCAATTTCTTACGAGCTCTACTTAGAATGCTGGAGAGCAAGTCCATAGTTTTTTGGGTTTCAGATTGTTTTTGTTTCATCATGCTATTTTAGCATGAAATATACACCACTACCAGTCTTGTGAAGCGAAAATTTTGGCGTGGCGAGTACGCCACGTAGAAGCTTTTGCTCTACGTGGCACAGCAGTGCGTTCGATCCGATCATTTCCCCGGACTCTTTGCAGTTTTTACGTAACGAATCGGTCAGCCGTCGCTTAGGCTTCGGCCGGCAAGCGCGGGCGGGGCTGGTTTTTCGGGGGGGCAGCCCCGCCCGTATCGTTTATGCGCTAAAATCCGTTCGAGCAGCTTCCAGCAAGCTGCACCAATCTGGAAAACTTGCACGATTTTGCAAAACTCGCCACCCGCGCGCGGCTTCCAGCCGCAGCGCACCGCCCTTCTCTCACCACGCCAAAATTTTCGCAACCTTGAACGCACGGTGATACACTTCACGCATGAAGGTTGTCATCTACATTCGTAAATCCACCGAAGGTGATGAGAAACAGGCATTATCTATGCCAGCGCAGATGACAGAGCTACGGGAATACGCTGCGCGGGAGCAACTCGAAATCGTGGCTTCCTTTCAGGAAGCAAAAACTGCAAAGAGTCCGGGGCGAACGCAGTTCCAAAGAATGCTGCACATGCTGGAACGGGGTGAAGCGGAGGGGATTCTGGCTTGGCACCCTGATCGTCTTTCACGCAACAGTATTGATGGAGGCCAAATCATCCATCTCCTCGACACAGGAGCACTCAAAGGCCTGTATTTCCCCACACTGACGTTCGAGAACAATCCACAGGGGAAGTTTATGCTCGCAATCGCCTTTGGGCAGGGCAAATACTTCGTGGATCATCTTTCCGAGAATGTGAAGCGTGGACAACGAGAGAAAATACGAAGAGGCGAATGGACGTGGCCTGCTCCGATTGGGTACAAGAACAACCGAGAAACGCGGAACATCGAGCCAGACCCCGAAACAGCGCCACTCATTCGCAAGGCCTTTGAGCTGTATGCGACTGGGGATTACACGCTGCCTTTACTCCGGCAAACGCTGAAAGGTTTGGGGCTACGTAGTCGCAAAGGGTATGTCCTCTCTAATTCCTGTGTGCAACTTGTCCTCCAGAGTCCGATCTACTGTGGCATGATGAAAGTATGGGGTGAGCTTCACTCCGGCTCCTTCGAGCCAATTATCGGGAAAGACCTGTTCGATGAAGTTCAAAATGTCATGCGCAAACGTGGCAAGAAAAAGACACGAAGAAAACACGAGTTTTTCTTCTCTGGCCTCATGACCTGCGACTCTTGTGCCTGTGCCATAACTGCTGAAATACAAAAAGGTCACAAGTACTACAGATGCACAAAGAAGAAAGGGGCTTGTACAGAAAAGCACTACCTGCGCGAAGAGAAACTACTTTCCCAAGTGAAAAAGATTGTCGAACAGGTCTCGCTGCCGGATGACTGGGCAGATGCGATGCTCGATTACCTCGACAAGGAAAAAGCTGAAAATCTTCAGGAACATCAGGCAGCGATTCAACGTCTGCGAGAGAAAAAGCTATCCCTCGACAAGAAACTCAGTGATTTGCTCGATCTACGGCTGGAAGGTGCCCTAGACACACAGGAATACATCACTAAAAAGAATTCACTTGTTTCTCGCAAGGTCACAATCGAGCAGGAAATCGCAGACGTTGAACATAACCCCTCCGCTCGGCTCGAACCACTCAAAGAAATGATTATTCGCAGCAGGGAAGCGAAGAAACTGATCTCGGATGAAGATTGGCGGGGATGTGCAGCATTCGTGAAAATGATCGGATCGAACGCGCTGCTGAAGGGCGGTGCACTGCGGCTGGAAGCCGCGCGCGGGTGGCGAGTTTTGCAAAATCGTGCAAGTTTTCCAGATTGGTGCGCCCGACAGGATTCGAACCTGTGGCCTCAAGCTCCGCAAGCTTGCGCTCTATCCAACTGAGCTACGGGCGCATGACGATGATTTCAAGTGAACGAAGAAAGTCTATCAGAAGATGTATAACTTGCACTGCACAAAAAACTATGTCCAGCAAAAACTGCGCTCTACAACTTTGCCAACACTCTCTTTTTAGCATACATAAGCTATAAACACGCATTTGCCTCCTGATACGACGACAACAATCCTTTACGATTCACAGATAGCACGATAGCTTTACAGTGCTTCTTCCTCTTCCCCCAACTTATCATGGAACACCAAAGCCCTACATTCGAAGGAACCGTAGACCACCTGACAAACCTGGAAAGATGGAAACATAAAGGTGGGTTGCATTTTAACGCCATGGATCAATCTCCCGGCACACTTGTGAAACACGCGGAAACATTTGGAATTCATGGATTCAACCCGGGAAGGGACCGTGATATCGTGCGTCAAATGGAAGGAACTGCTCCCGCCATTTCAGAATTTGATGCAGCCATAGTAAATACCCTACCCGAAGGAGAAGGGAGGATGGGCGATGCACATATTCTGATGCCAGATGAAAAAACTACTCTTAAATATGCAATCGAAGATCACGACACAATTTTTATGGCAAAACTTATTCGAACCGACAAAGGAGCAGAAGAGGCAAACAAACTACTCGCCCACCCGGATGATCTCCAGGCTTTTGAAAACGATCTCCAAACTCTTGTGAGTATTGGCGCTCACGTCGTAAAGATTCGCCTCACATTTCAGGCCGGCATGCCTGATAACCTGATAGCGAAGGGGTGTGAACAGTTTGGATTTTTCCACAATAGACTCGCAAAAAATGGGAAAGTGATGGGTATTTATGAGCCGGAGGTACTTTTTGATAATTACAAGGATCTCCAGGCTAATCTGGAATTGGAAGAAAAAGTTCTTGCAGGAATTAAACAGGAAATACTAAATTCCCAGAATCCCGATTATCCGCACGGATGGAAGATAAGTTATGTTGTACCGGGAAAGAACAGTGAGGATCTCATTTTCCCCGATGAGTCGGCCAGGGCAACCAAGGAAGTAGTCGAGAACGCTGGAATTGATCCTGAGGAAACGCCTGTAGTTCATCTCTCCGGCGGAATTCCTGCAACAGCTGTACGGGAAATCCACAGTCAGCTTGTGCAGATTGGAGCATTGCACGGTACATCCTACTCGCGTGCGCATCTGGAAAAGGTTTACAAAGCCGGCCTTGCCGATATTGAGAATCCGAATTTCAAAGCAGGACACGACGAACTTATGCGACAGATCACGATTACGCTCCTTGCGCAGCAGGGAAAATATGATGAGTGGATGGAAGAAGCACCAATCGAAAAACTTCGGGCAGCAGCATGAGAGAATTAAATGACTGTGATTTGTCCATCAATTATGTCTACCTGAACGGTCAGAAGACCATCAGGATCCCCAACCCCCCCATTCGTCTCCCCCTCAATCAACTTTTGATGAACTTTCGCAACCTCCTCCATCCCCTCTCCCGTCTTCAGTGAAATCCTGTCCGAGACTTTCAATCCTTTCTCTTTCCGCAAGGCCTGCACAGCACGAATGACATCACGAGCAAGACCCTCCAGTTTTAGCTCATCTGAAATCTCCGAATCGAGCGAGACTACTATCCCCTTTTCACACGCAACATTCCTGCCTTCTTTGCCTTGATAGATGATCTGAGCTTCTTCTGCACTCAATTTTTCACCAAGAACTGTGACGGAACCATCAGAATTTTCCGTAAACTCACCCGCTTTTGCAGCTTTGATGATTTCCTGCACCTTTTTGCCAAGCCGCGGACCCGCTTTGCGTGCATCAACCTGAACAATTCGGTCAGCAAGGTGCGAAGCATCATCAATCACTTGAGCATTTTTAACATTGAGTTCTTCGGCAAGAATTTGCCTATCATCATCTGAAAGTAAGTATTTTGAATTTTGCATTTTGAATTTTGCATTTTCCAAAGGAATAGCAATTTCAACCCCCACAAGCGGCTGCCTTACCTTAACATTCGCCTCTGACCTTAAGCCCATCCCAAGCGAAACAATTGTGCGCAGCAGCCACGTCCTCTCTATTAACTCCTTTTCCTCCGATGTTAGCTCCCGAACCTCCGGCCAATCTGACATGTGAATAGATCCGTGATCCTCCGGTACAAGATTCAAATAAATTGCCTCTGTGATGAATGGGCAGAACGGTGCCAACAATTTAGAAAATGTGAGTAGAACTTCGTAAAGTGTCGCAAGTGCAGACTGTTGTGCCTCCGCACCCTCCTTCCCGGAGAAACGGCGCCGTGATCTCCTGACATACCAATTCGTAAGCGCATCCAAAGTTTCATAAAGCTCAGAACACGTTGCGGAAAGATCGTAGCGGTCCAATTCCTCAGTCATGCGATTGACGAGATCCTGGACTTCAGCTTTCACCCACTGATCTAAAGGATGTGGCTCGGAATTCGGAATTCGGAATCCGGAATTACCAACGTTTTCCTGTCCGGATTCCGGGTCCCGGATTCCGGATTCCGCCCCCTCCGCATGCAACACAAAAAAGTGATACGTATTCCAAAGCGGCAAAATAACCCTCCTCAAAGTCTCTTCAACCGGCTTTTCACTGAACCTTAGCTCCTGTGCACGCACAACAGGTGAGGACATCAGCGTGAAACGTAAAGCGTCCGCCCCATGACGTTCCATCAGTTCATTCGGATCAGGATAGTTTTTGAGTCTCTTACTCATCTTCTTCCCATCCTCCGCAAGAATCATCCCGCCACAGATACAGTTCTGGAACGCAGGCTTGTTGAATAAAGCAGTGGAAAGAACCATGAGCGTGTAAAACCATCCGCGGGTTTGATCGAGGTTTTCTGCGATGAAGTCTGCGGGGAAGCCGCTTGGCAATTGGCTTGTTGGCTTTTTGGCAATTAGCTTATTAGCCAATTGCCAATTGCTAACAGCCAATTGCTTTTCTCCGGAAGATTGCTCGAATGGAAAATGTGACTGTGCATATGGCATAGATCCCGATTCAAACCAGCAATCGAGTACGTCGGGGATTCGGCGGTATGGAGTGGTGATCGTACACGTGTATGCGCTTGCATTAGGCATCGTCTGCCACGCATCTTTGTACGCCAAGTTTTCCTGAAGAGCACGAAATGCCTTCAACACCCCATGATGAGAAACTATAAGAATTTTTTTACCAGCATATTTCTCCATCAAGTATTCGTGCACACTATTAACGCGGGAAATTAGCTCTGAAAATGTCTCACCATTTGGAGGCGTGCGATAGTGAAAACCCACCTTATATTCATTAATTCTCTCAAACTCGGGATGATTGGATGATATCTCTTCAAACGTCTTTCCTTCCATATCTCCATCATCGCGTTCACGTAAATTTTTCAAACGATCCACAAATGGAATGCCTAGCTCCTCAGAAATAATTTCTGCAGATTCCACCGCTCGAGGTAAATCTGAACTGATAACTAAATCATACTTTTTCCCTTTTAGTTCAGACGCTGTTTGTTTTACCTGTTCCTTGCCAAGTTCCGTAAGGTGCGGATCAGATGCGTACCCTTGTACTTTCCCACTCAAATTCCAATCAGTCTCCCCATGCCTCACTAACGTAACCTCAACTGACTGATCATTTTTAATCCCAGAAGGCCACACCAAATCATCCACCGTATCCTTATGCAAATCAAGCTGCGCCTCGCGATCATGATCCCAGAAGTACGTGTAAGGTTCGGCTTTTTTAGGGTATGGCTGATGGCTTAGCTTGACCGGATCCTCGCCCGTGAAGAAATGCTTCATGTTTACAATCGGATCCGCATGGGAGACGATTGTGATGTGCTCGCCACGGTGTTTCGGCAAAACATCTTTCATGAAGTCCTCAACTCTTTCCTGAACACTCTCCCACTTTTCCATTCCATCAAAATGATAAATGGATTCCGGTTTGCCCTTTTCAATCTTGTGCGCACGGCGATCTTTTACGAATGTAAGATCAGAAAAATCAATCGTCTTTCCTTCGTACTCACCAAAACTGACTTCCCTCAATCTCTCATCAATTATGACCTTTGCACCAGTCTTTTTCGCGATGATATCCGCAGTTTCCTTTGCACGCGCCAGAGGTGACGCATATATAACTGAAATTTGGTCAGGCTTTTTTTGCCTTTTCCAAAAATTGATAATTGATAATTGATAATTGATAATTTTTTGAAAATTGAAAATTGAACCTTGTAAATTTTCTCCGACCAACTTGCGTCCTGCTTTTTCCGCCTGCCTTTTTCCCAAGCGAGTAAGACTCGTCCCCGGCACCTCCCCCTGATAAATCGGCACCACATTCCCTTCACTCTCCGCATGCCGCAAAACAGTGACTTTGGTAAATCTGATCGGGCACTTACTCATCAACTCATCCCGCGACCCGATGACTTCGATTGAGTTCTCACATCTCCAAATAGGAAGTGGTGTCCCCCAAAATCTATTTCTGCTAATCGCCCAGTCTCTCGCGCCCTCAAGCCAATTTCCAAACCGTCCATCACGGATATGGGCGGGTACCCAGCTTGTTTCCTTATTCTGTTTTATTATCTTGTCTTTGATTTTTTCAACCGCGACGTACCAGGATGGGCCAACGTAGTTTAAAAGAGGAGATTCACACCGCCAGCAGTGCGGATAACTGTGTGTGTAATTAAAACTATCGAACCACCTCCCCGTCTCTTTAAGTTTTTCGATGATTTTCTTATCCGTCTTCATGTAATTATCCTCCGGTGCTTTGATCGAAAGACCCGCAAAATCGCGAACTTCCGGATAGAATCGGCCATCCACACCAAAGTAGTGTAGAAGATCTGTGTTTAGATTTTTTGCGATCAGGAAGCCGTCCTCAGCGTTTGTGTTTGCAAAGTGGACTATTCCAGTCCCCTCCTCTTCCGCAACCTCCGGATGAGTGATGCAGTAGAAACAATGCTCTCCAAATGTTTTTGGTTTTCCTGAGTTAACGGTCGAGGGCATCGGGGTATCAACGTAGTAATCAAAGAGCGGAACATATTTCTTGCCCTCAAACTCCTTTGCCGTGGCTGACCCGACAATCTCGTACTCGCGATTTTTGAATACAACCGGAGCAAGTTTTTCGGATACAACGTATTCGTGATCATCTCCTTTTTGTTTCACTCTCACGTATTTGATATCCGCACCGAACCCCAGCCACAAGTCACCAGGCAGAGACCATGTGGTTGTAGTCCATGCAAGTATGACGGTATTTGGATCATCAACAAGTGGGAATGTTGCAATTGTGGACATGTCTGTGCGCTCGCTGTAGCCGAGTGTGACTTCAAAATTGGAAAGTGGCGTTACGCATCGCGTGCAAATGTGCATGGCCTTGTGCCCCTCATAAATCAAACCCTTATCATAAATATTTTTAAACACCCACCAGATGCTCTCCATGTAATCCGGATCCATTGTCCGGTAATCCCAATCCATATCCACCCACCTGCCTGTTCGCTCAACTGTTTTCCTCCACTCTTCGGTGTAACGCGTTACGGAGTCACGGCATTTATCGTTAAACCACCGGATTCCCTTTTCCTCGATGTCCTTTTTGCTCTTCAACCCTTCTTCTTTTTCGACCAAATTCTCGACGGGTAGCCCGTGGCAATCCCATCCAAATCTTCTTTGAACTCGATGACCCCTCATTGTTTGGTAACGCGGGATTACATCTTTGATTGTTCCGGCGAGCAGGTGCCCGTAGTGCGGGAGGCCGGTTGCAAAGGGGGGGCCGTCAAAGAAGCTGTAAGCCTTCTCTCCTCTGGGGCCTTTAAACGGATCGCCCGTGCCGGAGCTCCTGCTCTTTACGGAGCGCTTGAAGATGTCTTCTTCTCTCCAGTACTGGAGGATGCCGTGTTCCAGCGAGGGAAAGGATTGTTTGGGATCGACGGGGTCGAAGGGCATTGACAGGGGGTAACGGTTTGCTAGAATAGCTTACGAGATAACACTCTGGCGTGCATTCGTGCACGCCATGATTTTTTTATTGGGAAATGATGTCCTTTAGCTTGCGCAGCTCGATATATTTGGCACGCTCAAGCAACTCTTTGGAAATATGTTTTCGTGTGGACATAACAATGATTCTTTTACCTCTTTGTTTGATGTAATCAATTGGTAGTGAAAAATCGCTATCTCCTGAGAGTAGTATTGCAGTGTCATATTTTTCGCTGGTATTTATCATTTCAAATGCAAGTTCCATATCCAGATTATTCTTCCATTTATACGATCCTCCTCCAGACTTGATCTTTTTGACAGTTTTCATGCGCACGACATACCCACTAAGATCAAGCATGTCCAAAAATCTATGCTGCCCCTTGTTGCTTTCGTTCACACCTGTATACGCAAAACATTTTGCATCCGGACCGCATTCATCGCGAAAATATTTAATCAGCTTCTCGTACGAAATGTGCCATCCGAGCGAGCGCTGGCTGTAAAAAATGTTCTCAACGTCTATAAATACGTAAACGCGGCCTTTGACGAACTGGGAAAGCATGCGAAAAGAATCCTATCATAGGATCTGATGTCCCCATAAGATTCTTACCCCCTTAATGAGCGCTTGAAGATGTCTTCTTCCCTCCAATATTGGAGGATGCCGTGTTCCAGCGAGGGGAAGGATTGTTTGGGGTCGGCGGGATTGAACATGGTTATGTTGCAGGAGTCGTAGCATAGGATGCGAGTTATTTGACGAAAAACATCGGTTAGATTCTTGACTCACAAGCACATATCGTGTTTTATGAGATACTCCAGCATGCTTTGCAATGTCAGAAAATGATCACATATTATTCGGCGATGGTTTAGGCACAGGAACACGACCTTCTTCTCCTGACGAATCGTCCATTGACACATATCTGCAAGAAGACAGTGAAATTGATCCGCAATACGTAGCGGCTCTTGCTGCCGTGGTTGATGCTGGTATGGCAGAGTATAAAAAATGGTGCGCCGAACAAGGAATAAACCTTGGACCAGATAGAGTTAAGAAGGGGCGTATTAGATTTCGGGATTTACTTTGGGGAGCTGTAGCGGTAGAAAATAATCGACGTGATGTTGAAGGAGAGGGAACTGACACAACTATCAGTACATTCGACGAATGTCGTGCGAAGCTTGTTAGAACACGCGAGCAGCTCAAATTTGCAATGCAAACATCTATAAGTGACAATGTGGCTGAAGGCAGCAACCTGTCACAAAAAAAATTACTACTCATCAAAAGAGCTGTAGATCAATGTCATGAGGATTTTCCTGAAGACTTTCCACCAGCGAAACGAATAAGATACACATCCGAAAAAATGATAACTGCTGCGGAAGCTGTCAGCCTAATGCTATTAAGCACACAACAAGAGGAGAAGGAAGGAATTTCAGTGAATCCTAGTGCAATCAAAAAGCATATTGATAGACTTGTTGCATATGTCGATGCACTAAATACCGCAAAGGTGAAAGTGGATTTGATAGACAGCTAAGACTAACAGACTTAGATATCTCACGTAATATTTTGTCAAAAATTTTGTTGTTATTGTGTTCAAAAGTACTACACTTCCGAGGAAATGGGTCGCGTCGATGCAATAAATACTGGGTTGATTAGCACCGAAGCTGGAACAGCGTCCGGCGGGCGTTTTAGCGCTCTAGGCGGCGTTCTCGGCAACATAAGAAATCGTTTTTCTGGGGGCATCTCGAGATCAAGATTAAAAGAAGAAAACGAAACCGCTGCACTACTCCAAAATTTGCAAGTTGAACGAGTTTGTCCAGATGATTTAGGAGGCGTAGAAGCAATCTATAGGCAAGGAACCTTTTCCGATGAGGCAATGCGCCTCTACAGCAAAGGTAACAAATCTCTCATCCTAAAAGAACAAGATGAAGGAAAAGGATTCTTAGAGACATTTGATGCAGAATCAGTCAGGGGACAATGGGATAAAGATTTAGGAAGCCCAAATCATGTTCCCGTGCGCGTTGCAGATATACGAACAGGAAACTTGCTAGGTTATTTTGATGGGTACGCAAACGTTGGAGATGCTCGAAAGCATATGCAAGATGTTTACGAATACGTAAACACAATAGATGGTCTCACTGATCCAACAGAATCAAGACTAATTGATCATCCAAATAGCGTTGCCAGAGTTGGCACCATTGGCGTCGCACCTGATTGCCAAGGAAAAGGCATAGGTAAGATACTCATGTACAGCTGGATCCTTAGATTACTGAATGAATTGGAGCCAAGAGAGAATGGTGATGGTCATATTGTTACATCATTCCGTTTTAACCAGTTTTATCCAGTAAATCACGAAGCTGTGCCACACTCATCCGAACATTTTGGGGATATTCTCAATAACGCACCAAGCAGCAGATTTTTTTCTAAATATGCTTTCAAAACAATTGGGTTCCATTATAACCCTTTCGAAAGAGCGGGCGTTAAATTCAATTCCCAATGGCTACATGAAATGAAGTCACTATATGAACTGGCAATTATTGCACACAAATTCGTTGTTGATCTGTACAAAAAACACGATGTCAGCCTTCCGCAGGAATGGGAGCGTTTATGGCAAGATGCGTACAAAAAGCATGGTATCGGCGAACACAGTAACGGTAGATTAGTCGCTTCGACTAAGTAGCCATTTACTCTTCAGTGGCAAAATTGCACCCAAACAAACCAAAGACGCAGAAGTCGCTATCAGCCAACTCATTTCCCCATACACAATCCATTGCGGAACTACTGATGCAATTATTATTAGGAAAGAATACCTCAGCACAAAATCAATCTGGCGGTGTGAAAGTGCGTAGTAGTACAGATAGTACGGCATGGAAGATATTAACAGGCTAAACAAAACACAGCCGAGAATAAGGGCAGGGCTCATGGAAAGAATCTTATTCTGTAGAAGTAGTGGAGATGAAAAAATTAGGCATATGAGAGATAGCACAAAGAAGTATTGCAACATGCGAGCTGCAACGTTCTGCTCTCTCTTGTATCTCTCACTTACAACAGAGAAAAGTGAAAAAGCCGAAACTGCTCCAATAGTGAGCAACACTCCTTTCAATGACCATGACGGATCTAGCATAAGAACTCCCATACCCATCGCAAACAAGCACCACGTGACAACTAGTAGCCTAAGCCGTCTGATATTTTGCATGGTTGTCAGAACAAGACCGGCTGCAGTCATTGGTATTGTGTAATGCGAAGGCCACGTAAATTGGAGAGAACTGTACGTAAAGAAAGCGACACCAACAAGAAGGAATGCAGAGAACCAAAGAGAAGGGGTACTCAGTGGAATTATTGCCTCTCTTTTCAGATCTCCACGAAGATACTTATATGCAAGAAGTGCCCCACAAAGAGAAGTAAGTGTTGCAAAACGTATTAGTGTCAGGTCAATTGGGACTACACCCATATCAAAAACAAGATATCTTGCCACCACCGGGTCAATTCCCCAAAGAAACAAGAGCAAGGCAACTCCTAAGACATATAATATCGGTTTTGATGCGGCAGTAACTACTACATCTGTTGCTCCTGTACCCCTAATTTCTCTAAGAAGTTGCTCGTTCTCCGCGGGTGACGTTCTATCCCTAACTTCTATCTTCTGCCGTTTTGTAAAGAATGCGGGCCAGATACGCACACTTTCGAGCTTTTCTCCATATTTCTCGTATACATTCAAAAGACGCCTAAGCGTATCCACATCACCTTTTTTGATGAAAAAACGCGCAACATGCCGCTCTCCATTTGATACACCAGCTTTCTTTTGCTTACGCTTATCCTCCGTTACAAACAATACCTTCTCAACATCCCCAGCCTCCACCCTCCCCTCCGCAATCGCCACATACCCATCATCTACCGACCCAAACCCCATAGATCGCATCCCATCCAAAAGACCCTTCTCTGCAAACTCAGCAAGCAACCCTCTCCTTTTCTCCACCATCACCTCCTCCAACAACCTCTTCCCCTCCTCAATCTTCTTCGCACGATCCTCCATCGCAAGACTTTCGCGAATTTTTGCCGCTGCAACTCCGGTCTGTGCCCATTGCAACCATTCTCTTTTAACCGTTTTACTTTTTCCAGTCACAGCTTCCAGTGTCACAGGCGGCTCAAGAGGAGTCTGGAAGACCGCGTCTTTGCCATTCAGATGAACCTCTTTCAACTTTAAAGCCTGATCGCCATAGAAGTAAAAAGCTCCATCAAGTGCCGTGGATCCCTCCGGCAAAAGCAGCGTTCTATCACCCGGGCCATGCACGATTATGGATTCGCCGAGGATGTCGCTTTGCAGGCTTGCCCAGAAATCCGAACTCCTTTCAGCCGTATCTGCAGAAAGGGGAGAAATGCGTTCTGCCCATCCCATGTAGGAAGGCAAACCGATTGATTTCCCGTCAAAGCACATAGTTGTGATACCGCGACGCGCATATTCCTGCATTTCCCGCGTTCGGATTTTGCAGCGGATGCGGGTCCCGTCTTCCAGAATGACTGTGGTGTGCAATCCCTGGTAACCATTGATCATTGGAGCATTTATATAATCATCAAATGAATCGTCCTCGCGCCTCCAGAGCTGATGAAGTGCGCCAAGAATCTGGTAGCAGGTTGCCTTGTCATCACACTCAAATACAACAGTTAAAGTCGCAACGCCTATAACTGCGCTTCCACCTGCTTTAAGTTGCGCATGCAGTGTACGAAATCTGTGATGCTCGTAATGAGGATCTATTGGCAGACTACTCTCCGCAACCTTAAGCGCTTTCTTCATCTTCCCAATGATGACATCTGCACGCTTCTCGTTTTCGGCACGTATTGCGAGGAGTTTTTCCAAAAGCTCCGGCTTAAGAACTCCCAAATACAATTCAGCAAGCTCATCGCGAACGTCGGCCATCGAAAGTCGATCTGCAATTCTCACGAAGACTTTTTCCGTCGCCTCCGCATGAGCCTTCTGCCTCTCTTCCGGAAGAAACTCAACTGTCTGCATGTTGTGTAACTTGTCCGCAAGTTTTATTACGATTATGCGAACATCCTCCTGCATTGCAGTAAAAAGTTTTCGTATCGTTTCTATCTCCTCATCCAGCGTGGGTTTTTCAAAAAGTTCCTCTTCATCTAGTTTTGTAAGTGCAACCGTCATCCTCATAACATCTGATCCAAACTCTTCTTCTGCCTCATCCTCAGAAAGCGGGGTGTCCTCAAGCGCATCGTGCAAGAGTGCCGCAATTATCGTATCGGCATCTGCCCCCCAATCTGCCAGGATGTGAGCTACTGCAATCGGATGCGTAAAGTACGGATCGCCGGAACGGCGCTTTTGCCCGGCATGTAGCTCCATACCTCTTTCAAAAGCCCGCCTGATCTTACCTTGGGCGCTGGTTGGCAGGTACCGGACATGCGACTGGAACTGTCCCCAGGAGAGAGAAGCGGTATCTGGCGAGGGGGAGGGCATTAGCCGTTGAGTGTACCATACTTAACAGGGCGACTGAAATCCTGTATGGGTGCTCATTTCAAGCACCAAATCCCAAATTCCAAAAGAATCTCAAATTCCAAATCTCAAAGGGCTTTGGAATTTGGAACTTCCGCCCATCAGTGAAACACTACCCCCAGCACTTATGACTACATCTAGAAACGACATAACAGTGATGGGCATCCTAAACGTCACACCAGATTCTTTCTATGATGGTGGGCAGTTTGATGCCGCAGACAAGGCTTGCAAAAGAGCTTTGGAAATGATCGAGGAGGGCGCGGACGTTATTGATATCGGAGGAGAACCAACCGGGCCAGGTTCTCCTGAGGTTAGTGTTGAGGAAGAGTTGGGGAGAGTGATTCCAATCCTTGAGAGAATGCAAAATTCAAAATGCAAAATTCAAAATGATTCATTTTGCATTTTGCATTTTGAATTTTGCATTTCCGTAGATACTTACAAAACAACCGTAGCTCAAGAATCACTGAGAGTTGGAGCAAACATGATCAACGACGTGACCGCTGGCCGCGGTGACTCGGAGATGTTTAAAGTAATCGCGGATGCGGGATGTAAATATGTAATGATGCACTCAAAGGATGACTCACCACGGACAACCATCGGGGATGTTGAATACGATGATGTTCTGAAGACGATCCATGAATTTTTTGAGGAGCGAATCGTTGCTGCGGAAAATGCTGGAGTAAAACGCTCGCAGATAATTCTGGACCCAGGCCTCGGCCACTTTGTTTCAAGTGATCCCAAGTACTCATGGCAGATACTGGAGAATCTTGAATTTTTGCAGGATTTCGGTTGCCCGATACTTGTGAGTCCTTCACGAAAGTCATTCACAGCTGATGGACCTGACCAGCCGCCGTCCGAGAGGCTTGAGGGGACGCTGGAGGCAACAAAGATAGCTGCAGAGCATGGAGCGAGTATTGTGAGAACACATGATGTAAGTGCAACCTGTGCATCACTTGCTTAACATTATGCTCAATGTAATCGCAGAAAATTTTCAATTTACAATTTACAATTTTCAAATAATTTTCAATTTTCAAGGTCCAAGTATCAAACGTTTGGAAAATTGAAAATTGATATTTGAAAATTGAATGAAAATTTAGCCTTGATAATTGAAAATTTTCTGCGACTAACCCTAGGGATCCACTAGTAGCCAAAAACTATACGATACCTAATACCACCGTCTGCACAATCACAAAACTCACAACTATGAGCAACAGACCAATTGCTGCATTAATTAGAACTGTCTTAGCCTTCGTAACTAAATCATCATTCCCGTAATTCACAATCATCAGCACTCCTGCATAGACCAGAATTGCGACTGCAACAATTCCAACAAATCCGAGAAGTAATCTGATGAATCCGAATACCTCCACGATGAAGATGGTTGCATCCGGAGCTCCGGGCAGTGCAACCATTTGATCGTATCCGAATATTGCAGCAATTGTCCGATCAAAGACTATGAGTAAAATACCGATGATCGTGGAAAATACTGCTCGGTATGCCTTGCGTATTGTTTCCTCACTTCCAAAACTTGCAAGAACATATGCAGCCTGCACGACTATTAGCCCAATCGCTGCAATTGCAACAATAGTCTCACACCAGCGGATAATGCCGAGTAGTTCGCCGCTCAGGATGCCTACGCCCTCCTCTATATTTGCAGGATCCATCAAAACTTCACCAGCGGGAATGGAAAATCCTCCGTAAATCGCATCAACAAACTGCTCAGATAGGAAAACAAGGAAAACACCAACTATAACTCCGACCACTGCATGCCTTGCTTTTGTCATACTTTCCTCGGATTGCCTGATGATGAGTGTAAAACCGGCAACAGAAAGAATTAGAAATGCAACCGCGCCGATCAGTAGCCTACCCTGGCGAACTACATACACAAAAAGTTCCGCAATGTGACACGCGCCGGCTCCGGCAGCGGTATCGCAACCAAAGTCCGGAACGGGAAGCTCTGAGGAAAGTGGCGTGCCTCCGATCACAAAATCAATGATATTTGGAAGTGCCCCGACCTGCGCAAACGCTACATCCGGAAATGCAATCAAGGCAGTGATAAAACCGGAAATGATGGCAAAAATGCGCATATCTAGTTAATTATATTGGGCTGACCAAGGCTTGGGGTCGGAGACAGAGTCTCTGGAATGAACGTGGAAACAAGAACGTGCGAGAGGATCACAATTATCAGAATAATAATCGTGGAAAGAAGAATCCTACGCGCGCGCTGTTTCAAATTATCATTATGAAGCGAGACGAGGAATAGGAATCCGCTGGCTATAAATGCAACCACGGCAAGCCCGGCAATTATTTCTAAAATAAATCTGATCATTCCACCCGCTTCCTCAACAAGTGTGAGTGGCGTTCCTGAGGGGAGTATCGCATCCGAAATAACTTTCGCAAGGAAAAGGAGAACAACTCCGAGCAGACCAAAAAAGAAATTCTTTTTCTGTTTTTCAATCTCCGATTCGTTTCCCTGTAGCACAATGATTCTTGCGCCGGAGTATCCGATTATCAGGATCAGGAAAACACCTGTGACCATCATAATAAAATCAACCACCCGGTTAACGCCTTCCGCAAACGGAGACTCATTCACAAGTGCAACTCCTGCCTCGCTCGGCGCAAATGCAGAGACTATAAAAATTGCAAGGCCAACAAATGCTGCACCCTGGATGGCACCCTCAAACGCCGTCTTTGACTCTTTTTGCTTCGCTTCATCTTGTCCGTAGACAATAAGGGTTAGGGCATACCAGGCACAATAAACAACCATTACTCCGATGAAGATGGTCTTGAGCGCAGGAACGATTATGTTACTCAAATATGCATCCAGACCAATTACGCCCGTTGCAGTACCGGTGCATATTCCCGTTGCCAGGCAGATAGGATTGAATGATGCATATGGGACGGCGACTGGCGGGACGATGTTGAAGAGCATCTGGCTCATTTTACCATAGGATTTTGATGGAATAGACGTGTTTAATCGACAACGTTCGCAGAAAAGTTACAAGTATCAATTTACAATTATCAAACAATTTTCAAATGCCAATTTTCAATTTTTCAAACGTTTGGGCCATTGATACTTGAAAATTGAAAATTATTTGAAAATTGACAATTGTAAATTGAAAATTCTCTGCGATCTGGTTGACCACAAGAAAACTACCCCCTACCCTCACAGCACTCACTTATGGCAAAGCGCCCAACTCCAGATAAAAGGCTAAGCAAAGACCGAGGTGGCAATCGCTACGGCGCTTATTTGAGGAAGCAGTGGAGGAGGCTTCGCGGCCGGATGAATTCACCGTACTGCCGCTTTGCGGAGGGGAAGAAGGGCGGTGCGGACAAAGCTTTGGAGAAAATTACCAAGATTAAAGCTTAACAGTCGTTATTTCCTCATATGTAGTGGTGTATTAATTGTTAAATTGCTAAATTGTTCGCAGAGCGAGTTAATTAGTTTTGCACAACGCTGCCAACCTCAATGCCAGCAAAGCGCTAAGGGATCGCTCTGTCGAACAATTTAACAGTTTAGCAATTTAACAATTTACCGTTCCCATGCCCTCCCGCCGCCACCTCGCCCGCACCGCAATAACCCAAACCCTCTTCGAGGAAGATTTCCGCGGAAAAGACCGTGTGGAATCTTTGACGAAAATTCTTGACCGGAATATCGAAGAATTAGGTGGCAGCGATGTGGTGGATCAGAAATTTGCAAAGTCACTGCTAAAAGGATTGCATGAATACGGTGAAGAAATACGAATCGCAATGAAGGAGCACGCCCCGCAGTGGCCGCTTGAGAGAATGGATAGGATGACCCGTTCAATTTTGATGATTGGAACTTTTGAGCTCTTGTTTGGCGGGGACGCCCCTCCTGCAGTTGTTATGAACGAGGCAATCGAGATTGCGAAAGAGTTTGGAGGTGAGGAGAGTGGGAAGTTCGTTAACGGAGTGCTGAATGCGATTGCTCACGATTAAAATGCGAATATCGAAATGCGAAATGCGAAGCAGAATTTTTCGCATTTCGCATTTCGCACTTCGCATTTTCTATCTATCATGCATACATGTCCGAAACACCTGACCTGACACCTCTTGAAAAAACAATTGGCCTAACTTTCCGCAACAAAGATCTCCTAATCCAATCTTTAACCCATCGCAGCGCAGTTCGCGGCGGGGATAGATGCATGAGCTATGAAAGGCTCGAGTTTTTGGGTGACGCGGTTCTGGAGCTTGCTGCAACCGAGTTCCTTTTCACAATTAGCGGAAAACCGGAGGGTGAACTCACAAACTGGCGCTCTGCACTCGTGAAGGGTGAAACCCTCGCGGAAATCGCGCGGGAGATAAAGCTCGGGGATTTTATCATCATGAGCAAGAGCGAAGTGGAAAGCGGCGGACGCGAAAAAACTTCCACGCTCGCGGATTCGCTGGAGGCTTTGATCGGAGCAATGTACTTAGACCGCGGATTTGATGAGACGCGCATGTTCATAGATACCTTTATCCTCTGCAAGCTGCGTGAGCTTTTGGCGAAGGGTGAGGATAAAGACTCAAAGAGTACCTTCCAGGAATGTGCTCAGGAGAAGATGGGTGTCACTCCGAAATATAAAGTTAAGAAACATGTTGGACCCGATCACAGCAGAGTTTTTACGGTTGCGGTTTGTTTGGGTAAAGAGGAGATTGCTGAGGGAAAGGGTGCGAGCAAGCAGCGCGCAGAGCAAGACGCGGCGTCCAAAGCTCTAAAGAAAAAGGGATGGAAGAGGAAGTAGAAATCAAAATTCTTGCCTCTCTGTGTCTAGCGATGGATGCAAAACTCGAACAATGCGCACCACGCTGCCCAATACGCGGTAATAGATGTTGTAGCCACGTAACGTGAAGCGACGTAGTCCAGGAGACACTTGGTCACATGCCACACCAAGCAAAGGGAAATGCATTAAAAATGTACATCTTGCTCTCAGCTCTCTAATCAACTTCCGCGCCGCTTCCGGATTATCCATTGCGATGTATCTAAAAATCCCACGCAGGTCATCCCGTGCACGTGATGCAAACACGACTCGAATCATGACTTCCTTGGAGATAATTGGTTCACATACCTTTCAAGTTCTAGAAAAACTTTCTCAGCAGGTATATCTTCCCCGCTCTCATCTCCTTCCCGAATGAGCGACCTGAGCTTTTCCAGCTTTTCCGGACTCTCTGCCTCCTGATGAGAAAGAAAGTTATCCACTATATATTCCCATGCTGCCTTAGGCATCAAAAGAAGGGAAATGCCAGTCTCCGGGTCGTCAACCTCCACCGGCTGTCCACCAGTTTTTTTTAGAGCATTCCGCATATCGTCGGTGATTTTTGGAGTCATGGCACCATTATACCATAGAATCATGTACCCTATCCCCTGATTCCACCACCTACCAATGATCTGGGCCGACCGCACTATAGAAGATATTAAAAAGCGCTTCGAAAAGGAAATCTCCTCGAAGCAGCCTCTGATCATACGTGATGAAAAAACGCTTTCCGGCCGCGTGCATGTTGGATCACTCAGAGGAATTGTGATACACGGACTTATTGCACAAATCCTCAAATCTGAAGGTGTTGACTGTAAGTTCATGTTTGAACTCAATGATTTTGATCCGATGGATGGGCTTTCTGAGGAATTCAAAAGCTTGAAGGAGCACATGGGCAAACCTCTCTTCACAATCCCATCACCTGAAGAGGGTCATGAAAACTATCCAATGGTTTTTGGAGATGAAATCAAAGGAGTTGTTGAAAGACTCAAATTACCAATTGAGTTTTACATGCTCCGCCCGCTTTACGAGCAAGGTAAATTCAACGACTGCATCCGTGATGCGCTCGGGAACGCTGCAGAGATCAGAAAAATTTATGAAGAAGTAAGCGGAGGCGGAAAGCCAGATGACTGGTACCCGCTACAGGTCGTTTGTGAAAAATGCGGGAAGATTGGAACGACTCAGGTTATAGGATGGGATGGGGAGAAGGTGACGTATGCATGTAAGAAAGATCTTGTGGAATGGGCAGAGGGCTGCGGACACGAAGGTGAAATCAGTCCATTTGACGGGAACGCAAAACTCCCATGGAAAGTTGAGTGGGCGGCCAAGTGGAAAGTGATGGATGTAAAAATTGAAGGATGCGGAAAAGACCACTCTGCAGCCGGCGGCTCACGCCATGTTGCTGCGAAAATCAGTGAAGATGTCTTCAAATATCCAAATCCTTTTGATATTCCATACGAATTCCTGAACATCGGCGGGAAAAAGATGAGCGCAAGTAAAGGCCTCGGAGCATCTGCCAAAGAAGTGAGTGATCTGCTCCCTGCAACCCTTTTGAAGTTATTAATGATCCGGATAGTCCCAAATCGCCCAATCGAATTTGATCCCGAAGGAAAAACTATCCCGAATTTGTTTGATGAATACGATAGGCTCAGCGATCACTACTTTAAACGCCACAAAGAACCGGATGAAGATTTCGCGAGGACCTTCAAGCTCACTCAACTTGATACATCCATTGATCCTGTTGACCTTTGGCAAATGCGTTTTTCCGCAATGATATTTGTTGTGCAGATGCCGCACCTTGATCTTGTTGAGGAGGCAGGAAAACTTAAAGGTGGCGCGAGCGTGTCCGAAAGGAGCGGAGCGACTGAAGGACCGCCCGTGCAACCTCAAGGAATGCTAACTGAACCCGAAATCCAATCTCTCAACGACCGCGCCCTCTACGTTAAAAAATGGCTCTCCTCCCTTGCACCCGAGGAATACAAATTCACAATTCTTGACAAACCTCCACAAAATCTTGAACTTGATGAGGAACAAAAATCAGCTCTCACAAAAATCGCCGAGGCACTATCCGATGAATCGCTCGCATGGGAAGGCTCTGCAATCCATGAACACATCCACAAAGTTAAGGAGGAAACCGGCATCTCGCCCAAAAAACTCTTCCAACCCCTCTACCAAATCTTTCTTGGGCGAAACTCCGGCCCGCAGGTTGGGTGGTTTCTTTCTACGATTGATCAAAAGAAGGTTTGTAGTGTCATTAAAAAGTCATCTCATTCTTGAGGTCTAAAACTGCATCACTGAGGTTCGGAATTTTTTTCCACAGCTTTTCTGTCCTGCTCTGTTGTTCCCACTGCCCGCCCCATGACATCCTGCCCTCTTCCATGTGCCTCCTGCCTCCATCGGAAAATATTCGGGGCCGCTGGCGAAACAACAACGTCGCGCGAAGGTGGAGGGATTGGGACAAGAAGATGACTCCTTCTTGATATTTCGCTCATGGGATGATCTTACCCTTTGTGTTACACCAAAGTAAATGATGCTTAATCGCCTATTCGTGGCATTATTTGGCATGCTATTGACATGACCAACTAAGATGACTATAATGGAGATATGGTCAAGGTACATGTACATGAACTAAAGGCACGCCTCAGCCATTTTCTGCGCCTCATACAGAATGGCGAGATTATCGTGATCCTAAATCGCAATATTCCTGTGGGGGAAATCCATCCTCCAAAAGCTCACAAGAAGCGCGAGCTCGGGCTAGCCAGCAAGCACTACCCAAACTTCAAGTGGGATTTTTCAGCGCTCGAAGAACCAATGAGTGATGAAGAAATCAAACTTTGGGAGGATGGCCCGATTTTCCCACCGGAAAAATGAAAATTCTCTTGGATACCAACGTTTTCCTCTGGATGTCCGCAACACCGGATCGCCTGAATGCACGTGCGAAAAAACTGTGTGAGGATAGGGGGAACACACTCTATCTGAGTGCGGTATCTGCCAGTGAGATTTCTATCAAGTACCATCTCCAGAAGCTTAAGCTTCCAAAACCTCCAAGCGTTCTAATTCCAAAAGAACGCATGACTAATGGCATTTTGTCTATCTCCATTAATGAAGAGTCCAGCCTCCTACTCGAATCCCTCCCCCTCCTACACAGAGACCCCTTCGACCGCCTACTCATTTGCCAGGCACTCACACACGACTTGACGATTCTCACACCAGACAAACAAATCCAGCAGTATGAGGTAGAAACAGTGTGGTAAAAAAGCTGAACAGGATTCTTGACACACAAAAAGGGAGACAGGAGAATACTGTCATGGTTTCTAGAAGAGTAGATATTATTGCTTCTGATGATGAAAGAGCATGTGGCCCCGGAGAAGTTGCATCCGTAGCTTTTGCTGAAACAGAAAATGGAACAATCTTATTCATTCCCAGTTTTGGAAGTGAACAAAGCCCGGGATGTGATGAAATCTTTTCTTGCAAAATAGTAAAGGGCTCGGAAGTAATAGTATTAGCAGGCAATTTTAGCGCTGGGATTCGTGAACTTATTAAATCAATTGGGAGTAACGCCAAAGGATATATTGAAGGAGGACAAGAGCGTGTGCGTAAAGTATATGAGTCTGTTAAGTGTGATGCATAGCAAAAGTGCGCATGTATTGCCATCCTGATATCATTCTCTTTGCAATGCCCAATATCCCCCTCCTCCAACACGCTTCCTACAGCCACCTGCTCCCCGCAGCCCACTCACTGCTTGAGCAACATGCGGATAAAACAAAAGAGCACTTGATAGCAACCGGTGCAGCAATGGAGGCTTTTGCAAAAAAGTTTGGAGGAGATCCGGAAACGTGGCGCGTTGCAGGTATGCTGCACGATTTGGATTGGGATCACTTGGAAAAAGATGCGCAGCAGCACTGCGGGAAAACTTTGGAAGAACTTTTGAGTACGATTGAAGATAAGGAAGAGTTGCTCGCAGATATTAGGTCGCACTACGCAGAAAAATACGGTGGCGAGCATCCGCTCGATTCGATGTTGAGGAAGTGCCTCTACTGTGTGGATGAATTGACGGGGCTTATCATCGCAGTCGCACTTGTCCGTCCAAGCAAAAAACTTGCGGATGTTGAGGTGAAGAGTGTTAAAAAGAAAATGAAGACGAAGGATTTTGCGGCTGCCATCAATCGTGAACAAATTCGTAAATGTGAAGAATTGCTTGGTGTTCCGCTGGATGAGTTTATTCAGATAACGTTGGGGGCGATGAAGGGGGTAGCCAGAAATATCGGTTTGTGATCGGTTAAAATTGCTAAATTGTTAAACTGTTAAATTGTTCGCAGGAGCGTTCCTTGAGCGATTTGATATCATTGGAGTCAGCAATTGCTTTCAAAAACCTCTTTAACTCGCTCTGCGAACAATTTGGCAATTTAGCAATTTGACCATATACCCCGTACCCTCCAATAAGCCCCACACACCACATTTCCCCACCCTCGCAACCCAAAATCCGTAACACCCACAAATTTTCTCCCAAAAGTCCTTGTCTAAGCCTTTTTACATCTGTAGGATTTGCGGGCTTAGAGCAATTTTTGCTCGATTCCCCGATTTCTCTTTGAGTAAAGCCGTTATCGAGCTCATCGGCGTTGTAGAAGAATCTTTTCCCAACGCCACCTTCCGCGTCCGGATCCTTTCAGAACAAGCAAAAGACCACGAGATTCTGTGCCATCTTGCAGGACGCATGCGAAAGCACCGCGTCCGGATTCTGCCGGGAGACCGCGTGAAGACCGAGATGACGCCATATGATCTTTCCAAAGGACGAATAGTATTCCGCTTCCGATCAGATCAAAAGATCGCGGAGCTCGAGGAATCCGCTCCTTCCACCGGGGAAGAGTCGACGGATAGCAATCCGGCTGACACTCCTCCTTCCGCTGAAAAATAGTAGCATGCGTGCGCTCATGCCTAATAACCTAATCTCCCTAACTTCCCTAATCTCCCTAATGAAAGTCCGCGCCTCCGTCCGCCGCATGTGCCAAAAATGCCGCATTATACGCAGGAAGCGCGTCGTGCGCGTTGTGTGCAAGAACAAGAAGCACAAGCAGCGCCAAGGCTGACCTTGATTACCTTGATTGATTACCATGATTAGAATTGCAGGAGTTGTATTACCGGCCAAAAAAAGAGTGGAAGCTGCACTCACGTCTATCAAAGGAGTTGGTCGTTCTCTTAGTCGTAGGATTTTGACCGAGGCAAGCATCCCATTTGATACAAATACTGATGACTTAACGGAAAAACAGGAAGCGCAGCTTAGGACAATCATTGAAAGATTTGAAACGGAGGGTGAGCTCACCCGCCGTGTTTCCATGGATATCCGCAGATTGCAGGATATCGGGAGTTACCGCGGGTACCGGCATCGCAGAAGATTGCCAGCGCGCGGACAGACCTCGCGAAGGAATGCGAGAACAAGAAGAGGTAAAAAGAAGACCGGACTCTCTGGCCGCGTAAAACTTACTAAGACTTAAAAATGCCTGAAGAAACTACGCCACCACCTACGGCCAAGCCAAAAAAGAGACGCAGGAAACTCTCCGTATCACATGGCCGTGCATGCATTCATGCAGGCCTCAATAATACGATTGTTACAATCACAGAGGATAACGGGAATGTTCTTTGCTGGTCATCCGCAGGGAGCTGTGGATTTAAGGGGACTCGCAAGAGCACTCCGTATGCCGCCAAAGTGACAGCGGAAGCGGCAGCACAGAAAGCTCAGGAATTCGGGCTGCAACAGGTTTCTGTGGAAGTTAAAGGAGTTGGCCCCGGCCGCGAGCAGGCTCTGCGCGGTTTGCAGGGCGCCGGAATGGATTTTGACAAAATTACTGACGTAACCCCAATTCAACACGGTGGATGCCGCCCAAAGCGCCGCCCACGTAACTAATTTTTCTTATCATGAAGTTTACAGGACCCAAAGCAAAGCGCTGCAGAAGACAAGGAGCAAACATCTACGGCTCCGATAAGTACGACCGCATACTGCAACGAAAACCCTACGGCCCAGGCAAAGGACCCCGAACCCGCGGCACCAAGCAATCTGAATACGCAACACAACTTGCAGAAAAGCAGAAGGTGCGCGATGCGTTCGTGGTTTCGGAAAGACAGTTCAAACAGTATTACAGGGAAGCACAAATGAGCTCCGGAGTTGCAGGTGAAACGATGCTTAGGCTTCTTGAACTTAGATTTGATAATGTTCTCTACCGCGCAGGGTTTGCGATAACCCGATTGCAGGCAAGGCAAATGGCAGGGCACGGCATGTTCTTTGTAAATGGGAGAAGATGCGATGTTCCATCGCGCAGAGTTGTAGTTGGTGACGTAATTGAGATACGCCCGCGTTCCGCAAGCTCCCCGATGTTTGCAAGCATTTTTGCAATAACAGAGAAGTACGTTCCACCAAGCTGGATGAAGGTGGATCCGGGCAAGCTCCAAATTGAAATCATTTCCCTTCCGGAACCTGATCACTTTGAGCAGGGTCTCGACATCCAAAAAGTTGTTGAGCTCTACTCCCGTTAACTCTCTTTTCTTTTCCCCCGAGAGCCATGCACATCATTCAAGAGGAAATCGGCCCACCGCAGATTACCGTCAAAAAGACGGACGGCTCCGCTGCCAAGGGCGACGAGACGCATCTCGTTTTTACAATTGCACCACTTCCTCCGGGCTATGGAAGAACTCTGGGAAACGCTCTCAGACGAGTCCTCTACTCCAGCCTTCCGGGTGCCGCTGCAACCTCCATGCGTATTGATGGAGTAAGCCACGAGTACTCAGCTATGAAGGGTGTTGTTGAATCTGCACTTGATTTCAGTTTGAATCTTCGCCAGCTTGCGCTGCGCAAATACCATAAAGATGCAGAGACCATAACGCTGGAAGGAAAAGGCCCGGGTGCACTTACCGCAAAGGATCTTAAAGTGAGCTCCGATATTGAAGTATTGAATCCTTCGCTGCCTCTTGTAACTCTCGAGAAAGGAGGATCTATCAAGGCACAAGTGAATATAGAGAAAGGCGTTGGATATTCTCCGGCTGCAGAAAGGAATAAAACACAAAGCGAGCCGGGGCTCCTTTTTATAGATGCTGTTTTTAGCCCCGTTAAGCGCGTTAAATATGATGTTGAACAGACTCGTGTTGGCGAGAGGACCAATCTGGATAAGTTAACGCTTGAGCTTGAAACGAACGGATCGCTGACCGCAAAAGAAGCTATGAAGTTTGCGGCACAGCTCCTCACGAGTTACTTCAACTACTTCAGTCTGGATGAGGAGCAGATCGAAAAAGAATTCCTCGCCGATTTCCGCCGCGGAGCACAGGCTGTGCAAACAGATGAAGGAGATCAACAGCAGGTAAAGCAAAGCTACACACCGATTGAGATTTTAAATCTTTCACCACGCACACTTAATGCGCTGATAAATGGTGGAATTGGATCTATCGAACAACTTACAAAGTGCTCCAAGGCCTCTTTGACCAATCTGCGTGGCTTTGGAAGCAAAGCGCTTGATGAGGTGGCAGATGTTTTGGCCGAGCGCGGCCTCGCATTTTTGGAAGATACACAGGCCTCCCAAGCCGCATGATTTCCTCAAAGTCCAGACTCGGCAGAAAACCGGCTCCACGAGCTATGCTCATCCGGAATCTTGCGACATCTCTTCTGCTTTATGAAAGTGTGAGGACGACTAAAGCAAGAGCAAGAGCAATTCGCCCAATTGTGGATAGGATGATTGCAAAGGCAAAAGCATGGCCTCCACACACCGCTGCACGTTTTATGCAAAAATATGTGACTGATAAGAACGCTGCCAAGAAGGTTTTTGAGGTCTTGATTGAGCGTTACAAAGATCGCCCATCCGGCTTCACGCGGACGAAGCCTATTGGTTTGCGTAAAGGTGATGGTGCAGAGATGGTTGAGATATCTTTGGTTGATTCTGTAACTTCTTCCCAAAATAAGAATGTTTAAATTGCTAAATTGTCAAATTGACAAATTGTTCGCAGAGCGAGTTAAAAAGCTCGAGGTCGCTCTGCGAACAATTTAACAATTTAGCAATTCAACTTTTTTCGAACTATGAAAACCACTACCACCAAACCTCAGGCCCCCAACTGGTACGTTGTTGACGCAGCGGGAGAGCGACTTGGCCGCCTGGCTACCCGGATTGCGCATGTCTTGAATGGCAAACACAAAGTAACATTCAGCCCACATCAGGTAATGAGCGATCACGTGATAGTTTTGAATGCAGAAAAAATTATCCTGATGGGAAATAAAGCTGATGAGAAAGAGTACGTGCGACACAGCGGTCACCTTGGCCACTTAAAACGCATCCCTTTTTCAAGGATGTTTAAAAAGAGCCCAGAAAAAGTTCTCGAACGCTCCATCCGCGGAATGATCCCAAGGAACAAGTTACGTGACATTAAGATGAAACACTTGCACGTCTTTAAAGGAACTGAACACACTCACGAAGCCCAGAAACCAAAACCACTTGAAGAAGTGTCCCAGTCCCAGTCCCCGTCCCCATCCACCAATAAAAAATGACAAAGCCACAGTATTTCTATTCCGCCGGCAAACGAAAAACTTCAATCGCACGCGTTAAGCTCCATGAAAATGGATCAGGGAAAGTGACGGTCAACAATGTTGAATTGAGAGATTACTTCACAGGCATTCAGCCGGAAGTTGTCCTCTCCCCTCTTACAATGACGAATAACAAAAAAGCATTTGATGTAACGATCGAAGTTGAGGGTGGAGGAAAAAGCGCTCAATCCGAAGCCGCACGCCATGGAATCAGCCGCGCACTCACGCTTTTTGATCCGGCATTGCGTCCACCGCTGAAGAAAGCAGGTTTCCTAAGGCGGGATGCAAGGATTCACGAAAGGAAGAAGCCAGGATTGAAGAGGGCAAGAAGGGCGCCGCAGTGGGCAAAGAGGTAGGTAGGGTCTTGTTTTTTGTAAAACTGCACACTTGTGCAAACATGTGCAGAGACCCTAATAGCCTAATCTCCCTAACAACCCAATTTCCCTAACCTCCCTAACTACCTAGATAGCAATCTCCAACCCCACCATATAAACCGGTTCTCCATTTGGCAAATCCGCAATGTACTCTGCTTTTTGCGTAGAGTCCTCCACAATCATCTGGCAAGTTCTAAGTAATGTATCTGCAGGAAGATCAATCCCACCCGCAATGCAAATAGCACACAGTCCTGCCGAGTCGCTTGCATCCAAAAAGCTCTCACCGTGAGAAGAAATAACTTCCAGAAGCTGTGTTTGAATTGTCGCAAGATATTCGTCGATAAGTAGGTTGACTTCCTCCACCGGCACATCGTGCAAAAACGGCATCTCCTCCATGGGATCAATAGCTTCTTCAACAGCCTTGGCAATGCGTTCGGCGAGGGTCATTTGGGTTTGGGTATTTGTTTTGGGTATCAGAGAATTATAACAGAAATCGGCGAAAATCCCAAGACCCAAACCCAAAAACAGACAAGCACCAAATTCCAAATTCCAAAAGAATCTCAAATCCCAAATTTCAAAGATTAGAGTGTATTTGCAGGCATTTTTGGATCTTGAAATTTGGAATTTTTTTGGAATTTGGTGCTTGGAATTTGGAGCTTTTTCCCTTCTAATAATTGACCAGTCTCCACCATCCCTGTACATTCCCCCAGCTAATGGCCATCTACGCCGTCAAAAAAGGCTCAGAATCTAACGATAGGTTAATGAACCGCTTTAAGAAGCAGGTGCAGAACTCACGGCTTACAAAGTTCCTGCGTGAGACTATGAGGTACAAAAAGCAGAAGACCAAACGCCATGTGAGGCTGAAGGCACTTAAGAGAGAGTGGTATAGGGGGAAGAATAGGAAGCAGAAGTTCTATTCGAATATGTAGCCGCGCTGCGCACGGAAGCTCCAAGTTCCAAGCTACAAGCTCCAAATTGGAATTTGGAACTTGAGATTTTTTTGGAACTTGGAGCTTGGAGCTTGGAATTTTTCTTGTGACCGGATTCAATCCATCATCCTCTGATCACTAAGTCAAAATATCACAACCAGTACCGGTCACAAGGACCGTATGCTCAAAATGAGCTGACAAAGCCCCATCCGCCGTCCTCACCGTCCACTTATCCTGATCCTCTGTGATATCAATTGATCCTGCAGTGGAAATTGGCTCGATTGCAAGGATTGTGTTTTCGGGGAGCTCGGGACCCGTTCCCGCTTCCCCAAAGTTTGGAATCTCAGGAAATTGATGAAGGGTTTTTCCAAGCCCATGACCTGTGAGTTGTTGCACCGCATCAAACCCGTAGCTTTTGAGTGTTCCCTGGATTGCTGCAGAGATGTCCCCTACATGCGCACCTGCTCGGATGATTGCTAGAGCATTATCAAGTGCTTCTTGAGTCGCATCCATCAACCTTTTTGCATCTTCTGAGATATCTCCGACCGCAACCGTGATGCATGCATCCGTGTACAAATCTTTATAAAGCACTCCGCAATCCATGCCGACGATGTCGCCCTCAACGAGTTCATATTCACCCGGGATACCGTGGACGCAAACGTCATTGACTGAGGTACAAAGAGTCCCCGGGAATCCTTCATGGCCTTTGAACCCTGGAGTAGCCCCATTATCACGAATAAATTCCTCCGCAACCCGGTCGAGCTCGATTGTTTTAACTCCGGGTTTGATGAGAACTGCAGCCTGACGCAGTGCGTCATGCAGTATTTTTCCGCCCTTGCGCAGCCTTTTAATTTCCTTGGGGGAGAAAATTTGGCAGTGATCTTTGTAGGGGTTGGGCATGATGATTCTGAAATTTGAAGCAATGCAGGATATCAATCATTAAGAATAAACATAAAGATAACTGCCAAATATATATATACTGTTCCTACAGCAAGCACCCAAGCCACCAATAATGCGATACGCGGAACTTTACTCCATCGTTTGAAATACATGGCAACTGGAATGGTTGTCATCAGTAGTAGTGACCCCATGGATAAGATGAAATTAATACTCATATTCACTTGAGGATATTTTTTGCGAGGGAGAAAATTTGGCAATGATCTTTGTAGGGATTGGGCATGTACAAAGTGTACACTACGCAGCACGGGGCTATAGCTCAGCTGGCTAGAGCGTCTGCGTGGCACGCAGAAGGCCGAGGGTTCGAATCCCTCTAGCTCCACCAATATTTTCCTGAATGGTTACCAATCTGAATAACATGACTGAGAATCACCACAAAGCAATTGATCTCGACCAACTGCGCAAACAGTGGAGCGGAACCAAATACTCCGATCTTCTTGTGCATCATCTAGCAAGACGAAAAACGTGGGAAGAGGGGGATACCCATCTTGGCATAGAAGGAACGTTTTATTTATTGCCTGAAGTCATTCAAGATTCGTCTCGGACAATGATCAACGATCTGGTTAAGAAAATACTGGCGGAGTCGCTCTGTAAAACGAAAACAAACAAGGTGCTTGAACAAGTAGGTGATAACACCTCACACTTTTTTGAACAGAATGGCTTAGTTGCAACAAATGAAGATATTAGAAAGATTTGGCTTCGACCACGGTGGATAGTTCTGGTTTCCCGAAAAAAGAAGTCTATTCTTGCTTGTCAACCTCTTCTTCGCCATGAAGAATTGTTTCGCGCGCTTGTATGGCTCTATACATACTTTTGCGTGATGCAAAGAGAACCAATAAGTCTCCTGGAATATTCCATACATGAAAGACGGCACTCGCCCAGAAGACACCCATGTACCATGGTTCAATTAACCATGCCAACAAAAACGCAAGGGCAACTGGAAAACAAGGTTTTAATTCACCCTTCCAAATTTCGCACAAATCTTCCACAGTCATAACAATACCACCCACCACAGCAAGCCATGAAACATCTAAAAAGAATCCCCCAAAGAAGACTGCAGCAGCAAGAATATGTAACAATCTATACCAACGATTCAGTGCTCTATGAAGCCAAAGCATGCCAATATGGTAGCATCCACACTCTTATCTTACAAAGACTAGCTTTGGTTTAGGAGGTATATGCGAACCTGAGTTTCAATGAGTGAGAATTGAGCCAAAAACACTTGCAAACCACCTGTGTATTCATGGTATTCTCCAATTGTACCGATGCCAGAATCGTACCCGCCAGATGTCGAGCAGTACATGAATGATAGTATACAGAGCGGAGAATACAGATCCGCGGAAGAGCTTTTTGTAGATGCAGTCCGCGCCCTAAGGGCTGTAAAAGAAAAACACAATAAGTTACGAGAGGATATTCGAGTTGGATTGCAGGAGCTGGAAGAGGGAAAAGGTATGCCGTGGGATGTTGAGGCTCTTAAAAAAGAGCTTGATGACCAGCTTAATATGGCTACATAGCTGTTAAGACGATGCCAAATGTTGATTATGCACCACAGGCGAAAGTGGACGTTTTGGAGGTTGTGCGATACATAGCAGTGCGAAGCCAAAGCCATCAAACATGTTCCATGTTCTTGAATGCACTGGATGAAAGAATCAAAGTATTAGCAAGGCATCCCAACATCGGTCGTGCCAGACCTGATCTGGGTGAAGCGGTGCGCAGTCTTACATTTGGCAACTACATAATATTTTATGTGCCCACGAAAAACGGAATACAATTAGTAAGATTTCTTCACGGCTCGCGTGACATACAGGCATCATTCTGAAGATAAGATATTTTTCTGTTTCACTGGCATTCTTTAAACGCTACAATCCAGACCCTGTACACATCCCCCCTCTCCCCATGGGCACCAAAGGCCTCTCACTCGTACAAGTTGATATCCCCAAGCTAATTGAATTGCTGAATCGTGCACTCGCCGATGAATGGCTTGCATACTACCAGTACTGGATAGGCGCCAAGGTTGCACAGGGGCCAATGAGGAGTGCGGTGGTCGCAGAGCTTGAGGAGCACGCAAATGATGAGCTCAGGCACGCGGGGATGCTCGTGGAAAGGATTTTGCAACTTGGGGGAACACCGCTGCTCTCGCCGGATGAGTGGCAGAAGATGACAAACTGCGGATACGATGCTCCAACTGATCCCTCTGTGAAGGCATTGCTTGAACAGAATGTTAAGGGAGAGCAGTGCGCAATTGAGGTTTACAGGACAATTGTGGAGATGACCAGAGGTAAAGATGATGTGACATTCCGCATGGCGCTTGAGATTTTGCAGGATGAGGTTGAGCATGAGGATGATCTGCAGGCGCTTCAGGAAGATATGAAAGAAGTTAATTGTTAAATTGCTAAACTGTTAAATTGTTCGCAAGAGCGTTCCCTGGGTGTTTCGTCAGCATTGAAGTCGGCAATCGCTTACAAAGCGCTTTTCAACTCGCTCTGCGAACAATTTGGCAATTTAACAATTTAGAAATCCGGCTATGCTATCATCCAACCACCACTTAAAATCACTACCCACCCAAATCATGAACACAGATACTGCAAAACTTACTTCCAACATCCAAAAAATCCTCACATCCGGCAAAGGCATTCTTGCTGCTGATGAGAGTAGTGGGACGATCAAGAAACGACTGACCTCTATCAATACTGAATCGACCGAAACGGCGAGGCGTGATTACAGGAATATGCTTTTCACAACGGAAGGATACGAGAAGTTTATCTCCGGAGTAATACTTTTTGATGAGACAGTGGATCAAAAAAGTGATGATGGAAACACCTTCTCTGAATTCATTGCAAGTAAAGGAGTGGTTCCCGGGATAAAGACTGATGAAGGAAAAGAGGAGCACCCGGATTGGGGTCCACAGACAATCACAAGAGGGCTAAAGGGCTTGGGTAAACGACTGGAGACGTACACGGAGCGCAGCAACGGAACGCTCGGATTTACAAAGTGGAGGCAGGTGATATTGGTTGATCCGGAGCCTTCGGATGCTTTTCTTGATTATTCAATGCATGTGATGGCCGAGCAGGCCGCATGGTCAATTGCGAAAGGATATGTGCCAATCTGTGAGCCGGAAGTTTTAATGGAAGGCTCTCACACGTTTGAGCAATGCATGGTGGTGACGGAGAGAACTTTAACGATGCTTTACAAAAAGATGGAAGAGCAAGGTGTTGATCCCGCGTTGACTATTTTGAAGACGAACATGGTTCTCTCTGGTAAAGCTTTGAAGGCGGACAGCGCTGATGAAGTTGGTAAAGCAACTGCTGCAGTATTTCTGAAGTCAATTCCAGAGACGATGCCCGGCATAGTTTTCCTCTCCGGAGGGCAGACCTCTGTGCAAGCAACGGAGAATCTTGATGCATGTGCCAAAGCCGCAAAGAGCGTGAGCGCTCCGTGGATCCTTTCGTTCAGTTACGGCCGCGCCTTGCAGGAAGATGCACTTAAAGCATGGAGCGGGGACAATGCAAATAATCCTGCAGCCCAGGCTGCACTACTGCATCGTGCGGAGATGAATGGATTGGCGCAGAGGGGAGAGTGGGAGAAGAGCTTGGAGGAGAGGAAGGCAACGGCTGGGGTTGCATAACGTAACCACAACGTCACACTAAGTGGATCCCCCGCCCCAAGCAGAAGCTGTGCCCCCTTTTCTGTTTGGGGAGTCCGCTCAGTGTGACATAGTATTTATACATGCACTCTGCCTTCCTCCACCGCTGCATCGAACTCGCTGAAAACGGCCGCGGCACAGCCTCTCCAAACCCCTTAGTCGGCTGCGTGATTGTTAAGGGTGGAAGTGTTTTAACGGAAGGATTCCACAAAGAGTTCGGAGGAGAGCATGCAGAGATAATGGCGCTGAGTAAAGCAGGCGACCTTGCTCGCGATGCGACACTTTATGTAAATCTGGAACCATGCTCTCATAAAGGAAAACAACTACCCTGCACAGATGCGATCATCCGTGCCGGAATTGGCACAGTCGTTTTCGGTGCACGCGATGAGGAAAACGGAGGCTCAAAAGTTCTCAAATCACACGGTATTGAAGTGATTGGACCCGTAATGGAAGCTGAATGCCGCAGGCAAAACCGTGGATTCTTCAGCTTGAGAGAAAAAGGCAGACCGTGGGTCACAATTAAAAAAGCGGTGAGAAGTGATGGAAGCATCGACGGAAAAATTACAAATGAAGAGCAGGATAAGTGGTCACATGCACATCTCCGCGCAATGCATGATGCGATTCTTGTGGGAGCAGGAACGGTAAAAGCGGATGATCCTAGTCTGAACGTGAGGGCGGGAGTGGGGGCTCGCCCCCGCCGAATAATCCTCGACCCCCGCAACGAAGCCCCTCCCACCGCAAAAGTTCTAACGGATGAAAATTCAGACAGGACTCTCGTGATCCGCGAAAAACTGCCAATACCTGAGTTACTCGAAAAACTGAAGGATGAGGGAATTGCATCCGTTCTTGTGGAGGGCGGCCCGAAAGTCTGGCAGTCGTTTGAGGAGAGCGGATGCGTGGATGAGATGGTGATTTTATCCGGATAAAGCTTGACGGCACGCAAAAAAAAATTAGGATCGCCGAGATCACAGTTGTTTTTTCCATCTTCGCGCAAAGGAAACGTGTTATGAGAAAAGGATGGGTAATACACGCCGTGGTCTGAAGGGTCAGGGGACTTGAGCAGGATCGAACGTGATTCGTAGATCCAGCCCCTGACCCCCTTTTTTCTGTAGCAAGAAAACTTGACCTCGCTCAAAGTAGGAATATTATTTGCACTGCCGTATTTTTTGCGAATTACCATGAGGGTAATTCGCGGGCGGCAGGGGTCTCGATAACGAAGGGCTGCACGTTGTGCGTTGCTCCTACTCCGATCGTTTTCGAGCCCCATTTTTTACGTGATCTTTTTCAACGAAAACCTACTGATGGTCATCAGAGGGGGGGGCCATATCGCCCGGCTCAACGTTGAACTCCTCATACATCTCACCTTTGCATTTTTCAAAATCTCCACCAGTCGCTTCATCACATTTCATTATGTCTTCGAACATTTTCTCCATCACCTTTTGCTTACACTCCTCATCTGTTCCGCCAGCAGCGTAACAATCATCTGTAACGGACTTGATGTGATCCGGAACATGGAAACCGCTCGGAACATGTGGCTCTGGCATACCACCTGGTTCTGGAACAAAATTCATGGGAGGAGGACCCATGTTGGGATGCATGGGCTGAGGTCCCATTTGGTGCATTGGAGGCCCCATTCCAGGGGGACCCATCATCCCCGGAGGACCGTCCGGCCCACGAGGCCCTTTTTCAAACTCATCAAAGAACTCCTGCCCAATCATCATCATAATTCGCCCCATTACGCTCATTGGTACGCCACTTCTTTTTAGGATGTCTTCAACGTGGAACTTTAGCTTCTCCATTTGCATCGGGAAATGATGGAACGATTCGAAGCAGTGATGGAAATTATTGTTCTCCATCGCCTCACTGCACTTATTTTTTATATGCTCGTACTCCCCTTTTAGGTGCTGATGGATCTCCTTCCATTCACCTCCAAAATCAACCTCTATTCCCTCCTCCGCAAAAAGCTCCTGCATTCTTGCAAATGCTTTTGGTACCGCCTCCAGCATCCCACCAAACATTTCAAGAATCTTTTTGATTTCTTTCTCTGCCTCTTCAGGCGATGGACCACCAAATCCTCCCGGCCCGCCTTTCCTGTCCATTATGTGATGCAACCTCTCTTTTGCTTCGCCAATATATTGCATTGCATCTTCGCCTTCTGCAATCGCACCGACTTTGTCACTGAACCAGGCAAGCGCTTCGTTTACTTCCGCCTTCATGTCATCCGATAAATTAGGATCCTGTGTCAGTGAAACAAGCATCCCAACTGCCTCACCAAAGATTCGCCCAATATCGGGACCATGTCCCATCCCTGGCGGGCCGTGCATTGGTGGACCCATCATTCCCGGAGGAGGGCCCATTGGACCCATGCCGGGGCCATGGAACATCTCAGGACAGACATTCATATCTTCAAACCGTTCGATGGTTTCCTCGAACGGAACACCGAACCGCTCTGCTTCTTTTGCCATCCAGTGCTTACCCTCACGGTATTTCTCTTCGATTTCTTTGGGCGATGCTCCTCTCATCATTTCAGCAACACCTTTGCGGGTCAGATGCCATGGGACACAGCCCTCATCATGATCACCTGGCTCTGGCTCGTATTCGTAGTCGTATTCATCGTAATATTCTTCTTCCACTTCAACCATGTCAGAGATATTTAGGCGGCATTTGCCTTCTTCCACAATCGCCTTGTATGCAGTCTTTGCAACACAATCATGAACTGAAGAGATTTCGCAACGTGTTTTTTTTGCGTGCAAAACTTCTTCTGCACATTTCTTCTCTTCTCCAGAAAGAGAGGAGATACTTTCCTCAAAACTCATAAACCATCTCTCCTGCTCGGAAAGTTCCTTTTTATCATCTTCCCATTCATCATCCTCATCCTCCCAATATTCTTCCACACCTTCTTCCTCAAAGACTTCTTCTTCCGCTTCCTCCACCCAGTCAAACGGCACCTGCTTTTCTTCTTCCTCCTCAAAGTGTTTCATCCTCTCTTTCCACTCATACGCACACGGAACCCCCTCTTCCACAAGTCCGAGCATACCTCCCTCGATGCAATCCCAAAATGCCGGAGTCTCGTCGTCATACCCCTCATTACATGCACGATGAACTTCGTCACACGGATCACTCGGCGGCAAAGTTCCATCCCATCCGCTTTCAGTGTGATCTTCCCTAAAGCACTCTTCATTGATTTCTTTCACACATGCACCCCAATCCCATGTTGAATCATTCTTCTGCCAACCAACATGATCGCAGTATTGAATTACCTTGTCGCATGAACTCCCCGCAGGTGGCGGCTCAGGAGTTGTCTCCGTTCCCGTAACAGGATCTGTAGAAGTTGGTTGTTTTGGATGTTCTTTAGGAGGCTCTTCCCCACTTGAAGGATCAGTTGTTGTAGGCTGATCCGTTGTTGTTTGCTGAACTTCGCCTTCTACCTTTGTGCTCGTCGTATTATCTTCAGCAAATGCCTGTACTCCAAAAAATGTAAAGGAAATAAAAATCGCTGTGAGCGAAATGAGGTGAGATCTTGTTCGCATGATAAAAAAAGAGGTATGAATTGCCCTAAATGTTACCTCCACTCGGCTAATGACTTGAATTACTAGGCAATGCACAGAAAAACATGCAAGCGAAGTTTTATCACAGAAGTTGCACCGCCGATGCTACGATTTGCATGTCATTCCCAAACGACCCTATGAAAAAACTGATCCCTGTGCTTCTTGCATGCACAATCCTCTCACTCCTTCTGGCTCCGATAACAACTCAGGCTTTTATTGATACGGAAGGTTTGACTAAAAGCATCGAAGAATTGGAGCAATCAATGGAAAGTGATGGAAATGATCTGGGGAGTTTACTGGAAGAACTTGATGCAGCAGCACAGGGCGACCCCACAAACTTTCTGCAGGTCACAATAGGAGATCAGGCAGTCACGATGTGGGATGTGCAGAAGGATTCATGGTTTTATTCACATGTCCAGGTTCTTACGGATCTTGAAATAGTTTCGGGTTACAAGGATGCGGAAGGAAACCCAACCGGAGAGTACGGCCCGGGGAACAATGTGACTCACGCGGAGGCAATAAAAATCGCGCTCGGCGCTGCGGGGGTTGATACAGGCTCATGCGAGGGAATCCTTGCCCACCCGCAGGCGATGGATCACTGGGCGAAAGACTATGTCTTATGTGCACAGAGCATGGATTTTGGTGTGACGAGTGCAACTGATTTGAATGCGCCAGCAAGTAGAGCTGAAGTCTTGCACTACGTCCTAAAAGCATTTGGAATTGATGTGCCGGAGGGCTCTCCACCATTTGCAGACTCAGCTGATCACGAGTACAAGAATGATATTGCCTATGCCTATGCACTTGAGATTGTATCTGGTGACACAAATCCCGATGGATCGGAAAAGGGCACATTCCGGCCGAATGATCCTGTGAACAGGGCGGAGGTTGCAAAAATGGTAAGAGAAGCAATGGGCGTACTGTAGAATAGCTAGGTGACCAAATCCGAAGCCCAAGCGCGCATCACTGCCCTCCGAGCCGAAATCCGGCAACGTAACCACGAATACTTCATTTTGAATAAAAGCGAGGTGAGCGAGGCCGTGCGCGATGCACTAAAAAAGGAGTTGATTGAGCTTGAGACGGAATTTCCAGGCCTCGTGACGCCGGATTCACCAACGCAGAGAGTGGGCGCACCAATTGATGGAAGGCTGCCAAAAGTCGCACATCTGACGAAGAAAGAATCCCTTGCAGACACCTTCTCATCCGAAGATCTCACGGAATGGGAAGACCAAATGAGACGCGCACTGGATAAACCCGATCAAAACTTTGAATGCGTTGCGGAACTGAAAATTGACGGTCTCAACATCACTCTGATCTTTGAAAGGCAAAATGATGGTGAATACAAATTCGTCAGGGCATTGACTCGTGGAAATGGAGTGGAAGGCGAAGATGTAACCCACACAATGCGGACAATTGAATCAATTCCATTTTCACTGCGTCCGAATGATAAATTGAAGTCATCTGATACTCGATTCGTTGAAGTTGGTGGGGAAGTTTACATGTCCAAAAAAACCCTGGAGAAGATAAATAAAAACCTCCCGGATGATGAAAAATTTGCAAACCCAAGGAATGCAGCAGCCGGATCTGTACGCCAACTTGATCCACAAATTGCAGCAGATCGTGATATGCAGATCTTTTGTTACGGACTGAATGAGGAGGTATCTGAGTCAATCAACCTTTCAAATCAATCAGAAATTTTGGAGACCATCGCATCACTCGGACTACCGATTAACAAGGATTATTCAGTCATCAAAAAAGTTGGAGAGGCTGACGCGCTCCTCAAAAAATGGGAAAAGAAACGCGACTCACTTCCGTATGAAATTGATGGTCTGGTTTTGAAGGTGAATGACCTGCAGACACAGAAAGATCTCGGCTCAACTGCAAAAGCCCCACGTTGGGCAAGGGCATATAAGTTCGCCGCTGAGCAGGGAACAGCAGTTATCCAGGATATTGAGTTGCAAGTTGGCCGAACAGGTGCAATCACTCCCGTTGCACTTTTGACCCCTGTACAACTTGCCGGAACAACTGTGACGAGGGCAACGCTGCATAACGAGGATGAAATCCAAAGACTTGATATCCGAATCGGCGATACTGTGATTGTACAGAAAGCAGGAGATATTATTCCGGAAGTTGTAGAGGCTCTTACTAATTTGAGGAAAAAGGGAGCAAGAAAATTCCACTTTCCAAAGCATTGCCCAAGTTGCTCAGGTGATCTAAGTAGGCCGGAAGGAGAAGCAGTCCACAGGTGCACAAATCCCAAATGCTCTGCAGTAAGGCAGGAGAGAGTTGAGCATACAGTTTCACGCTACGCCTTCAATATCGAGGGACTCGGGAACGAAACAATTGAAGATCTGATCGAAGGAAGATTCATCTCGGACCCCGCGGATATTTTCTTTTTGACTGAGAATGAATTGAGTCAGATACCGCTATTTAAAGAAAAGAAAATTGAGAATGTTTTGACTGCGATTGATGGTGCGAGGCACGTGCCACTAGACCGCTTAATTTTTGCGCTTGGCATTCGGCACGTTGGACGGGAAACTGCGGAGATTTTGGCGAGGAGGTTGCCGTGGAAGACTAAGCGTGTCACCCCGAGCTGTCATCCTGAGCGGAGCGTTTTGTGTCATGGTGAGCGGAGTCGAACCATGACACAAAACGCGGAGTCGAAGGGCGAGGGGCGACACGCGTTCCGCTCTCAACAATCCCTATTCAACGAACCACAAAAGAACGTTCAACTGGAAGCTGTTACATTATCTAGCTTCCTCCAAACCCTCCAATCCTCATCACCCGACAATCTCTCCCAAATCGAAGGCATCGGTGAGGTAGTCGCAGAATCCATCATCAATTGGGTAAATGACGAAGATAACCGTGCACTCGTTCATAAATTCGAAAACGGCGGAGTTACCTGCCTGATTCCCGAGGGCTCCACAGTCGAACAAATTTTCGCAGGAAAAACATTTGTGTTGACCGGCACACTCCCCTCTCTTTCACGCGAGGGAGCAAAGAAAATGATCAAAGAACGCGGTGGAAAGGTGAGTTCTTCAGTCAGCAAAAATACTGATTACGTTCTTGCAGGAGCAGACCCTGGGAGTAAGGCTAATAAGGCAAAAGAGTTGGAGGTGCGAATAATTGATGAAAACACATTTACGAGTATGATAAACGTATGCAATTGACCAACCTTCAGCATCTCGAAAGGTTATTACAATCTGGTCGGCCTGCCGCAAAGAAGAGGCCAGCGAGCGACAAAGCCGCTAATGCCCTCTCAAAAACGCGCGGGCGTGTACGAGAAACAATTTCTCCCCGCCAAAGAAAACAGGGAAGCAACTAGAAGTTAAAAATCAGCATGCCCCGGCGTTCGTGCAAATGGAATCACATCACGCACATTTTCCATCCCGGTTGCGTATGAGATAGTGCGCTCGAATCCTAATCCAAAACCAGCATGCGGCGTTGTTCCATATCGGCGGAGATCCCTGTACCACGAGTAATGTTCTTTCTCGAGTCCCACCTCTTCAATTCTCTTATCCAAAACATCCAACCGCTCCTCGCGCTGCGAACCGCCGATTATCTCCCCGATTCCCGGTGCCAAAACATCCATAGCTGCAACAGTTTTATTGTCATCATTCAACCGCATGTAAAACGCTTTGATCTTCTTTGGATAATTGATGACAACTACGGGCGAACCCACATGCTCCTCTGTAAGATACCGCTCGTGCTCAGTCTGCAAATCAATACCCCATTTAACAGAAAATTCGAACTTACCCTCTTTTGCTTGTTTTGAGTTCTCCAGAATTTTTATAGCCTCGCTGTATTCCATGCGCACAAAGTCTGAATCCACAAATTTCTGCAGTCGCTCGATGCATGTTTTATCTATTCGCTGCTGGAAGAAATCCATATCATCGGGACAGTCCGTAAGCAATTTTTTGAAGATGTACTTAAGCAGAGCCTCCGCCAAATCAGCACCATCACCCAAATCTGCAAACGCAATTTCCGGCTCAATCATCCAGAACTCTGCAAGATGACGTGATGTGTTGGAATTTTCTGCACGGAACGTGGGGCCAAATGTGTAGACCCTGCTGAGCGCCTGGCTGTAGCACTCCACATTTAGCTGGCCGGATACCGTGAGGAATGCTTCGCGGCCAAAAAAGTCCTGTGAAAAATCAACTTTTTTATTCTCGCCGATCGGGAGATTAAGCAGATCAAGCGTGGAAACTCTAAACATCTCCCCTGCCCCTTCGCAATCACTCGCGGTAATAATGGGAGTGTTGATCCAGTAAAATCCGTTCTCGTGGAAAAATTTGTGGATCGCCATCGCAAGCGTATGTCGGACACGCGTGATGGCGCCAAAAGTATTTGTGCGCGGACGAAGGTGCGCAATTTCCCGCAGGTATTCAAAGCTGTGTTTTTTGGGAGCGAGCGGATATGTTTCCGGATCCTCCACCCATCCGATCACCTTCACAGTTTCCGCCTGTATTTCATCCGCTTGCCCCTTACCGGGCGATTCAACAACTTTACCAGCAACCTCCACCGCACACCCGGCTGTTATGTGAAGAATTTCTGACTCGTAGTTTTGCAAGTCTTTGGGTGCAATAATTTGAATAGGATCGAAGCACGATCCATCGGAAAGATGTATAAAGGAAAGACCAGCCTTGGAATCGCGCCGCGTACGCACCCAACCGCGTACAACCACGCTTGATCCCACTTCCTGATCGCCGGCGAGAATGTCTTTTATGCTATTCGCCATGGGGAATTACACTCTATCACATAGAATACATCATCTCCTCGCCTTGTCCGATCTTTTCATGATCGTGGATGAAGGACACTCCTTCTTGAAAACACACTCCCCACACTTTCTTTCCTTTGCCGTACAAACCTTGCGCCCATGGCTGATCATGAGCGGGTTTATTCTGCCCCATTTTGACTTTGTCAAAGCCTTCATCAAATCCTTTTCAATTTTCTTTGGATCTTTGCTTTTTGTAAGCCCCATCCGCTTAGAAAGTCGCATCACATGAGTATCCACGGCTATCCCCTCAATCTTCCCAAACAACGCATAAAGGATTATTGCAGCAGTCTTGCGTCCGACACCCGGTAGCTTGACCAGTTCATCCATCGTTTTTGGAACTCTGCCCCCGTGCCTCTGTAAAAGAATGTGGCAAAGTGTGCGTATGTTTTTTGCCTTCATATGAAAGAATCCTGTTTGCCTGATATCTTTTTCAAACTCTGACTGAGTGACCTTCACATAATCCTCTGCTTTTCGATACTTTTTGAAGAGTGTGCGCGTGACCTCATTCACTTTTTTATCTGTGCACTGTGCAGAGAGGATGGTGGCAATGAGCAGATCCAGATGTGTGCGGTGGCGGAGGAAGGTTTTGGGAGGGCGGTAGAGCTTGGCGAGCTTCGTAAAAATAGCCTGTGCGGAGAGATTATTTGGCACAGAGAGAGTTTACTCCATGACACGTAGCAAACGATAACTATTGCGGGATACCGCCCACCTTCGCTCTGTTGGCTTGCCAGCCGTAGCTCTGCCCCAATGCAAAAATGCCTGCCACAAAGGCAGAGCTACGGCGGGCAGCCTTCGCAGAGCGAAGGCTGGTGCCCAGGAGAAGACTCGAACTTCCACGGGATTGCTCCCACACGCCCCTCAAGCGTGCGCGTCTACCAGTTCCGCCACCTGGGCATGGACAACGGTAATGCTAAGGAGAATATCAGTCCGCAACATATTGTAACGTTAAACATCAATTTACACGAAGCCAAAGGAAAGGTTTTTTATTACCCTTATTCTCCAAACAGATCCGTAAGCGTGCCATCCTCCTCCAGCTTAATCCCCGCACGCGCAAGACCTCTATCTAAAACCTGCATCATTTTTTTACCGAAATTAGCAATATCCAATATTGCTTGTCGATCAATCCCATTCAACTGATGAACCCACAATACATCCATATCTTCCTCCAATCTGTTACACACATCGGCGGAAATGCCTAATTGTTGTAGTGCAAAATCCACACGATTCGCAAACGACGCATCCCTGGAATTAGATACTTCCTGAGCAATGATAACTCCGGTATATGCCTCTTTTGGTTTGCTTGACATGTACAAACTAAACACTTAAATCCACACCGATTCAAGGTCCCACAGGCAATTTTCTCGGCTTTTTTGCACCCATCTTTACTTCATTCACAAGCTCCCACGCAGCTGCAAGCCACTCAAGCCTCTGCTCATTCGTGCTCGCCTTGCAGCGTCGCAGGTAATCACGATCAGCTCCTGATTTTTCTTCGAGTCGAAGTGTCCGCCGATCATTCGCAGACATAAATGGAAGATTTAGATTCCCCACGTCCTTGCAGCACCTTTTTTGCCAATGCTCATCAAACTTTTCCGGATTTATTTTCGTCACATGCAATGAAATTGCCTCCATCACTGCACCAGTTGGCAATTCGCCACTCGCAACCACAACCTCAACATCCCCCCTATACGGAAGCGACTCGCTCAGATTCATCGCAGATCCGCCGACGATCAGATACCGCACATTCGCACTGTTTAGAGCCTGAAATAGTGAGAAAAAAGGATTCTTACGCATATCACGTATCTTACACTAAGGCATTAACACCGGCGTAGCGGGATCGCCATCACAGGCCAGGTGATAACGACATAGACATACATTTCTCTAACACCGCGAAGCCGTGTTACTGCCTTATCGTCACCACCGCAGTATCCGGCCCTTCCAAAGTAGCACCATGGGTGGGATTACTCAGACCGAATGAGAACGTTTCGTTCGGATCATTCTTTTCATCATCAAGTATCGGAACGGCAATTGTTTTCTCGGCTTCTCCCGCACGGAAAATGAGAGTGCCTTCGGTTTCCTCATAATCATCACCCTTCTTCGCCGATCCATTTATCGTGTCGTAATCCACAGAGATTTCTCCTTCTGTACCGCCTGTACGCTTGACAGTAATCAGAAATTTCCCCGCATTCTCCTCGGCATCATACTCGGAATCGCTTAATTTTAAGGACCCCGTTCCGGAAGAAAGAACTTCGTCATCTCGTATCGTGATTTCCACGCTTGCAGTTTCATCCAGCTCAACGCCTGATGGATTGCTGAGAGTCAGATTGAGTTTCTCGTTTCCCTCGGTACTTTGATCGTCGTTGATTGTGACCGTGAAACTTTTTTCCGTTACGCCATCAGCAAATTCCAAAACCCCGCTAGCCGCCTGATAATCGGAAACCGCAAGCGCCTTGCCGTTACTCGTTGCATATTCAACCGATATCGCACCGTCATCTCCACCCGTGCGTTCAACTGTAATTGAGATTGATCCGGCATCCTCGGCAACCTCGTAAGCCAATGCGCTGAACTTAATCGTCTGGCTGTCATCTCCCGATGAACTTTCCTCGCCGTCATCATCCTCAATCGTAATGGTTGCTGTGGCCGGCGTTCCAATAATCACTCCACCATCAGGTTCAGAAATTGTGATGGTGAATGTTTCGTCTTCCTCTTCCTCCTCATCATCAATTATATCCAGCAAAACCATCCGTGAAGTTTCCCCGTCCGCAAAAGTCAGCTTTCCTTTTTTGGTGATGTAATCTTTTGCCGCTTCCGCGCTTCCATCCGCAAGATCGTACTCGACTGCAACAACCCCCTCTGCACCGCCTGTGCGGATGAGTGTGATTTTTACGGTCCCGGCATCCTCCTTTGCATCAAATTTACCGATTGTAAAACGAACCGACCCTTCTGGGTTAGATGGAGGAGGGGCGACTGAAGAACTTGAAGATGATGAACTGGATCTTCTGCGGGATGATGAACTTGAGGAACCTCCCTCCAGATAATCTTTGAACCGTTTGAACATAACTGCAATATCCGCACGCGATGCCGGCGCCCCCGGATCAAACGAACCATCCGGCCGACCGCGAATGACTCCTATTTCCGCCATCTCTCCGACTGCGTCATCAAAATATGACCCTGCAGGCACGTCCGGAAATCTATCAGAGCCGCGTAAGCCCGCACTTATTGTTATTGATGTGATACCGAGTACGAGGCCTGCGGTGAGTGATGCGAGGATTAGGGTGAGTTTGGAGGGAGAGCACATGATGGGTGGCAGGAAAGTTATCGGAGAGAATTTACAATTTTCAGGGATCAATTTTCAAACAATTATCAATTTTCAAGGTTCAAACATCGAATCATTGGATAATTGGATAATTGAAAATTGAAAATTGAGCCTTGAAAATTGTTTGTAAATTGAAAATTGATACTTGTAAATTTTCTCTGACAACCTTACCCCTTGCAACACTATCACCGCAACCAAAGATGCTAGAATTTAGCTGATGCAGAAAAGCCAGACTTCAGATGTTATTCCAGCTGTTAAAAATGACGTGACAATCGTCATCGTCCGCTCTTCATATTATGAAGATTTAGTACAATCACTGGAAGATTCTGCTCACGGTGCCCTCAAAAAAGCTGGAATTAAAAAGATTGAATCAGTGACGGTGCCTGGATCTTTCGAAATCCCACTCGCGTGCAAAAAAGTTATTGAAGATAAGAAAGTTGATGGAATCATCGCACTTGGTGTAATCGTGCAGGGCGAGACTCATCATGCAGAGGAAGTTGCACGCGGATGTACGGATGGATTGATGCAGGTGCAGCTTGAAACAGGAGTGCCGATTGCGCATGGGGTTCTTTATGTTGATTCGATTGAGCAGGGGGAGGAGAGGAGAGGTAGAGGAGCAGAAGCAGCAATAACGCTCATCAAAATCATGAACGTGTAATAGAAAGCACCAAATTTACAAACCCCATTGATGTGTTCTCATCACACGACACATGTTGCACTAATAATAAATAATAACGTAGGATATCCTTTAATACCGTTCTCACCATGCGCACACGCTTTATTGTGACGATCATCGGGATACTGATTCCATTCTCCGTTGCACTTGCAGTGCAGTTTAGAGACGTCCCCAAAGATCATCCATATGCCACAGAAATTTACGGTTTGCAGAAGCTCGGGGTTTTTACCGGTGATACAAACCCGGATGGAACTCCGAAGGGCACTGCAAGGCCAGAGGACCCTCTGCAACGTGATGAATTGCTTGCACTTACTTACCGTGCAAATGATGAAGAAGTTCGTAACATCTATAACAATTGTTTTCCGGATGTTGCCGGACTCTGGTCAGAAAGTATCATCTGCACTGCAAAACATAATGGAGATGTTCAGGGATATCCGGATGGAACATTTGGCGCGTCCAATCATGTAAATAATGTGGAAACTCTGAAGATTGTCTTAACGACACTTGGATTTGCAATTCCCAAGATGACTCTTAAGAATCAGGTCGGTATTGACTACAAAAATGTGAATGTTAAATCGTGGTATGCCCCATATCTGCTTGCCGGAGTTTTGCATGGGCTTATTCCGCCGGAGCAGACCGAGGATAATGACTATCGCCCCGAAGACAAGACAACGCGGGCTCAGGCAGCTTATATCATCTATCATGCCTCTATGATCCCGGAGGAGGATCGTCTTAAGCTTCCAACAGAAGAAGATACTGAAGATGAGGATGAGGAAACAGAAGACGATGAGTCTTCATCAAGCAGTTCATCCAGCGAAACAAATAATGATGAGGAAGTGACTCCAACAGGTGCGACACTTGCAGATTTTCCACTGCACCGAACAGGGCAAACTGGAGAACGAGGTACAACCGCTTTTGCTTTTGATCTCTCGGAGCCTGGAACTGTACTCGTGGAGGCAGTTAATTTGACCTCCGCGTCAACCGGCATCGGTTGCTTCCTGTACCTTCTCGGTGAATCCGGCTTCTCGCATGAGTTCTTTGTGGGATACGAAGAAGGCGGCTCCTGCACAATTCGTGCAGCACTTAGAGCCGGGAAATATCAGGTGGAAGTGAGGTCAAGAAGCGAGGGCGCAGAGTACAGCCTGGATGTAGCACCATCCGAAGGTGATGGGAATGATGGTTTTATAGAAGCAGTATCGCTGAGAGTAGGTTCACCTAAAACGAGCACGTTAATCGGAAATGATTTTGAAGACTGGTATCGCTTCCGAGTTGGTTCCACACAATCCCACCGAGTTAAATTGACTTCTGCACACAACCTTTCCTGCGCAATCTACCCTGCGGAGGATGTGGACTTGTTCGGGTTTGAGGGACCCTCATGCGGAAAGACGTATGAGTATCCATCAGGGACTTATTATGTTTCGGTTAAGAAAACTGAAGAGGCTGCGGGGAGCCAGACGTATACGGTTGAGCTGAGGTAGCCGTTCAGCCCTCCCCCCGCCCCCCTCCGTACTAATTCAGTGATAATACCGAACTGTTTCGGCAATCAATTTTCTATGAGAATTACGGAGGGGGAGCATGTTTTTGTCCTTAAAATTTTTTTAAAAAAACATGCCCCCCTCCCCGCACGCGCAAGTCATGAATAGCAAAAACAGACATGAGTGCTAAAAACGGTCCCGTGCGGGGAGGGGCTGGGGGAGGGGGCTGGACGAGGAATTCCTACAACCAATTCGATTCCGCACATCGTAGGATCGTCAACACCAAGAATGCTATACTCCCCTCCCACCATGACCTCCTACAAACATCACTTAAGCACAGTACCCGACGCTCTCGACTCCCTCCAGTCCGGCAATTTCGTAATAGTTGTTGATGACGAAGACCGCGAGAACGAAGGCGACCTGATCCTTGCCGCAGAGCATGTGACCACAGAAAAGATGGCATTTGTGATTCGGCACACCGGAGGAATTGTATGTTTGAGCTTGAGTAATGCCATTGCAAACCAACTTGATCTGCCACCAATGGTGGAGAAGAACACTTCGCAACTTGGAACGCCGTTCACTGTGAGTATCGAAGCAGCAAAAGGCGTGACCACAGGAATCTCTGCGCATGACCGCGCGATGACTGTGAGAGCTGCAATCAATCCTGTTGCAAAACCCTCTGATCTCTCCCGACCCGGTCACGTTTTCCCACTGCGCGCAGAAGATGGTGGCGTTTTAAAGAGAGCCGGCCACACAGAAGCTGGAGTTGATCTCTGCCGCCTTGCAGGTTTTCGTGAAGGCGCGGTCATCAGTGAGCTGATGCACGAGGATGGTTCTATGATGCGAATGCCTGCGCTGAAGGAATTCTCCGAAGAGCACAATATCCCCATCATCACAATTGCAGACTTGATAGCGTATCGCAGAAGACATGAGACGTTCGTCAGATTGGAAGCGCAAACGGAACTTGAGACTAAAACAGGAGCGTGGGAATTGAAGATCTATCACGATTCGGTTGAAGGCGATGAACACAGCGCACTCATAAAAGGAAAAATTGATCCACTCTCCCCTGCTCTCGTTCGCGTGCATTCTGAGTGTTTGACTGGTGATACTTTTGATTCATTGCATTGCGATTGCGGCGGGCAACTTAAAAATGCAATGGAAAAAATTTCTGAGGAAGGCGCAGGTATCATCCTCTACATGAGGCAGGAAGGCCGCGGCATTGGCCTCACAAACAAAATCCGTGCGTACAATCTTCAGCACAAAAAAGAACTTGATACGGTTGAAGCAAACCGCCACCTCGGCTTTGCAGATGACCTCAGAGATTACGGAACCGGCGCACAAATCTTACGCGATCTCGGCGTGAGCAAGATCAGACTTTTGACTAACAATCCGCAGAAGATTGTGGGGCTACAGGGTTTTGGATTGGAGGTTGTGGAACGGGTTCCGATTGAAATATCTCCAAAGTCGCACAGGCAGTGTGCTTATTTGAAGGCGAAGAAGGAGAAATTAGGGCATCTTCTGAAATAAGCATGTGGCGGCTGGCCGTGTCATCCCGAGTAGCTCCGAGTAGCCCCACGGAGCGCGGAGCGCGTAGTGGGGCGTACCGAGGAGCGTACTTGTGCTGAGTACGGTCGAAGCATCGAGGGATAGACACGATTAACCCAAACATCCCACCCCCAAAATCTTTGCTTTAATGCCCACCTGGCAGGCACACCGTGCGACTTCAAAAAAGTCTAGTTTGACCTTGCACAAGGGGGAAAGTAAGAATAGTGTGAAGTACTTTCCTCAATTAATTTCATTATGAACGCATCTGAAGAACCAGAAAAGGGTACCGATGAGCTCGATCTTGGAACTCTCCAGGTTCCACACCAGCTCAACGTAGGAACTACTATCACTGAAATTAATATCTCAGATGGCAGTATAACCCTTTCCCTTTCTGAAGCAATTCACGACGATGTCGACAAATACACTGGGGAAACAGTCGACACAGTTCTCAAAAATAAAGATAAACATGATATAAGCACTGTTGTATTCGACTTAAGTGAACTGGAAAAATCTTCCTCACTTCTATTGGGGAGATTTAATGTTCTGAGAAGCCGCGGAATTAAAGTTGTACTAACACATCCTAATAAACTTGTTGATGCTGCACTAAAAGGCACAAGGCTCGACACGCTTTTCACCGTAATAAGGGGCGAAACAGCACCTCCAACGCCTCAAACGCAGTCTTAAGATCAGATTCCGATACATAAAGCACAAGCTCTGTAAACGTGGAGCTTACTTCGATTATGTTGATGTTGAGGAGCATCATTTGCTGGAGGACTACGTAGATCAAGCCTGGGACCTCAATGTACTTCTCATCAAACGCAATCCCGATTGCAGCGATGTTCTCGTGGCAAAATCTCGACCGCGCACTTATTGCATCACGAACATTTGTTTTAAATCGCGATTCGATGATTACAGTGATTTGTCCGGACCCTTGCGAAATTGTTATGTATCCCTGCTTCTTTTGAATCGAATTATACAATTTGTGAACTTCAGCATGCGTTTCCGGCGTGCGTATAAATGTGAAAGTGGAAAGCCCCGTATGCATATTGATCCGATCAAATCTGTAATTCTCCCGCTGCAATCCTTTCTTTTTGATACTTCTCTGGAGCCGCGAGAGTGCCATCGTCAGCGCATTTACGGAGACTTGCTTTTTTGCCTTGGTCTCGATGAGCGGTTTAAGGTATGCGGCAGTTTGCGAGAGGTTGAGTAGGCGGTGTTGGAGACCGAATTGGAGGATGGGATTTCCTGAAACAATTTCTTTAACTGCATCAGTAAGTTTTATCATGTTACAAATGTAACAAATTACGATGGATTTGTATAGTTTTGTGGGGATGTTTGTGAAATGTTTTTTAAGAGTAAAAGATACGGCAGCTATGCATCACTCTGGAGGTATATTACGAGGCCAAAGGTGGCAATTAACACATCCTGTATTTCCTCAGTTCGCTGAGACAGGAAATTTATCCAACGCAACCGCTGCAATACAACATAAACTGAGGGAGGCGTGTCACAAGCTTGATATACCATTAGAAAAAATTCCTGAACTTCTTGAGCGCCTCGATGCCAATCCCTTTGAGGAAATGTTGAAACAAGCTTTAAGTAGTAAATCACCTAATTCCACAAGCAAACCATGAACAACAATCCTCCATACATTAATCACTTGTTTTCTGTAGAAGTACAAAGTGCAGACCGAACAGCTAAAGGAAACAATATAGCAAGAAGCGTTCCGTGTGCTGCCACAGCCATATTCCCCAGAGACACAGACGAAATTCGCATAAAAATAAGCGGATGCCTTACCGCAGCAGATATTACCGAGGCAAAACGTGTTATAGAAGGTCACGGACGTATCCTTTCCTCCCAAACACTATGAATACTCTTGGTAGGCGTGAGATCGAAATGTTAGTCGCAAGGGCAATCAATTCTGCACATGATGATTTACCTCCATCGCTAATTGTGGAAGCAGGCTGTGAAGGGTGTCACGCACTGGTGCGCAGAGAGGCATTCAGATTGCTACGTGAACAGCTCAAAAACCAAAGAGAATCACAGAAAAGGAAGTCTGGTGAATTAGCTGCTTAATTATTTTCACCAAGATTCTCAATCTGCCTTTCCTGCTCATCGAGAGCATCCTCAGCTTTAGCTGCATTCATTTCTTCTTCAGTAAGCTTTCTGTGAATTGGTTCAGCTACCTGCCACGCATCTTCCCTTCTTTCTCTCAAATCACATTCCCCCTGCTTCCCATCCTGCCAAAGCGTTATTTTTCCCTCAAAATTGGGATCAACCGAGACCACAAACAATTCATCTTCCTTGCAGACCGAATACACACCCTCCATGTGCATGGAATTCTCTTTAGGATCAATACGAGCCCAGTCCTCAGCACGAACCTTTGTGCGCACCCACCTTCTGCGTGGGAGCAGCGCACGCCGACGCGAAAGTATGGATCCCCTGTAATGCAGATATAATGGAGAATCTGCAGATGCAGTAAATGTGTTCAAACCAATCTGGCATATCGGCAGATCTTTGGATTCATGGAGCTTTTGTTCTTCCCTCCATCTTTTAATCTCATCACATGCACCTTTTAAGCTCTCCTGCGTGTACTCTTTAACTTCCTGCTTTTCCCGTTTACACAACGCAAATCTTTCTCTATTAAAGAGTCTCTTACGCGGCCCGGATCTTCCTTTAAGAATTCCCATGAAAATTTGTATTTGTTAAGTATATTTTACCATATTTCTGCCACATAAGAAACTGGCCGCTAACGCGATGTGCGTCAGCAGCCGTTTCCGCCCCTGCGCCCTAAGGCGCAGAGGCTGCTGTGGGATTCCTTTCAAGTGCCCGATAAAACTTATCGAGCATCTTGTTCAACTCAATCGCCCCATCCGGATCTAGTAGTAATCTGCTTTTGCCTTCCTTGTCGACAAAATACAGTCCTGCCTCAAGCCGAGGAAGTTCACCAGAGCAGTGCTTCCTGTGTGTCTCCCTCCAACCTTTGTCGATCCAAACCTCTATTTCTGGTTTACATCCGGGTCTCTCTGCTCGCCAAAAGAAGATGGTATTCCTCTCCGGATGAGACATTTCTAGAACCCCCTTTTTGAGGTTGAAATAGAAGTACTTTGGCACTCCCTCATCAATCTCAATTGCATCCATGCGATCGTTGAGCGCGACGACAGAGCTTTCAACTCCATCAACACGCCCTGCGATGTTTTTGACACGACGATTCAATCCCTTGAATTGTCGCTCAAGCTTCTCAAACCTTCCCTTGAAGGCATGAGAAAGATCGTCGGCCGGTTCGGCCGTAACCCGGAACACAAGCGGAATCTTAACCTCCACTGGCTCAGCCGCGACAAGCGGCGAACACAACAGAACAAAAATCATGACGGTTCTCATTTTTCAGTCCTCCAACAAAAGGGTTCTTGTTTTCCACCATTCCCACAGCACCCTGGAGCCCTAATAAAGCCACACGCAGCTGTGGGCCAATAGTTTAAAAGAGCAAAATAATAAGGAAGGGTACTGTATATCATCCTTAACTCTAGTCAACGAATCATTCGCTTAAACACCTCCACCGGAAACCCCACAACAGTCTCGAACTCTCCTTGTAATCCGCAGATGAGAGGATGTTTCTCAAGTTCCTCAGCCAATTTGACTTCAGGAAGTTCTATCTGAAACGCCCCCGAGCGCTCTTTCCAAAGCCCCGTATCAATCCACTGCTCGATGATCTCATCTGTGAGATTTCGGAAGGTGACGTG
>CAZWES010000004.1:0-65145 GCA_964632395.1 uncultured Candidatus Peribacteria bacterium | reverse complement strand
GGTGGCGGCAAATCGCCGCGAGCCCAAAATGTCGCAATTGGTGGGCCAGGGTGGAATTGAACCGCCGACCGCCCGCTTATAAGACGGGTGCTCTAACCGCTGAGCTACTGGCCCGGAAAAATCATCCCATTGACATTTGATGGAACAATACTGACGGCAATGATAGCAAAATATCACTTGTGCTTCACCTGCGTAAAGTCCAGTTCCACCGGAGTCTCTCTATCAAAAATCAACACAAGCACCGTGACCTTCCCCTTATCCACATCTACAGCATCCACAGTACCTTCGTAGTTTTTGAAAGGCCCATCTATGATGATGACCAAATCGCCAACCTGGAAATCGCTCTTGTACTTGGCTTCCTGCTCACCGATTCTGCGCTGGATCACTCCGTATTCATCAGGCGTAACCGGAACCGGAATGTTCTCTGAGCCGACAAACCCCGTGACGTTCGGAGTGTTCCTGACGACGTACCAAGATTCATCCGTCACTTTCATATCAACCAGAACGTATCCCGGGAACAATTTCTTTTCTTCCTCCACAGGATCTCCTTTTTTAAAGATGATGACTTTCTCCTTTGGAACCTGAACATCAAAAATGTAATCATGCATATTCATGGACTCAATTCGTTGCTTGAGTGCCTTCTCCACAGAGTCCTCGTACCCGGCATAGGTGTGGAGGACGTACCAATTTCTTCCGGCGGTGGGATCTTGCTTTCCCATGATTTAAGAAAGTTGAAGTAATGCAGATACAATCCGTCCCAAAACAAAATCAACCACTCCATACGCAAATGCGGCTGCGAACGTGAAGATGATCGTGATGATGGAGAGGCGAATAGCCTGATTGCGAGTCGGCCACCGAACATGTTTGAGCTCGGCGATTGCGCCTCTAAAGTAATCGTTGGTAGCGGTGATGATACTCATTGCGGATTTACTCCTAAAAAGCCCCGGGGGGCTTAAACTGTTGGCACTACTTTACTCAGGAAGGACTTGCGATGCAAGGGGGTTAAGCCCTTTCTTTCAAGTGTCTTTCGATGAAAATCCGTCCCATACCCTTTATGCTCTGCAAAGCCATATCCTGGATATTCCATGTCATACTCCACCATAAGCCTGTCACGTGTGACTTTAGCAAGGATAGAGGCTGCCGCGATGCAAAGCTCCTTCTCGTCACCACGGATTATTGAGGAATGAGGAACATCAAACCAAAAGTGATCCCGGCCATCTATCAGCAAGTAAGTTGGTTTGATAATTTTTTCAAGCTCAAATAACGCCTGATGCATCGCAAGCTCCGTGGCTCCAAGAATGCCGTGCTCATCAACGTAAGAAGCAGGTGCAACTCCAATTCCACATGGAAAATTCTTTTTGATGAAGATGAAGGATGAGTTTCGCTGCTCTTCAGTCATCTTTTTTGAGTCTGTGATAATGGGAAACGTGTCATCCTGAGCGGAGCGGCAGCTGGTCGTGCTTCGTCTCCGCCCTCCGCTACGCTCCGGGCTCCGCTCAGCATGACACAGCTGCCACGGAGACGAAGGACGACACGTTTCCACCTCCACAACACACGCCCCCGCAACAACAGGCCCCGCAAGGCACCCCCTTCCCGCTTCATCCAGCCCGGCGATGATTGCTTCTTTCATGAGCGTAATATTAGCACCTCCCCCACAATCCCCCCTTCATCCCACTCCACTTGACCCTCCGGCGTCATCATGGTCGTCACTCCAGCCATACCACAGATCGCAACCACATCACCTTCTTCGGCTTGATTGATGATGAACTCTATCGCCTCGCGCCGATCCGGAACTTTGTGAGCAGAACATTTTGACTCATCAATCCCAGACCAGATCTCACTCATTATTTTCTCGTGCGGCTCACCATAAGTTTCGTCACTCGTCACAACGACAACGTCAGCGCCATTACTGCAAATCTTCCCAAGTGCCGGACGCTTCTCCTGCATACGATCCCCACATGCACTGGTCACAATAAGTAGACGTTTGCCAGGCGAAACCATCGGGCGTAGAGCAGAAAGCACTCCCTCATACGCTGCGGCAGTAACAGTGAAGTCCACAAAAACACGAAAGTTCTGACCTTCGTCAATCTCTTCAAGCCTCCCCTCAACTCCGCAAAAACTTGCCAGGGCATTGATGCAAACCTCAAGCGGAATTCCAACTGACACCGAGCATCCAATCGCACACATCGCATTATCAAAATTAAATTTTCCAGGTACGCCAATCTCCAAATCAACCGCCCCACCTAAATCCGTATGTAATTTTGCATTTTGCATTTTGAATTCTGCATTTATCTCCGATACCCAAAGACCACCCTCCGGATCATTGAAAGTAATCGTTTCATCTGATGGGATCTCTCTATAAATCTTGAATGACTCATCCGCAGCATTCAAGACCTTAGTCCCCTTGCCTTTCAACATCTTGAAGAGTTTGCCTTTATCTTTCCTATACTGCTCCATAGTCCCGTGATAATCCAAATGCTCCTCTGAAGTATTCGTCACCGCTACGACTCTCGGGAAAATGTGGTGAACGCGACCCTGCACAAGCCCATGTGAGGAAACTTCCAGAACTGCAAACTCGCATCCGGCTTTTACCATCTCACGCAATTTTTTTTGGAGTAGAAACGGACTCATCGAGGTTTTCTGTGTCACATTCGCTTCCACTTTATCTCCAATTTTGAAAGTAGTTGTAGAAGCCGATCCAACCTTCCTCCCAGCATTCTGGAGAATATGCGAAATCATAGAAACAACAGTCGTCTTCCCATCCGTCCCAGTCACACCGATAACAGTCAACTTACGCGCAGGAAACCCATTGATGAGCGCTGCAAAGAATGCCTTTATGAAATGCCAGCCAAGGCGAATGGGGTGGCGCTGAGGAATCAGCCGTTTGATGGAACTAAAAGGTGTCATGCTGAGCGGAGTCCGAATTAATGCTTCGTCTGCGGACTGGCCGTGTCATGCTGAGCGGAGCCCGGAGCGTAGCGGAGGGCGGAGACGAAGCATCCACGAGTATATGCTTCGTCTCCGCGCTTCGCATCCTTATCGGATGCTTGCGCTACGCTCAGCATGACACGCTCAAACTTTCTTCTTTTTAAACCCTCCCTTCTTCCGCTTCTTCTTCTCCTTCTTCGGCTTGGCTTTTTTGGCCTTCTTTGCCTTTTTAGGCTTAGCAGTTGTTTCCATATCAATCAGATCAAATACAAGCTTCTGAGCCCATCCCAAAGCGACCCCTGCAACTTCCACAGGCTTCACCAACATATCCTCAATCTGTGCCGTGATCTCGTTCACGCGTTTCATAACTTTTCGCAAATCCATCACCACAAAAACAAGGTGGTAAAGGAAAATTGCAAGCAGGAAAGCCACCACTCCAACAGAGATGATGGTGACGAGAACTAAAACGTCTCCAAGTGTTTGAATCATGGATTAAACGATATACCATTAAGCATGGTATGCGCAAGATCATCTTTACATTGTGGCGGGTTCCGCGAAGAGCGCTTGCACTCCTCATTTTCCTTTACCAAAAAACACTTTCACCAGATCATGGGTTGATGTCTGCGTTTTATCCGTATGGATTTTGCAGGCATGAACCGAGTTGCTCGGAATATGGGAGGCGAGTTTTGTTGAGTGATGGGGTTTGTGTGGGAGTGGTGAAGATTGGGGTTAGGTTGGTGAGGTGTAATCCGTGGGGCTCCGATTATGGAACTCTGAAATGCGCCGCATTCAAGGAATACTTACACGAATATGAAGTACAATAATACCGTTATGCAGTTATTTCTTGATGAAACCGGAGATCACGGGCTTACACACATCGATCCAAATTTTCCCGTATTCCTACTATGTGGGTGCCTATTCACCGGCGACGAGCTCTCCGCATTCGAAGAAGGCATGAACAAAATCAAAACAAAGTACTGGAACACGACTAACGTAATTCTTCATTCCCGCGATATACGCAAGTGTGAGGGGCCATCTCAGATTTTCTTTTTCTTAGAATAGGATATCCAGAAACCAAACGCAGTTAGCCCTAAACCTATCTTCAAATATTCTGGATGTTCTCCAATTACAAACGGATGCTCTTCTCCTCCCAAGCCATTGAATGTTACATTGGATGCAAAGAAGTTTGTGGATTTTATTATCAATACAGTCCCAATCCAGCTGCACAAAAGGCCAATTCGATCCACATCAAAAAAGGTCTTATGAGACTCAGAAATTTTGAAGATAGTCGTGACATTTGTGCTAATGGAACGAAAACTGGAGCGGGCGAGCGGAATCGAACCGCCATCGCAAGCTTGGAAGGCTTGTATAATAACCATTATACGACGCCCGCTTGTTTAAAAAGAACACGGGGTATTTTAGAGCAGAAATTGCGGAGAGTGAATCGAAATGATCACCTCTCCAGAACTGAAAGAAACGCCTCCTGTGGCAACACAATCTTCCCCACAGCTTTTAGCCTATCTTTACCCTTCTTCTGCTTTTTCAAAAGCTTATCCTTCCTCGTCCTATCCCCCCCATAAAGCTTAGCCGTTACATCTTTGCGCAGCGCTGACAATGTTTCACGCGCTATTATCTTGCCGCCGATCGCAGCCTGAATCGGGACTTGATACTGCTGGCGCGGAATGACTTCCTTCAACTTCCTACAAATCTTTGCACCCACGGTATGCGCTTCTGATTTATGAACTATGGTGCTCAAGGCATCCACAGATTCGCCGATTAGCAGCATATCAATTTTGATGAGATCACCTTCCCGGAACTCGAGTAGTTCGTAGCTCATGGAGCCGTAGCCGGAAGTTATGGATTTAAGACGATCGAAAAAGTCATGGACAATGCCCGAAAGCGGAACCTCAAAATGGATTAAGGAAGTCCCCTCCTCCAGGTATTCCAATGACTCGTAAGTGCCGCGCCGCTCCTGCACCATCTGCATAATCGCACCAACGCTTTCACTTGGGCAGACGATTTCCAATTTGACCCAAGGCTCACGCACCGCCTTGATGTGAGTTCTATCCGGAAAGTCTGCGGGGTTGCTGATCAGGGCAACACTCTTCTCATCAGGTTTTAATAGACTTGATCGCACGACCGATGCAGGGCTTTTGGACTGAAGCACAACTTCATAAGTCACGCTTGGCGCTGTAACGATTAGGCTGCAACCCTCCTCACGCTCAAGCCGTTCCTGCACAATATCCAGGTGAAGCAATCCCAAAAACCCGCAACGGAAGCCATTCCCGAGTGCAGTGTTTTGCTCAGGCTCAACCGTTAAAGATGCATCGTTCAACTGAAGTTTCTCAAGCGCTTCACGAAGTTTGGGCAAATCATCAGGATTTGTTGGATAAAGCCCTGCAAAAACCATTGGTTCGATCACTCTGTAACCTGGAAGCGGATCAAGACCTGGAGATGACGCGAACGTGTCACCGACTCTAGCCTCGGAAACGTCTTTTAGTCCTGTGATTATGTACCCAATCTCACCCGCAGAAAGAGTATCGGTTGCTTCGTAATCGGGTGTAAACATCCCGACTTCCGAAATCGTAATCTGCTTTTTGGAGCCAAGTAGATGCGCAGCATCCCCTCTTTTGAACTCACCTTCCATCACTCGAACATAAGCAACCACACCGCGATAGGGATCTGCATTGGCATCGAAGATTAGAGCTCTGGTCGAGGACTTGGAAGAATCTGACGGTCCCGGTATTTTTGAAACGACCGCCTCCAACACCCCCTCCACCCCTGTCCCATCCTTTGCAGAAATCGAAAGCACTTCATCCTCAGAACACCCAAGCAATTTTGTAACCTCACGCATGACTCGCGGAACATCCGCTGCAGGCAGATCAATCTTATTCAAAACAGGAATGATCTTGAGGTCATGCTCCATTGCGGAATGAAGAGTTGCGAGAGTCTGCGCCTGCACTCCCTGCGAAGCATCTATGAGCAGAATTGCACCCTCAACCGCTGCGAGTGATCGACTGACTTCATATCTGAAGTCTGTGTGTCCGGGGGTATCTATCAGATTGAGTTGATAAGCCGTGTCATCCCGAGTAGCGCCGAGTAGCCGAGCGGAGCGAGGCGTATCGAGGCGCGTATCGAGGGATGACACTTCATACATCATCCTAACCGGCTGCAGCTTGATCGTGATGCCGCGCTCGCGCTCCAGATCCATGGTATCGAGTATCTGCTCCTTCATATCCCGCGATTCAACTGTTCCCGTAAGCTCAAGCAACCGATCCGCCAGAGTGGATTTGCCATGATCAACGTGCGCGATGATGCAAAAGTTGCGGATTTGCATTATTTATCATTCACGATGATATAGATGTTTGCCTACAACTTCATCTACCAAACCTAAAACATTCATATGAAAAATCTTCATTTTTGGCTTGCGATCACACATATTTTTGTAATCATATCTGCATGAGGTATCCGAAGAAATCTGGCGACGTTGCAACTGTGCAATCTCCACTAACACTATCTGGACGTGAGGGTGATTTTAGAGGCAAAAGTGTCCAACTAGATTTGCAGCCGGGTGATACCTTAGAAAATCTCGGATGGCAATGTGATGATAGTGATCTAGCACAATATCCTCATTTCCCTATTCTCACTAAATTGCGCATCGCAACGAAGGAAAAAATACAAATCATTTGGGTAAACTAAATAATTTGCAACGAGAGTTTACGTTCTCCGAACTCAGCTTCTCTGACCAACTCCTCTCGAATGAATGTAAGATTCTCAGCAGCCTTTTCCCAAGGATTTTCTAACAACTGGCTCACATCCAAAGACTCCGCAGGAGCTGAAATACATCCTGATCGCCTCGCAAACGCATCCAACTTATCCCCTTCCCGTTGACGAATTGCTACAAATGGGATGCCCGCAGTAGCTGCCACGATAGCACCGTGATATCTCTGTGTTATCACACACGTTCCTGAAATTGAATTGAGTGCATCCTCAAGCGATCTTGCGATGTGGAAATCTGCCCTGAACGCGTCACGCAAATTGATACATAGCTCATGTTCACGTACATCATCTGGCTGCAATGATAAAACTCGCAGTGCTACTCCACTTTTTACGAGTCCGGAGAGCGCATGGACTATCAACTTTTCTTGACTTTTGGATGTGGAAAACCGGGGTATAAATGTGAATACATTATTTGTTCTAAATGAGTCTTTTTGCTTATCTAAAAGCAAAATCGAAGGGTCAAAGGTTTGAACAACATCTGTGTTCTTTTTCCACCCTTTCAGACGTTCAAAAGAAGCCTCATCCCGTACGCTGATGAATGAGGAATGACACACAACCCATTTTGAAAGCGTCTCCCCCACTCTGGTTCTGAATGGACCGATGCCCTGAAACGCAAGAAAAATTGGCTTTCTGAATATCCAGGCAATGAGAGCATGAACAAACCAGATCCAGCATGCACTCACTGACTCTATGTCCGTGAACAGACTCCCGCCACCAAACACAACCCCTTTTGACTTTCGCAATGCATTGACTGTCTTAAGCCACCGGAAACTGAAGAAAGACCTGATACCTGCAGGTAGTCTGGGTAACTCATCACCACTCGGAGCAGCTGAGAGAACACGCCACTCAACTTCCAGGAAACGCCTGAGGAAGTAATCGCGGAGGATGTCGTCCCCGGCATTTTTTACGCCGTAGTTGCCGATTAGGAGGTATTGCACAGCGTAAAGGATACATCAAATTGCTGAGTCCAGGCCGCGCCCGTTACATTTTTTCCAGGCCGCGCCCGCGGAGGGGCGCTCTGCGCTTTGTAATTTTTTACACACGCAGAGCAGCCCTCCGTGGCTGCGGCTCGAGGAAACGATAACGGGCACGACTTGTGGAAACGGATACGTCCGCGCCACTATTTCTTCCCCTCAGCCTTCTCCTCAGCAACATCAGCAGCCTCAGATTCTGCAACATCCTGAGGTTCCCCGGAATCCTTAACCTCTTCAGCTTCCTCGGTATCCTCCACCACATCCTCTTCCACCGCTACCGCCACTTTGAACTCATCCGCAGTCGTAAACCTCTCCGAAAGCCTTGCAGATTTGCCACGGCGTCCACGCAGGAAGTTAAGCTTTGCCCTGCGTACCCTCGCAACTTTAACGACCTCTATCTTCACTATATTCGGTGAATGCAGAGGGAAGATTTTTTCCACACCCACTCCTTCCACAATCCTGCGTACCGTGAAAGTTGTATCCGTTGGATAAGTTCCACGATGCATTCCAATGATTAGCCCTTCAAATATCTGCACACGCTCCTTTTCACCTTCTTTTACCTTCTGATGCACACGAACGGTATATCCGGGCCTAAGCTCCGGAACGGGCCTTGCGAATGCCTGAGCCTGTGTGCGCAATAATTGCTGCATTTCCGGGAGATTCTAGATGAAAAATTAAGCTACGGAAACCAGAAACCTCATAATTTTACGTCATGACACTACTTCCTCGCATCCTGCACCTCGCGATCTATCAGATTGTATGCAACCACATGCGTGGGTGAATCCACAGTCTCGCGTATGAACTTGTCCTTCAAATTCAAGCGATACAGAAAGTCTGGTACGGAGAAAATAGAATACTTGACCTTGCTGAGCGATGGATCATGTGCGAGTAATTTCTCTACAGAATCACGACTGACCTCTCCCACAATCAGCAAATCAACCGGATCATCCTCGCCGACGAATGATCCTGCAAGAACCAAAAACTTGAGTCCGGGAAGCCTTTTCAATTCCGCGATGATAGCTGTCTCGCCCTGAACAGCCTTGCCAAACATACTGCGAAGATCGGTATATAGCGGGAAATCGGGATTCACTTTGAAGTACTTCTTCCTGTTTTTATTTCTGGATTTAACAAGCCCAATCTTCTTTAGATTCTCGAGTTCGCGCCTCACGGAGTTGATCTGCTCATCCAAAAGCCTTGTGAGTTCGCGTACAAAATACTCCTGATCTGGGTGTAACAGGAACGTCGAGAGGAGCTTGACCCTCGTATTGGAACTGAAGAGTGCTTTTAGGACATCGTTCATAGTGTGTTCACGAATCTTATTCAACTTTTTTTCAAAGATCAAGAAAAGTACTCATAGCACTTTCTTTTATAAATTCTTTATCAAAACCCATAAAAGGACTGCATAAACTTTATATTCGACCCTAAAATAGGTGAATAAATATTTTGAACACATATTTTCATGAGAATTGCCCTTAAACATCAATAATTTGCAGAGCTGCAGGTACCAAAATTCCCTAAAATAAGGTATAATCTATAGATTCTTACACCCACACAATCATAAGCAAGGCACTTCTGAAAAAGGCGATCTTCGCACTCATACTCTGCGCAATGCTTGCACCAAGTGTTGTGTCACTTGCACAGACTCATGGTGTACCGCAGCTGACTGACATTTCTGAGATTGTCTCTATTCCCAAAGCACATGCTCAATCAGGTATCGGTGATACTGCGGCAAGATTCTTTGGTGGAGCACTGGAAGTCTTTACCGTGCTCAACTGGATAGTGCTTGGAATGGTTCAAAAGGTTCTTAATCCCGACTTTATATTCGGGGAAAATATGGCAGGTGGTGTGCGTCCAATGGAACCTATTTTGAATAAAATCTGGATGATTTCACGTGATATCGTGAATGCCATCTTTGCTTTCCTGCTGATAGTGGGAGCAATAATGGTGATATTGCAGGGAAAGATGGAAATGCTAAAGCAAAAGGCTCCAATGTTCGTCATTGCAGTTATATTGGTAAACTTTTCATGGTTTGTGCCACGAGTGATACTGGATATGGCAAATGTGTTGCAGGCGGTGGTATACCAGATGCCGGCAATGGTGAGTCCTCAGGCAAAGTGTATAAATGGAGTAGATTTTGGTGCAGACGGAAAGCCGGGGGGGCAGGGAGATGATGCAGATAGCGCAATCCCATGTAATTTTGTATGGGGAGTTCATATCTTCCCCACTCCAGCAGATAAGTGCCATGCGCCCGATTGTGTTCGTCCCACCAAAGGAGGTACTTTTCCAAATCGTGGAAGGCAAATTGGGAACCTGGTTGATATCTACTACGCGGACTGGGGGAATGTTATAAAAGACGGCGGATACACATATAACAACCAGTTCTACCCTGTCAGCGGAGCAGATACCGTGATAAACGGGCTTGCCGTTAACTTTGCAAAGCTGCCACACCTCTCACGAATAAATTTTGCGCAGGCGCAGGACGTTGCAGCAAGAGCCGGGCCCATGGGCAAGGCGCAGGCATACATGAAGTACGTAGTCATGCTCGTGTTCCATGCAATACTGGCCATCGCAATCGGCCTGCTACTGCTTGCAATGCTTGCAGTGTTCATCGTACGAATAGGTGTGATATGGCTTTGTGTTGCATTTATGCCATTCGTATTTCTTGGACTGGCGATGAGAGGGTCATTCCAGTCGCTCGGAGAAATACCCGGAGCGGAGTTCAACATCTGGAAGACATTCCTAAAATACGCATTCCTCCCTGCGATGGTGGCCGTGCCACTTGCAATCGGCTTCACTTTGCTCAGCCAGGCACCAACAATCGGATGGTATGCATCAAACCCGGGGCCATACATGATAGAAGGCATACCGAAGGTTCTTGGTATAAGCACATTCCATGAACTTTTGTGGCTTGCTATCACTCTTGGAATTATGTGGATTATGACCTTTAAGGTTCTGGAAAAGAGCGATCAAATTGCGAGTAAGTTCACAATGGGCGTTAAGAACTTCGGCCAGGGTGCGCTCAAGTACGGAATGAATGCAGTTGGTTATGCTCCTGTTCTACCGATGCCTGGCGGAGGCAAGGGCAGCCTATTTGGAGCACGAGATGCTGTGACACGTGCCGGATTCGGCAGTCCGTTTGCACAGGGCAGAGCACTAGACTTTATGGGCGGAGCTCCAGGTGGTGGAGGTGGAGGTGGTGGTGGCGTTGCACCACCAATGAACACAAACCAAATTGATAGCGCAGTTAAACAAGTGGGGAATTCTGGAGATTTCAAGAAAGCTATAAATGATCTTAAGGCAAGCCAGGGTCAAGGTAACGATAAAATGATAAAAGCTCTACAGCAATTGGCAGTATCACTTGAGAAATCAAACAGTATCGGTAAAGGAGGAGCTCAATCGATAATGACAAATCCACAAGTGCTTACCGATGTGCTGAATAAAGCAAAAGATGTTCAGGGTAGTGGTGTAACCGACGCTTATGTTGCTTCTATAACAGGTGCGTTTACCCCTGTAATTAATGATTTGCAATCAAATCTCAGAAAAGTGAATCTACAAGGTGGCGGCGCAACACTAGATAAGAAATTCGTAGCTGAAAGAGCAGCGCAGGCACTCGATACAAGTAGTATGGCTGATGTAAAGAAAGCTCTTGAGTCACACAGAGCTGTTCACGCATCGGCACAAAGCAAAACTGCAATAAGCGAGATAATCAAAGAGATAGATAATGCCGCAGATGCAAATGCACTTAAACAGAAACTAAATTCAATTTAATAGCATTAACTCATGACCACCCCACTCCAACCACCAGAATCCAAGGAGGGCAAAGAAAAATCAACCAATCAAGCTCTGGCTGAAGATTTTTCTGCCGCATTGCTTGTAAGTGAAGAAAGACGTGTGAACATCGTAAGAAATCTTACAAAGATACTGGATAAAGGAAAGATTGAAACTGCTCGGGATCGTGAACTTGTAAAACATTGGATAGAATCCGCGACTCAGCTGAATTTGGAAGCACTCAAGTGTAAAACTGATACAAGTCTGACAAACAGTGAGATTACTGCAAAGTTGGGAAAAAAGGCTGAAGAATTTTTTGAGGCGAGGGAAAAGGTGCTGGAAAGTCTCCTCAAAATGCTTAAAGCACCATCGGCAATGGAAAAAACTGTTGATCCCAAAACCAAGGAAGCAAAAAAGATAAATGGCGTGTTCGTTGAGCGCGATTCAAGCGATGTAACACTTGATGATGAAATGAGCAAAATTGAAGATGAAATTTTTTATTACACCGATCCTTCAAACAAGCTACACAGATACGGAAAAAGTGCTCTGCCGAACTTTAAGAGAATTGATGAGTTGCGTAAGCAAATCTACAACGCAAAAGAACTTATTCATCCTAAGGCAACACCTGCAGAGCGTGCTGCAACTCTTGCAAGACTGAATAGAATGGAAATGGCACTGGATACGATCATGTCCATGGACCCGATCGGTAGGATGAAAAGTCTGCCAGAGTTCGGAGCACAAAACATCAAACGGACATGCCCTCAAGCTTATGCATGCGCAGAAAAGCTTGGCCTGATCGGAAAAGGTGGAAAGCTAAATCTTGCACCTCCGGGTGTGGAGCCTGTGGATAAGCACAGGAGCCCAATGGCTCTTACAGCAAGAGCTGCCGGATTTGGTGTTTTTGCAATTCTGTTCCTGCTTAGCGCAATTACAACAGGCAAAAAGATTGTAAAAGGCAAAGGCCTCTCGCACAGCGATGCACTTACCGCAGCCTACGGAGTTGGCACACTTGCGCTTGCGGGGACGAACATACTCCCAAGCAAACCAAGCGAAGTTGAAGCATTGAACAAATTGCTTTCGATCAGGAATGATCCTCAATGCAAATCTGCAATTGCAAAGATGGGTGGCAACGCAGAAGCTGCAAAAGTTGTAAATGACTTCCATGACCTCGTTTCCGATGCCAGTGATGGTAGAGAAATCTGGAAAATAATTAATAAGCCGATCGCTCTTAAGGCGGCAAACTTTAAGCAATATGTGAAAAAGACTGATCCATTTTACGCAGCTATTGAAAAAGTGGAAGGTGAAACCAAGGAAGCAAAAATAGACCAGGTAAATCTTAAACACTTTCTGACCACTCTTAAAAATTTGGAAATAGAAAAACCAGAAAAAGTAACAGAGATCGTGATGGCAGTTGAGTTTCCAGAAAAAATACCGGGGTAACTATCCCTTCTTCTTAAATTCCCTGACGAATCCTTCGATAACGTCGCCCTCTTGTATATCTGCAGAACAGTCGATGCGAAGACCGCACTCTCTGCCTTCCTTGGATTCTTTTACGTCTTTTTCGCCATTTTTTACATTTGTGATGCGGCCGGCTCCGACCTCTTCGCCATCCCGCATAATCCGGAAAGGCACGCGCTTGAACATTCCATCAGTCACCATTCCGCCAATCACCTGATCTGATTTTTTGCGGAAGAATAATGCACGAACTTCCAGGTGACCCACAACTTTTTCTTCCTCCTCCGGCTCAACAAGACCGGAGAGAAGGCTCTCCACATCATCAATCAACTCATAGATTACGTCATAGAGTTTGACCTTTACGCCCTGAGTTTGAGCCATTTCCTCCACATGAGTAGAAACTATAACGTTGAAGCCAAGCACAATTCCTTCGCTTGCTGCAGCCATCATCACATCGCTCTCTGTAATGTTCCCGCATGCCGTGTGGATTACTTTCGGCATCACTTTTACTCCCTGGCTTTCCTTTTCAATCTTTGCAAGCGCACCGCGTATCGCCTCAATCTCACCCTGCGAATCGGCTTTTAGAACAATCTTGAGCATCGTCATCTGCCCTTCGGAAAGGCGGGTGATAAGGTCCGCAAGACCGCGCTTTCGATCGCGTTCCCGCGCATCCTGAATCTGTGAAAGCAGTTTTTTAGCCTCCTGATCATCCTGCACAACCTGAAGAATATCACCAGTTCTTGGAACTGCGGAAAGTCCGGAAATGCGGACAGTACCTGAAGGCTGAACTTCATCAAGGCTCTCGCCACTTGCATCAGCCATATACTTTATGCGACCGGAAGTTGCACCGCAGACAATGGAATCACCATTCCTCAGGGTTCCTGCGTTGACCACGATTGAGGCCACGGGACCAAGCGAGGAATCAAGATGGCTTTCTACAACCGTTGCAACTGCAGGGCGCGATGGACTGGCTTTTAGCTCTGCGATTTCAGATAAGATGAGAATTGAATCCAGAAGTTCATCAATCCCCTGCCCTGTCTTTGCACTACAGAGAACAACCGGAGTTTTGCCACCCCACTCTTCCGGCTGCAAATCGTGACCTGCAAGCTCCCCTTTAACTCTATCCGGATCTGCAGTCTCGCGATCCATCTTGTTTATGGCAACCAAAATCGGGACTCCTGCATCTTTTGCATGATCAATTGCTTCCACCGTTGTCGGCTTAATGCCTTCATCTGCGGAGATGACTAGAACTACGATGTCTGTGATCTGCGCACCACGTGCGCGCATGGAAGTGAATGCCTCGTGTCCCGGAGTATCCAAAAACGTGATTGGTTTGCCATCATTCTCTACCTGATAAGCACCAATCTTTTGTGTGATTCCTCCAGCCTCTCCGGAAACCACATCAGTTTTTCGGATAGCATCCAGAATTGCAGTCTTACCGTGATCAACGTGCCCCATAATCGTAACGATCGGCGCTCGCGGTTTGAGTACGGATTTATCATCCTCTTTAAGCAATTCCTCCAGATTTCCCGTGAGCAAACCTTCTGCGGAAACCTCAACCTGTGTTTTTTTAACCTGAATATCCATTTCTTCCGCAACAATTGCCGCTGTGTCAAAATCAATGTTTTGGTTGATGGATGCCATCACACCGTTTTTCATAAGAGTGGAAACAACCTCCGGCACCTGCACTCCTGTCTTTTCCGCAAACTCTTTTACCGTGATAGCGTCCGGGATCTCAACCACGCCTTCCTTCTTTTTGATCTGCTCCTGAACCGCGTGCTTCCTTCTTTTTTGTTGTACAGTTCTACCTGTGCGCCTGGCTGAAGGTTTCCTGCGACGCGAAGGAGGACTTTTTGCAGCATGGGCTTTAACCGCAGCATCGGAAACATCCTCAAGCGTGAGCTTTCGCATGACGTGCACCTGCTCCTTTTTTTCTCCCTCTTTCTCTCCCTTCGCCTCCTTCACATCCTCTGGTGATTCAGACTCAACCACTTCCTCATCAGAAACTTCTGATGCTTCTTCCTGAACTTCCTCTTCCGATAATTGTGTCTCCTCCTCTGCAACCTCAGACTCATCCTTCACCTCTATCCCATACTTCTGCGAAATATAGCGGATTATCCCCTGTGCCACAGTATCGGGCACCTCTCTATCCGTCGGCTTTACCCCAAAATCCACCTGCGTGAGTTCACGTCGCAGTTTTTGACCCGTCATGCCGAGAGATCGCGCAACTTCTACAAGGCGCATAGGAGTGGGGTTAGCCTGGGGGACTGTAGCAGAATGGAGTGATTCGTGAAACGAAAAAAGAGGATAGTGGATAGAGGATAGTAATCACTTCATTTCACTATCCACTATCCTCTATCCACTAATCAGAGCAATGGTAGACTGATACCCAAATGTTACCCATCCTCTACCAAGACGCTTCCTGCCTCGTCATCAACAAGCCCCGCGGCATGACCGTGCACCCAGCTGAACAAACTAAAGGTGAAGTGACGTTGATAGAAAAACTCAGGGAAGAGCTCAATGATAAAAATCTTGAACTCGTCCATCGACTCGACAAAGAAACAACCGGTTGCCTCCTTATCGCAAAAAATACTGAAGCGCTCGCCTACTTAAAAAAACAATTCAAAGACCGTACAGTCAAAAAAATATATCTCGCAATCGTGGCCGGAATCCCTAAAGAGAAGAAAGCAATGATAGATTCTCCAATCGGCAGATCACTTGTTAATCGTGTGAAGATGTCACTTTTTAAAACAGGTAAAAGCCGGGAAGCTGTGACGATGTATGAAGTACTTGATAGCACTGACGATTCTGCACTGCTCAGATGTGAAATTAAGACAGGTCGAACTCATCAAATCCGCGTGCACTTAGCCTCAATCGGCCATCCGGTTTTGGGGGATGAGACGTATGGGACGAGTGCGAGTCAGACAATTTCCGAGAAATATGGTGTTAAGACTATGCAGTTGCATGCGTGGAGGTTGGAGTTTGTGTCACCTGATACTCAAAAAGATGCACAAGTTGAGGCGCCTGTGTGGGATGGGTTTTGTGGTGATGGAGAAAGCCTCACATTGATTTAGCATGCTCTCTTACTACCGAGATGGAGTGGGTGTGTCTGTAGTTTTCAAACTTCAGCCAGTCGATTTTCCCCGAGCCGCAGCCGTGGAAGGCTGCTCTGCGTGTGGAAATAATTCCAAAACGCAGAGCGCCCCTCCGAGGGCGCGGCTTGTGAAAACGGCAACTGCGTGGAGTCAACGCGGGCGTTCACCTACCTCCTCTCCACCACATACCTCACAACATCCAAAATCATCCCCTCACGATTCCGAGCGACAACCGTGTAGCGATTAACGCCGACTTTGAAGTTCCTGTACTCCTCTTTCGCAATGTAATTCCATGTGACTTTCCCGGGTTCATACAAAGTTAAAGTGAAACCGTTGACGCTCACAGAATGAGTCTCCGGATGCGTCTCTCCCTCGATCAAAACTTCTGAAAGATTTGTTACAAATTGACTTCCATCTGATGTTGGAGCGATTACTCGGAGTGACCCCGGATAAAGTGCTGCGCCTTCATCACGTGGCAAATCCTCACCCTCCGGAATCTCCGGAACCGGCTGTGCTTTCCAGAGGATGACAATCGAAACAGGTTCGCTTTGGTTACCTGAGTGATCAACTGCGATCACCTCGTAAGTATTCTCCCCCACTCTGACATTTTTGAGCTCCGGATCCACAAGGTATGACCATGGCTTTCCGGGCTTGAACTTCTGGAGACGATACCCGTTGACGATGATTCCGATTGCATCTTCCGGCGGATCACCCTCAATTTCGAAGCTATCTGCCTGTACTGGAACGGGCTCGCGCTCTTCTGCCATGTCCTCGATTGTGACTCGTGCAGGGGAAGTTATTATTGGAGGCTCCGGTGGCTTGATATCACGCCTGAGTTCCAGAGTTTTTGTTGCAACGTTCAGGCCGTCTTTATCCTCTGCCTGAACCTCAACTGAAAACTCCTCTTCATCCGGCAAAGCAATCTCCTTCTCAAAAACGCCCTCGTTGAGTTCTGCAGAATATCCGTTGACTCTGACGACAGTCACACGCGAGCCGACGCGGCCTTTTACAAGAACAGCGCTCTCATCAAGGAGCGACCCGTCAGCAGGTTCATCAATCACAAGCAGTTCTCCATCAACCGTAGTTTCCTGCTCCTCTTCCGGAGCTTCAGCAACTTCCACAACATCCTGCCACTCAGAAACATAAATATACAAAGAACTTGAGAAGACCTTGTCATCTAAAACTGAACGAAGGTCATATGGATCAGCACCTTCTTTAATCTTTGCAAGTCCGGCAGATGACAGTGTGAGTTCCTGCCCCTCGCCTGTGATAATTTCCTGATTCATAAATTTGCCGGTATCAACTGATGACATAACTCCCGGACCGGTTGTCGCAAATACCACAACATGCTCGGAGTCCTCATACATTTCCCCTGAGCGACCGATTACTGCCCTTGTATAAGCTGGAATCTCTGAGAGCGCAAGTTTTGATTTAAGCCCCCGATTTACTGTTGTACCGGTTCCGGACTCAATGAATACCTGACCGCTCTGTACACTTAATTCAATCGTTGAGGATTCAACTCCCTGCAAAACATCTCCAAGCATCAAAGAGCTTTTTGAATCAAGAGTGACGGATGTTCCATCAAAAAACTGGAGAGTCGCATTTGCACCTGCATCAGTTTTGACTAGGTCGCCATCATAAAGACGTAGACCTGACTCCGCGCGCTGTGCTGCGCCCTCACCCTGAATCGTGACCTCCACTCTTCCACGGTCACTGACTTTTAGGATGGTCGCAACGCGGTGCATCTCGTCTGAAGGGATAACGGCACGCAACATCATCCAGCTCAGAAGAACTATGACGGCTGCAACCACCAACATAACCACTGCACGCCTCATGCCCGAAGCACGGGGAGTAGAAATGGCATACACGCCATGGCGGCGGCGGCGGGATTGGATCATGGGGAGGAGACAATACCATACTCCGCCTTCCCGCCCAACTGCTCCTCTATCCTCAGGATCTGATTGTATTTACAAACGCGGTCTGTACGGCTCAGGGAACCCGTTTTTATCTGCCCGGCACGCAACGCAATCGCAAGATGTGCGATGAAGGTATCCTCAGTCTCGCCGCTCCTGTGGCTGATTACCGGGTTCCATCCGGCATCCTGCGTCAATTTGATAGCATCCACAGTCTCTGTGACTGATCCGATTTGATTTAGCTTGATAAGCACTGCATTCGTAGTTTTCTTCTCAATCCCCTGTTCGATTCGTTTGACATTTGTGACGTACAAATCATCTCCTACAAGTTGAACACGATCGCCAATTGCTGATGTAAGTGAGGCGAACCCATCCCAGTCATCTTCGCTGTGGCTATCCTCGATTGAAGCAATCGGGAAATCGTTGACGAGCTCTTGGTAATACGCAGTCAATTCGTCTGACGAAATCTCTTTGCCATCAATTTTGTATTTGCCATTCTGATAAAACTCAGAGGCTGCCGCATCCAGTGCCAGTTTGATCTTGCCCCCGTAGCCGGCATCCTTGATAGCACGCATCAGCATTTCCAGAGCTTCTCGATTTGTCTTGAGTCGCGGTGCAAATCCCCCCTCATCTCCAACTGCAGTGATGTGGCCATCCTCTTTGAGAATTTTCTTAAGCGTGTGAAAAGTCTCTACTCCCGCACGCAGCGCATCGGAAAATGTGGAAAATTCTGACGGAATTATCATGAACTCCTGAATTGCAAGACCGGAATCCGCATGCTGACCGCCGTTTAGTACATTCATCATTGGAACCGGGAGCACATTCGGATCTTCGATCTCAAATTGCGTTGCGAGCGACTTCCATAACGGGCAGTGCTCGCTGCCGGCACGCGCACGGCAAACTGCCATCGAAACACCCAGAATGGCATTGGCACCAAGCTTTGATTTGTTCTCCGTCCCATCAAGTTCCAGCATTGCCTGATCAACTGCTTTTTGATCCGCAACATCCATATCCTTCAACTTCTCCGCGATGACGGTGTTGACGTTTTTGACCGCTTTCTGAACGGACTTGCCGCCAAACAAACTTTTATCACCATCACGAAGTTCAAGCGCTTCGTGTGTTCCGGTGGAAGCACCGGAAGGAACTGCGGCACGACCGAACGAGCCGTCATCAAGCAGGCAATCAACTTCGATTGTGGGATTGCCACGGGAATCCAGTATTTGGCGGGCGTGGAGAGATTGGATTTTAGTCATAGTAGAGGATAGGTAAGTATTGACGCTGCCTTGGTGGAGCGGAGGGGATTCGAACCCCTAACCTCTGAGGTGACGATCCCAAGGCCGCACCAAGCCCGCCCCACATAATAGCAGCGCACAACAAGCTAGCGCATTTGCCTTGACATGAACAGAGGGAAAGAATAAACTATTAGTACCCTGAGGTGACGATCCAAAGGGTCGCCCCTAGTATGGGCATTTGAACCCCGCCTCTTGCGGGGTTTTTTGTTAGTACACCTCCTTCAAATAGCATTCTTCGCAGTAAACCGTTTCTGGTCTCTCAGGCGAGTATGTCGTCTGGATGTCTTTCTGGCACTTTGCACATTTTCTGTTCCAGAGTTTTCTTGGATTTCTGAGTGCCATTCTTCTTTTATGCCTTTCATCCGGATGAAGATGGGGAATCGGCAACTTCATCTTCCTGTAAAAAGCAAGTTCTTGTTTTACGATTCTAAATGGCCTTCCCGTTGCTTCACATTTAATTGCCCAATTTAAGATGTCATCGGGAATATCGTTGATGGAATCAGGAAGACGCTCTGCGGGAATGATTTTTTCGACCTGTGGAACTTCGTCAACCTCATCTCTCCATTTCCATCCCCGGGATATGACTTCTTCTTTTGTTAGAGGAAAGTATTCCTGAGCAACTGTTTCGTTGTAGGCAAAGGGAGAAAGTTCTACAGAGAAGAATTCGCCCCACTCTCCCGTCTTTTGCATATGTTCTATTACTTTCGGGACAAGGGCTTCGTATTCTTCTTTTGAATATTGTTTGTTGAGGATGCAGTGCTTTGATCTCTCATGTATTCCATCGCATCCAAAACTGTCACGCAAATAGAAACACGAATGCAAATATGCAGAGTTCGGCGATGCGATTGTGCAGTAGCAGTATTTTGTTCGATAATTTTTCTCACCTCCGGAACTCAGTTCCAGACAAAGCTCAATTTCTTTATCATGCATGCACATATCCATTGAATCCTTTACACCTTCGCATTCATATAGGTACTTTGAATCCTCAATATCGAAGCAGTCGAAGCATTTGACCGCATTTTTGCAATTGTACAGGTAGTCCCCAGATGAATTCTCACAGTTAAGCTGAATCTGTGCTTTCTTTGGAACACCGGAACTAAGCTCAACGAACTCTTTCCACACGACATCCAGGGGTTCCGATTCGTAGCGAGTAAGAATCTGTTCGTATTCTTTTTTCGGATATTCTTTGTTTTTGTAGCAATACTGCTTTTTATTAATTCCTGAACACATAAAACAATCTTTCAGCTCAGTGCAATCTTGAAGATATTTTGAGTCAGAGCAATTGCGACAATTTACCAAGTAGTGAGATGAATAACATCTGTCACAATTTGTACTGTTAGAGACCAGTTCGCACTTGTTGAGTGCATTGCTATTAATACAATCACCACACCTTTGCCCCTTTCTCACATACATGCAGTTTTCCATCAAATAACTGCCAGGACTCATGTAAGTATTTTTGCTGAAAGCAAGCAGTGTATTGTACTTGCTGTTTTCATTATTGAGTTGCAGAACCGCTGCCTTGGGAACCTTAAGCGTGAGTTCTTTAAGCTGATCGAAGAAAGGACGATTGGGATCATAGTCTTGTGCATAATCTGTAGGATCCCACTTATCTGACCACCAGCAATCAACGCAATAAACTGCATAGTGACTACTAGGATGGAACACAGCCATCATCGGATTTTTGCATAGATCACAATTACGATTGTATAAGCAATTCTCATTTCTGAATGTTAACCGCCTTTGCTGCCTACACTCCGGACATCTCGTCGGAGCCGGTATCTGATATTTCTTCCCACCAAAAACCGGAGAAATTTTGTCGTAGAACTTAATGTCGCTCTCGGTGACCTCAAAGGACTGGTTGCACCAGGAATTTGCACAGGAGCGTTGCATACGTGCAGTGTACCAGCATTTGAGCGCTATTGACTAAAATAGCATTGCAGAGGTAGTATAGAGGCACATCAGAGTAGGTCCCGCGGGTGCCTTCGTTACGGCGGAGTGGTAAAACTCCCAAGGGAATAAAATGATTCGGAAATCCTGACCCACGTTAGCTAGTGGGTGGGGTTTTCAACCTGTTCGTTTCTCATTTTGTTGCACAAGAGACAAGAAACAATATGCGATCTTTCTGAATAATTTCTTCCCTAAGATGCACAATAACCAGCTTTCCTGCGGCATCTTTTCCACGAAACTCAAAACATGTATGACCTCCGATAACACGTCTTGTGCAGGACGGAGACTTTAGCACAATGTCCAAACCAACATTTAGAGCCTGTAGCCTTCTTCTTGAATCGTGACGCTCAGTGAGAGCATCAGGTAATTTCTCAAGGGAAACGGTTCGATTCAGTGATTTGCATTTCACCTTTTTCCTTTTTTTGAGAAAACAATCCAGATCAGACTTAAGCTGTTGCAGATTATCTGTGGAGATGCACTTTTTGGATTGGAACATGTGCAGATGATAGCCCAAAAATGCGCATCATCCAGCCATTTTTCCAACAACCACCACAACCTTCTCACCACTTTCCGGCTTCCCATCATTCCAATCCCCCATCGCTTCCATCACAACATCAAACAGGTATAGATAACCTTCCCCACGCCTTGTACCGGAATCGTTAGTTATGAAGTACCCATCCGCAGTGTATCCGCGAAGAACCAGCATGTGATACCGAGGCCCATCACCACTGTAAAAAGGATTCCCAAGCTTCCTCCCCGCTGCCGGTACTATTGCAACATTGCCCATCGAAAGCTGGATCTTCAAATCTTTTACGGATGGATTGTGAATCAGTTTGACCGGCATCAGGTGCTCAATTTCTATGATTAGATCCATCACATCCTCTGCCGTTTGATCTACTCCCGAGTTAAGCAAAACGTCAGTATCACGCACGAGGTCTTTGATAGCAGTATCCGCATCATCCGCATCCAAAATTGGATTGCTAAAGGAATACCTGATTGCCATCAAAGCTGCAGCCTCTTCACAAGCTTCCTGATAGGGCATTCCCCAATCACCATGCGGCGCCTGAACGGTGAAGGGAACCGGTAAGTTGACCTCATCCTTGATTCCAGACTCCACCGAAGTTGCACTAACCACCTCAGTAACCGGAGGAAGCTCACGCGAAAGCAGCTCCTCAGCCTCCCGAACATTTCTCCGATGTGCAATCTTCTGACTCAAAAACACACCACCAACCACAACCAACAAAACAGCTACGATGATGACAGCCGCAATTTTTAATCTGAAATTTTTCATAATTTTCCATTATCAATTATCCATTAGCCATTATCAATTCGCGCGAAGCGCATCAGAGCCATTTACGCCAAACAGAATACGCAAGCGATGCCACAAGAAATACAAACAAAACAATTGCAATCCCAAAATACGCATAAACCTCCTTTGCATAAGGAAGATGAACATTCATTCCGTAAAACCCTGTGATCACAGTAAGCGGAAGCATAGTTACGGACATCACAGTCAGGAAACGAATGATGCGGTTCGTCTTATTTTGAATCCACGACTCAAAAGATTGCTGCAGTGCATCGCTTACTTCTTTGGCAGTTTCCAAAAGTGCCCACTGCCGCTCAATTGCATCAAGCACATCATCAAAATAAACATCCATATCCTCACTGATGAATTTTTTACTTTTGTGTTCAAGCGATGCAACAAGCGAACGTTGCGGAAGCAGGATGCGGCGCATCGCGATAATGCTTCGCTTGAGTTCTAGGATAGTGCGAAGAACTTTCTCCTCACGCTCCGCCTCAAAAAGAATTGCATCAAGTTCCCGGAGCTTCTTGGTAAGCCCATCTACAAGCGGAAAACAGGACTCAAAAAGCAAATTGATGAGCTCATACAAAAAGTACCCCGCATCCTTACCAAGATATTCCTCACACTCAGCACCCGATTTTTCCAGCATCTCACGGAACTCATCCAGAACTTTTATCTTTCCATCATTCAACGTAATCACATAGTTTTGCCCGACGAAAAGGTGAACCTCATCCTTCAGAATACTCCTCGTTGCCTTATCAAAATACGGGATGTGCAAAACAAGGAACAGGTAATCCTCATACTCATCAATCTTCGGCCTCTCGTGCTCACTAAGGCAGTCTTCGATATCAAGTTCATGGAAGCTATACTTTTCCTGGAGCACGTTTAGCTCCTCCGGCGTAGGCCGGACCAAAGTGTGCCATGCCAATTTCTGGTGGCTTACGGTTTGCATCGAAAACATTGTATGACTTATTTTTGTACGTTGCCAGCTATTTGATAGCAATTTAATACTCTTCTAAGCCACCACCCCCAACCCCCTCTCAATCGCATTAATCTCCCGTATCAACCCCGGATCCTCATTAATCTTGTTTTTGATCTTTTTAACGGAATGGATGACTGTGGAGTGATCGCGACCGGAGAAGCGCTCGCCGGACGGTCAGACTCCAATTCCTGCAGTCTCCAGACGATGCTCAACTTTTGTGATTCTGATTTCATGATTGTCGGCTCTGTCCTTGAATTGGCTTGTCTGGTCGCCCATTGCAGATACAAAATCACGTTGGAGCTTCCCATTGTAAAACTTAATCTCGTCCAGCGTGTCCTGATGTTTTTTATCGATGTACCTCTTCAGGTCTTTGGTAAGTTCTTCTTTTAGTTCTTCTCTTAGCTCTTCTTTTACTGCTGATGTATGATCGTATAACTTCGCCATTTCTTTCATAAGCATCTCAATATCCTGCTTTGTTGCCGGTGTTGATTTGTCATCTGCCATGGGTGCAGGACAATACTATCTACAGGCAACTTGAGTCAAGACTTTTCACGGCACGCAAGCCCTGATCCTAAACCCCCACCCCCAACTCCCTCTCAATCGCATTAATCTCCCGTATCAACCCCGGATCCTCATTAATCTTATTTTTGATCTTTTTAACGGAATGGATGACTGTTGAGTGATCGCGACCGGAGAAGCGCTCGCCAAGTTTTTGCAGGCTGATCCTAAGATGCTTGGAACAGAGATACATTGCAATCTGCCGCGGGATGAGTGTGTCGCGGGTGCGGGACGTTCCAACCATCTCCTGAATTGGAATGGAGTAATAACCGCTTACATTTTCCAGAATGTCTTCGATGCGTGGCGCTCTTTTTGCAGGAACATCAAACCCTACCGGATCTTCCTCTGCCTTACCGGGATCGCGCGAGAGCTTGCACATAATTTCCGCAATCGAATTTTCCGTTGGCGTTTGTTTTTCCAAATCATACTGCGCAACGGCCTGCATGAGTATGCCTTCCAGACTGCGCACGCTATCGGTTGCATATTTTGCAATGAACGCGAGTACCTTGTGATCAAAGATTATCTCGTATTCCTTTGCACGTTCCGTGAGAATTGCAAGACGCGTTTCGTAATCGGGCATTTTTACATCTGCGACCATGCCGCGCTCAAACCGCGAACGTAGGCGATCCTGAACTGTGTCATGTAGCTCCTGCGGAGTGCGATCGGAACTGATGACGACCTGTTTTCTGGCTTCCAGAAGCGTATTAAACGTGTGGAAGAACTCTTCCTGTGTTCGTTCTTTTCCTGCAAAGAATTGGATGTCATCAATGATCAGCATATCTACCTGACGATATTTTCTTCTGAGCTGCTCCATTTTTTGATGCTTGATAGCTTCCACAACCTGATTCGTAAATTCTTCCGAAGTTGTATAAAGAACCGTTGCACTCGGATCATTTTTGAGTAGCTCATTCCCAACAGCCTGCAAAAGATGAGTTTTGCCAAGACCAACTCCGCCGTATATAAAGAATGGGTTATACTTTCCTCCCGGCTGTGCAGCAATGGAGAGTGCGGCGGCATGTGCAAGGCGGGTGCTCGGCCCAACAACAAAACTATCCAGCGTATAACGCGGGTTGAGCATCTTGCTTTTAAGGCCTTCCCCTAATTTGACTTCCGGTTTGTTCGGGAGCTTCCTACTTCTCTTCTCCGGAAAGAGTTTTAGGATATCCACCGCGCGCGTCTCATCATCCTGCAGCGAAAGATCCACGTGATAAACGATTTTCTCAATCGAAGGATCAAGTTCCTTTGCAACTTTTAGGATTTGATCCTTGTAGTGCTCCAGATGCCAGTTCAAAAACATGGGGAGGGGCAAACCTACGATGAGCTGACCCTCATCTTTGCCCAAAACCGCGGTATCCTTGAACCAAGTGATCATCATCGCGCGTTGGAGCGTGGGCTCAAGCTTTTTGAGTATGGAAGTCCAGAGGGTCTTGCACTGCGATACACTCATTTTTTGTTGACGGGAAAGTGGTCGGAGAAAATTTTCAATTTACAATTTACAATTTCCAAACAAGTATCAATTTTCAAGTATCAAACGTTTGAAAAATTGAAAATTGATATTTGAAAATTGTTTGATAATTGATCCTTGATAATTGAAAATTTTCCATGATAAGAGTCAGGAAGAAGATAGGATACGAAGCACATCGTTCCACGTAACTGCAAGCATCAATGCCATAATGAAAGCAATTCCCAGACCATTCGTCACAACTTCAAACCGGCGGTTTACGGGCCTTCGTACAATGAGTTCGTAAAGCACAAATACCACTCGCCCTCCATCAAGTGCAGGGAACGGGAGGATGTTCAGGACTGCAAGACTCAAAGAAAGAAGAGCAACAAGCCTGAGATATTTCATCAATCCCTGCTGCACTGAACTGTGTGTAAGCTGTGCAATTCCAACAATGCCGGCGATATCACTTGGAACACGTTGTTCTATGAACAGATTGCCAAGCAGACGCCCTACACCCTGAACGGTCCCCGAAGTAACAGTCCATGATTCTCGTAATGCGAGAGAAACGCCTTCTGTAAGCGATCTCTCGGACCCAGTGATATTTAGTGCAAACGGTGAGAGAGCAACGCCGGATTTCCCGTCATCAAGCATAACTTCAACTGTTCGCTTGTTACGAAATTCGTCTTCCGTAGTTGCAAGTGCATCAGCATCGGAGAGTAGCGTGTACTCAACCGAACTTTTTCCCTCCTGAATTGCAAGGACCTCTTCCACCGTTGTGACACGCTCGCCGTTTATAGCAGAAAGAATTTCGCCATTCTCCACACCCGCCTCCTCAGCATTTGCCCCCTCCACAACTTCCGAAACGTAAAGAGTCCACTCTACCTGCACTTCGCTTCTTGCTTCTCCATCTTTAAGAGCATCCAAGCTGAGATACGTCGGCGCCCATTGCCACGCCCAGAATCCGAAAGTGAATAGACAAAGCGCAATGACAAAATTCATAAAGACTCCTGCGGAGAGAATGATCAGCCGCGCAGGAATGGAAGCCGCAACAAAGCTGCCTTTCTTTTTTCGTTCCAGAGGATCCAGGCTGTTCTCCCCTTTGAGGCGAACGAATCCTCCGAATGGGATCCAGTTAAGAGAGAATAGAGTACCCTTGTGGCTAAATAGCTTTCTGGCTCTAGGTGGCAAGCCAAAGCCAAATTCCTCGACTGTAACTTTTGACCAAACAGATGCAAAGTAATGCCCGAGTTCATGGGCAATAACGAGAAGAGTCAGTAAAGCCAGGAATGCAATTCCAGAAAGTATCCACGTCATGGGAAATGGAGAGTACCCCCACTGTGGAAAAAATAAAAGTTTTCCACAGAGATCGGATTGCGTTCGGGGGAAAATGATGTGGGGTCAATCATACGCGAGCACCACAGCCTCCACTCTCTCCACACCCCCCTTCTTAAGTACCCTCGCACACTCCTCCAACGTTGAACCAGTCGTAAACACGTCATCCACAAGATAAACCGTTTTATGACCATCACAATTTTTTGACTTCATCCGAAACGCTCCACGAAGCGCTTTCCACCTCTCCTTCTTCCCACGCTTTGCCTGATGGCCAGTAGGCCGTGTCCGTTTGAGAAGATTGCAAACCGGGACTCCTGCAGATTTACTGACACGCTCCGCAAGATATGTTGCCTGATTAAACCCACGCCAGAATTTGCGGAGGAAATGGAGGGGGACGGGGCAGAGGCAGGAATCACTATCAATCACATTGCAAGATGACTCCGATAATTTATCCGCCAACGCCTCCCCCACCCCCGGAATCCTCCTGTACTTGAACGTGTGAATCGCATCTTTTAAAAGACGAGAGTCATGATACCCGCCCATTGCAAAAACACGGTCCAGCGATCTTATGCCACGCTTCCTGAGCTCTGGAATCTCAAAGATTTTTGGCCTGAGCGTGAGGCTCTCAAGCTCTTCTTCCGTGACCCACGCACCTTCTCGGCCACCGAGGGATTGCTTGGGAAAGAGGAAATCGAGGAATGACATGGAAAGCCATTCTATCACTTAATCCCCACCAACGACTTCAACGTCCCCTCCGTCGTAGAAGACGTAATACTATTCGAGGGCAACTTCAAAAACTGAGCCCTCTCAAAACTCTCACCCACTGCAGGAGTCAAAGTGACTCCAAATAGGTACCCCGTCTGCACAGCCTGCTCCGCAACACGATCGTTGACCCCTCCACGAGGATACGCAACCGCAAAGACATCCTGCCCCGTGATGTCCTCCAGAATCTGCCGGCTTTGTGCGAGCTCTTTGAGGATATTTGTATTCGTCATTGCACGCAGGTCATCCCCACTAAAAGACGCGGATTGTACATCATTCCCGTTCGAGGCAATCGACTTAACAATTTGAGGGGAAATTCCGCCCTGTCCGATTTGGTCTGTCTGGAAGAAGAACGTTGCGGTTACAGAAGATGCCCGGAGCGCATCTGCAATATCTTTGACTGTTTCTTTAGTCACATCAGAAATAAGCAGGAGAACTCGCCCCTCCGGGAGATTTGCATCCTCCCTCTCCTGTTTCATAAGCAGATTATAAAAATCGCGAAGAGTCATCACCTTCTTCCCCTGTGACTTTAGGAATGCCACCTGGCGCACAAGAACATCCGCAACTTCCGGATCATCTCCGCGGTAACGCAAGATCGGCAATGCAAATTTTTCCTGACGAACAATCAGTTTTGGGAAATATGGTTTGAGATAATCAGCTGCAACAAATCCCTCGCCATCGCCAAATGGAACGCGTGCCCAGTCGTCATGAAACGCGATTGGTTTGACGATTTCATGCGCGTTTAACTCACCGAGTTTTAGCCCCTGAGTTGAGGGTTCCGAACGGACATTTAAAAACCGGAAGTTGACCTCGTACTGTCCCTCGTATCGTTTTTTGACTTCTTCAAGCTGGTTTTCCGAGATGACCTGAGAAATATAAGCCGTGGAGACAAATCCTTTGCGCGCATCCGAGAGCTGAACCTCCGCCCACTTTGCATCCGGGAAAGAAAGCACTCGGACATAATCGCCCTGCCTTAACTCCTCCACAAGATCAGCATGGATTGATGGAGTTGAGCGGACATTCAAAAACACATTCGTAACCCTGTACGTATTTTCTTCAAGAGCACCAAGTTCTGAGCGAAGATTATCAAAGCGATGGGCATCAGCAGCATCTATCTCAATTTCTTCAACTCCGGGGATAACAAGTGACTCACCTTCCTCACCCTCAGGAAGAACTCCCTCCTCACCCTCGATCCTATCCAGCAACGCACTGATTTCTTCCACGTCTGATTCCGTGAACGTAAAAGTATCCTCGAACTCCTCGGAGCCTCCGCACGAAGTGAGGATTATGAGTGCTGGTATTGCCAAAACTGAGGCTTTGATGTGCATCATCAGGATTATACCGGACTCTTCTATCCGACGAACAATACACCAATCGATGCGATGATAATGAAAGTGAAGAATGTGCGCTGCATGGCACTGGGGGTAAAAAATTACATGCGATCCGGCACGCGGAGAGTAAGAATCTCGGCACCGGTTTTTAAGATGTCGGAAGTGATGCCCGTTAAAGCCAACCGAAGCGAGCGAACGGGATCTTTGGAATCTAGAATTGGGAGTGCGTTGTAAAACGTGTTGTAATCCTGGCAAAGGGAATAGAGATAGTTTGTGAGTTTATGTGGCATTGCATCCCGCCTTGCGTCCTCAAGAACTTCTGAGAATAGGATCAGACGACGCATCAAAATTAACTCTTTTTCTTCGAGCTCTACCTCAGACAACTTTTGATCCTTGAAAATTGAAAATTGTTTGAAAATTGACACTTGTAAATTGATAATTTTCTGCGATTCAGCCTTTCTAAGAACTGAGCGAGCCCTCGCATGAGTATATTGAAGATAGGGTGCGCTGTTTCCCTCAAACGTAAGCGCTTTATCCCATGTGAAGACAATGTTGTGCTTCCTGTTTTGACTCAGGATTGTGTAGACGAATGAGCTCACACCCATCATCTCTGCAAGATCGTCTCGCTCTGAGCCTTTGACCTCAGATTCCTTCTCCTCAATTAATTTCTCCGCGCGCTTCACAGCTTCATCCAATGCATCTTCAAGCTTGAGGATGTTCCCTTTTCGTGTACTCATTCCTTTTTCAGCAAAGCTCATACGCCCGTACACGACATGGTTTTCGTGGTCCATCTCCCACCCCAACTTATCCATTGTTGCAAATAGTTGACGGAAGTAAGTTTGCTGCGCAACGTCCACAACGTGATGCACTGCCTGTGGCTTGTAAGATTTCTTTCGATCGAGTGCCAAAGCGAGATCACGAGTTGAGTACAGCGTACCCCCATCAGATTTTACGATCATATAAACAGGAAGACTCTCATCATCAAACTCTACGATCAGCGCCCCGTCTTCACCATCCACAAAAACCCCCTTCTTTTTCCCTTCCTTGATGATTTCGGGCATTGCGTCCTCGTACGGGCTTTCCCCCTTTGTAACATCAAATGAAACGTGCAGACGATCATATAGCTCATCCAAACCCTTTAGGCTGATATCAACTACATCCTTCCAAAACGCACGGATATCCTCATCACCTTCTTCCAGGCGACGGAATGCCGCACGCCCTTCTTCCTCCAGTGACTTATCTTTTTCCGCTTCTTCATGGAATTTAACATACAGATCCAAAAGCTCCTGAAGAGTGTAATCTGATGCCTTTTTGCCTTTCTTACCCCATTTTTCCAACGCCACCGCCAATTTTCCAAACTGTGTCCCCCAATCTCCAACATAATTCCAACTTACAACTGAATAACCCTGATGGCGGTACAAATTGGTAATCGCCTGCCCGATTACAGTACTCAGGATGTGATGAACGCCAAGTGGCTTCGCAATATTTGGATGTGAGTACTCCACGATCACCGGTGCCTCATCCCTCTTCTCCTGCGCCTTACACGCCCCCCACGATTCCTGCACCAATTTCATCCTCGCTTCCCCGGTCAATGTGATGTTAATGAAGCCAGGCTTCGCAAAAACTACTGAATCAACTACTTCCTCACCTTTAATAGCACTTATTACACCCTCCGAGATCTCCTCCGGGCTCTTACCTACTTTTTTACTCACCTGCATACAAACATTAGTCGTAAGGTCACCATGAGAGGCGTCCGCCGGCGCAACCAGAGCAACATCTGTATTCACGCCGTATAAAGTTTTAATAACTTCGCCGATTTTCATGGCAAGAGAGTTGTACAAAATGCTTGATCAAGAGTAATCGCAATGTAATCAGTAAAACCCCGAATGTCGAGCTTCATTTTCAACTTCCGGTTGATCACACTTTGTATTCGTGTTTTGAACACATTTTGTGTGCACAGGCGTTCACCTACTTCGCACTGTGCCTCTCCTCTTTTATTTTCACAGCCGTCCTCTTCCTGCAACTCGGACAAAACTTCTTCAGATCCCCATCAGTCGGCCCAAAATCCTTCCAGCTCTTTGCCCCTTTTTGCCTGTGCAGCCGCACAGTCGCATTCCTGCGATTGCATTCCTTGCAGAAGCCGGCAAAAACTATGCGCTTTCCGCGGGGCATAATATTTGGAAAAGTGTGGATAGAGTACGCGAAAATTGGGGAAGAGCAAGGAAAAGGATGAGAAGGTGACTATGACTCTGTCATCTCCCAAACAGCTTTTAGTACTTGCTCACGTACATCCTCACCACATTTGATGATCACTTTGTACTGAAAAACCTTACTCTTGTCACCAATAGGAACTACATCGCAATCCAAATCTCTCCTTGCTAAGTCAGCTTGCAAAGCTTCCAAAAAGCCATCACATCCAAATAGCCTAACCTCCTTCATGGGGATATACGCTACAACTGCAACACTCTAATGCCAATCAGTATCTACGGAAAACTTATCCCACCGCAAGCATTGCAAGGCCTGCAAATACAATGCAAAAGCTTACGAGCTTTATTTGAACGGATTGGGTTGTGAGGAGTTCCTTTGGAGCATATGCAGGAAGCAGGCTGGCAATAATCAATGCCATACATATCACAACAAACGGTTGAACGTTGCCCACGACTGATACAAGAGAGACGAAACCAGTCCTGAAAGCCAAAATGCTGAAAAAGGCACCCAAAATCCAGAATATGACGCCAAAAAAGATGAACAAACTGAAAGAAAACTTTAACGGGAATATCTCGTCAATCACTGTTCGCCGCCAGTGCTTTCGAAGGATAGGAAATAAACATTGTACAAATGCTTTTGTACAGAAGAACCAATACAGAATTACTATTATGTGTGCACCATCCACTTGTGATGCTTTTTGAACTAGAAGTCCCGGAGCATATGCAAAGGACATGAGAAGAAACATGCAGGCTGTCCATATTACTGGAATATTCTTATGCCAAACCGAAAGCAAAATTACTCCACCCAATACCATAATCACACCAACAGATTGCATCGCATTCCATGATTCGCCGAAGAATATAAACCCACCAATACTTATAACTATTGCAAGAATTGCCCACCCTGCATTCATAACAGAAACATCCAACCGGCGAATTGCCCGGTAGTACAAAAAATCGCCTCCATATGCGAGCAGGCTGGTTAGCACCACAGGCAACATCCATGCTGATCGCACATCAATAATAAAAGGTACTATCACCACAATAGGAATCTTGGCTATTCCCAACGCCCAAAGAATAGCCATTGCGTTCTTCGTATATTTCTTGACCAGAATTGAATCAGTCACGTTTACTGCTCCGTAAAACACAGGCGATAAAAGGGCATACAAAAACCACATAATCCGCCGTAGCATACATCACTTAAGGTGGCGCGGGTGTGTCATGTGCCGGAGCGCGGAGCGCGACTGGCACATGACCGCTCGCGCAGGGACAAGAATACTTGAACGAAGATTTGTGTCAGAGATGCTTGTCCCAGCGCGAGCGATCCTGCCGTTTCGGACACATTTAAAATCACAAACCGTATCTCATTCATGCAAAACAACCGGATGCACCCGCGCCACCTTAACCCCCCTGCAGATAATTAAACACCCCATAAACCGCAACAGCCGCCTCCCCCGCCGCAGTCGCAAATTGTGCGAAATAATTGGAAGCATTTGTGACGTCTCCCGCTCCAAAGACTCCGGGAACTGACGTGCTCATATCGGATTTGACCGCAAGGAATCCTTTTTCATCAATCTCGCAACCGAGTGACTTGGGGAGATCGACTGAAGGATTCGCGCCAATTTCTATAAAGACTCCGTCAACTTTCAGAGTTTCTGAATCCTCAAAAGGTTTATCCAGTTTGACTCCTTCAACTTTCTCTTCACCCAAAACTTCCATGACATTCCTCTCCAAAACCAATGTGACATTATCGCGCTCTTTGACTTTTTCTACCCAATAGGGCTCTGCACGAAACTTATCGCGACGGTGTACGAGATAAACTCTGTTCGCAACCTGTGCAGCAATTGCAGCACCTTCTACAGCGCTGTCCCCTCCTCCTATTACTGCAACATCCTTTCCTTTATAAAAGAAAGCATCACACGTTGCGCAGTATGTGACACCCTTGCCGGAGAGCTTTTCCTCACCCGGAACGCCAAGATGACGTTTCACGGATCCGGTTGCAAAGATCAAAGCTTTTGACTCAGCAGTTTCACCACCACTCATCGTTACCTTGAATCCATTTGATATTTTCTCCACCGCCTCAACCTTTGCAAGTTTTTCAGTGACCTCCTCAAAGCTCACCGCATGCTCCTTCATCCGCTGCATCAAATCCGGACCCTTTACTTCTATGTCTCCCGGCCAGTTCCCCACCTCCGCCGCAGTCATCCCCATCCCACCTTCTTCCTGCCCAACCAGTAAAGTATTGAGTTTGTACCGCGCAGAGTAAACCGCTGCGGTGTAGCCCGCGCATCCAAGCCCAACGATAATTACATCGTACATGGACCTAATTATCAATTATCCATTATCAATTATCAATCATTTGTTCTAAACAAAATTATCCAGACTAACACCCGTTGCCACACCAACCGCGTGCCTTCATCGTCTCCGCCATCTTCTTGACCCCAATCAGATACGCAGCCTTTCTGTAGCTTAAGCCCTCACGACGCGCTTCACGACGAACCTCACGATATGCAGCTAAAATGATCCGTTTGAGCTCGTCATCAACCCTATTTGCAGTCCACTGCTCTCCGCTCCTGCCTTGTGTCCACTCGAAGTAGCTAACTGTGACCCCCCCTGCATTCGCAAGAACATCAGGGATGACTCTCACTTTCTTCTCGTCCAGAATTTTATCCGCCTCCGGAGTCGTGGGCCCGTTTGCAAGTTCAAGTATTATCTTGGCTTTGATATCACCTGCATTCTCTTTTGTGATGACGTTATCCAGAGCTGCAGGAATAAGAATATCGCAATCGCAGGTGATAAGTTCCTCATTGTTTATGAGTTCCGCACTATCCAGATTCAGCCTCTCAACATCACACACAGATCCCTCGCAATAATATCCACGAACCTGCCCCGTCTTCTTTTTGTACTTCATAATTCGAACCGGATCAATCCCCTCCTCGCTATACACGCCCCCGCGCGAATCGGAGATTGCAACAATCGTGCAACCGCGGTCATGCAGATACTGCGCAATTGCTGCACCCGCATTCCCAAATCCCTGGATGGCAACACGCTGATCCTTTGGATCAAGCGCCATCCTTTCCAATACTTCTTCCAAAACGAAGAATCCTCCACGCGCCGTTGCAGTATCACGTCCGATTGATCCGCCGTATTCCAGTGGTTTTCCGGTGACGACTCCCGGCGCGAACTCCCCTGTCATGTGTTCGTACTCATCACGCATCCATCCCATGATCATTGCATTGGTGTTCACGTCCGGCGCAGGACAATCAACATACGGCCCAAGCGCACCCTGCATCACACGCATATAACCACGCGAGAGTCGCTCGAGTTCTTTTAGACTCAGTTCTTTTGGATTGAACTGAACTCCGCCCTTTGCACCACCGAATGGAATCCCGACCACAGCAGTTTTGATAGCCATCAATGCTGCAAGCGCTTTTACCTCTTCCAAATCCGCATCAGGATGAAATCGGATTCCACCTTTATACGGCCCGCGTGCGTTGTTGAACTGAACACGGAATGCGGGGTAAGTTGAAGATGTCCCATCATCACGTGTGATCTCTACCTCCTTTTTGTGAACATTCTGCGGAGACTCAAAAATATTCCTCACATCCCGGCTTGCCTCCATGTGATCCAGAACCTCATGCAGGTTTGTGAGGAACCGTGTGTACGGCGTAGCCTTTTGGCCTGTATCGGCTGTTTTGGATGGAGTTTGAGCAGTTGCAGTGGTCATGCTGATTGTGGGAATAACGCATTCAGTCTATACCTCAAAAAGCATGACTCAAGCGATCTCGGAGGCAGTTTGTGAGGGGATTCACAGAGGGCAATACCATTCAACACCGAATCTCATGGTATAATAATCTCGTGACACAGCAGCAAGCCTCGAGCCACTGGCATCAGGGAGCAAAAGATGCTCTGGAAATGGCAAAGTTGGGATTTGAAAATGGTAAGTATGCACTCGCTCTTTTCCACTGCCACCTCGCAATCGAAAAAGCACTTAAAGCCGCTTACATTCAGCAAAAAGAAAAAGAGCCGCTCAAATCCCATGACCTACTACTTTTGGCAGAAAGCATAGATTGGGACTGGCAGGAAAATGAAAAGGATGAACTGGATGATCTCTCAGGATATTCAACCGCAGCAAGATACGACGATGTGGAATGGACATCTCAGGAAGCTACAAAAGAGAATGTGGAAAACCGACTCAAACAGGCCGAGCATTATGTTTCCCTCCTTGAAAAATCATCATGACACGCGAAGAAGGACTAGCAATGGCAAGGAAATTTAAGGAAATACTTCTTGAACAAAATCTTCCAATTGCGAATGTACTATTATTCGGTTCGGTAGCCCGCAACGAAGCCCATGAACAGAGTGATATTGATATTGCTGTGGTTTGTGAACCTTTTCTGCCTACAAAACACAAAGAAAACACAATGCTGCGAAAAGCCAGGCGCAGTATCGACCTCCGCATCGAACCTGTGTGTCTGCATCCGAAAGATCTCGCAAACAAGTTCTTCACACTCGCAAGAGAGGTCCAGGATAACGGTATTGCCGTATAAAAAAAGAAAAGGTCTCCTTAGAATGCTTATTTCGGTAGTCTTTCATTAATTGCTTTGTGTAAATCCTTTCTCTCTTGCTCAAAAGCTTGGGCGGCACGCTGCCCCGCCTCTCTGAGCTTTTTATCAACATGAAAAGCTGGTCTATGATCGCGATCATTGGCGTGCTTATTTTCCATGGTGAGTAGAGGGAAGATCGCGTCCAGTATCTCAAAATATTAAGTAAAAATAAATGTCTTTTTGTGTCCAAATTCATCACCTTACGGCAAATCTACGATTTAGATCATTGTACAACCATAAAACATCACATATACATAAACTTTACTTCCCACTACATCTTTTCTCCTTCTTCAACACCATCAAAGTCGTTTTCAAAACCGTATCCGGATTCAAACTCATCGAATCAATTCCACACTCAACCAAAAACGCAGCAAAGTCAGGGTGATCGGAAGGGCCCTGGCCACAAATTCCAACCTTGCACTTGCACTTCTTTGCAGTCTTGATTGCGTGACTGACCATCCATTTAACAGCAGGATCACGCTCATCATAAATACTGGAAACAAGATGTGAATCGCGGTCAACTCCAAGAGTCATCTGAGTAAGATCATTTGAACCGATGGAAAACCCATCAAAGATCTTCGCAAATTCTTCCGCTTTAACAACATTGGATGGAATTTCGCACATCATATAAATCTCAAGTCCTTTTTGATGTCGCTTGAGACCGTGTTTTGACATCACATCTTGTACTTTCTTCCCCTCTTCAACAGTTCGGCAAAACGGGATCATGATCTTAAGGTTAGTCAAACCCATATCTTCCCTAACGCGCTTCATTGCCTTGCACTCAAGTGCAAATGCTTTGGCGAATGTAGGATCGTAGTAACGTGAAGCACCTCTCCATCCAAGCATCGGGTTTTCTTCTTCGGGCTCATACTGCTCGCCACCAAGCATGGTTGCGTACTCATTCGTCTTGAAATCTGACAATCTGACGATTACAGGTTTGGGGTAAAACGCAGCTGCAATCATTCCAACTCCCTCGGAGAGCTTGCTCACAAAATAATCAGTTGGGCTATCGTAACCAGATATCACCTCATCAATTTTTTTCTTGATGTCCTTTTTCTGATCTTTGTAATTGATGAGCGCAAGCGGGTGAACTCCGACAGATTCCGTGACGATGAATTCCTCGCGGGCAAGGCCGACTCCATCGTTTGGAATGTGTGAGACTTTAAAGGCAATATCCGGCGTTCCGACATTCATCATAATTTTTGTCTTCGGCCGTTTTAGGCCTTTGATGTTCGTCTTTTTAACGACGAACGGAAGCAATCCGCTATATGCCTTCCCAACCTCTCCTTCCGCACAGCATGCGGTGACCTCAGCTCCGGTCTTGATAGCATCAGTCGCATCCTCACACCCGACGATCGCAGGGATGCCAAGCTCGCGTGAAACGATTGCCGCGTGCGAAGTCCTCCCGCCTTTATCGGTGACAATTGCCGAGGCAATTTTCATAATCGGCTCCCAGTCCGGATCTGTGATGTCTGTGATAAGAACTTCACCCTTTTTGAATTTTGCGATGTCCTTGACGTCTTCGATCACGCGGGCTTTTCCTGCTCCGATTTTGCTTCCGACCGCCTGTCCTTTAGTCAGGACCTTCCCTGACTTTTTGAGTTTGTATTCCTCAAGAACATCACCGGATTTTTGCGAATGAACGGTTTCCGGTCGCGCCTGCACAATGTAGAGTTTTCCATCTTTTCCATCTTTAGCCCACTCCATATCCATCGGCTTATCGTAGTGATCTTCTATGATGCATGACCACTCGGCCAACTTCAAAACTTCATCATCGGTAACACAGAACTTTTTACGATCAGGGAGATCCACAGATTTTTCCTCCACCGCCTTTGTCCCCTCACGGCTGTAGATGAGCTTCTTCTTTTTGGATCCGAGAGTCTTTTTAAGAATCGGCTTAAGACCCTTCTTCAAAGTTGGCTTGAATACGTAGAACTCATCGGGGTTGACAATGCCCTGCACGATGTACTCGCCAAGACCATAAACTCCGTTGATAAGGACTGCGTCTTTGAACCCGCTCTCGGTATCTATGCTGAACATCACACCGGAAGAAGACATATCGGATCTGACCATTTTCTGGATCGTGACAGAGAGGCCAATCGAAAAGTGATCAAAGCCTTTATCTTCGCGATAGCTGATCGCACGGTTTGTGAAGAGCGATGCAAAACACTTTTTAACTGATTCCAAAAGATGCGCACGTCCGCGAATATTCAAAAAAGTTTCCTGCTGCCCCGCGAACGATGCATCCGGCAAATCTTCTGCAGTAGCTGATGATCTGACTGCAACATCAACATTCGCCTTTTTCTCCATCCTGCAAAACTTTTTGTACGCGACCATGATCTCATCTTCCAAATCTTTGGGAAGATCTGCGTCCAAAATTGTGTGACGAACTTTTTGACCGCGACGCGCCAAATCCTCAACATCATGCGTATTCAGACCTTTTAGAATTCGCTGAATATCATCATCAATCTTTGCCTTTTTGATGAATTCAAAATACGCATGCGCCGTGACCGCAAAACCATTTGGAACCCTCACGCCCTTTTTCCCGAGCTTTCTATACATCTCCCCAAGTGACGCATTCTTTCCGCCAACAAGCGGCACATCTTTTATACCAAGTTCACTAAACCACAAAATGTTGCGTTTGCTGCGCGTGACTTTGCGGGTGAATTGTTTCTTTGCTTTTCGTGAGCGTTTTGCCATTACCTACTATTATAGCGTATCTGAGGACGTTGAGCGAGTGTTGTATTACCGCACCCAGTGTTGTACGACCGCACCCAGTTGGTTTTTCCATTGGCCGCAGCCGTGGAAGGCTGCTCTGCGTGTTGAAATAATTCCAAAACGCAGAGCGCCCCTCCGTGGGCGCGACCTGGAATAACACTATATGCTCAATCATTAACTCAGCACCTCGACAAAGAGAGTCCCTTGATGGGCGCCAGAGGGACTTCTCGTCGGCTGTTACAACAGCACCGGAATGGACCCCTTAAAGGATTCCATCCCAGGAAAGACATCAAAATGATACCATATTTCTATAAAACATGACTGAAGCTATCCACCTAAAAATCACCGGCCGCGTCCAGGGTGTCTTCTTCCGCGCCACTACAAAAGAAAAAGCTGACTCGCTTGGGCTAACAGGTTGGGTGAAAAATTGTGCGGATGGGAGCGTGGAGGTTTTTGCACAGGGAGAGGATGAGAAGTTGAAGGAGTTTGTGGAGTGGTGTGGGAATGGGCCATCTGCAGCAAAAGTTGATGATGTGCGCTCAAAAAAAGCTGAGATGGATGTGAACCATACGAATTTTAAAGTACATCTCTAGCTACCATTAGATCTGATTATATCGGCTGCTCTTTGTAGCATCATCTTCCGCAATCTGACTAAGTCCCGATTTACTTGTTCACCAATTGCAGTAACCTCTGGAGGAAGCAAGCGTCTTTGCCCCTCAGTCTTTAATAAACGATTTTTGCGCTCACCAAAATCAAAGTCATATAACGCACTCATACATGTTTCAAGATCGATTGAATCTCTCTTCCTGATCATACTACTTAATCCCCTTTCCGATAAATAATTCAATGTTACTGGAGCAAGAGCATTTTTGGCTCCGTTAAGTTGCGCATCTTCTCCGTCTTTAAAATCAAACACCAAGTCATCTGCTTGTATCTCAAGCAATTCCTCTGCCGTGGATTGTTGATCTAATCCCATTTATCGCAAATCCTATACCTCATTTGCTGCATTACAACCCAAAAATGACGATTTTCGAACGCTTGAAAATCTCAAGTAAATTGTTGGACAAAAAATAATTTTCTATAGAATTGGCGCAATGTCAGAAGGAAACGCACAATTGTTTTACGCACGGCTTGAGGATAATGAGAAAAGGCTTGTACACGCAATGGTAACAACCGAAGAGTCCCTTAAGCTTCCGATAATCCAAAAACTCGCCGCAGAAATGGGAGTTGGGCGAAGGATGGTCAGCATACTTTTGGACACGATGCAGGAACACAAACTACTCCAAAAAAAACCTAATCCGGACAGAGTACCCGGAAGAATGGCAAGTGGTCCACAACATGTATATGAATTTGATATGACGACAGTATGCACAATTGAAGAATTACTTGCAGAGAAAATTGAATCCTTACGAGAACCAGAACCCTCTGATAAGGAACCTGAGCCCACTGATGAGGAACTTGCCATGAACGATCAACTATTGAGACGGATGTTCAACTCAGAATGAAGCAGGCACTTTTATCCTCAACCTCAAAAACCCCCACAACCCCACAACCTGCACAAGCTGCCCCGCACCAAACCCAACCGCAATCGCATAAACCCCATACGCCGGTGCAAAAATCCAGGCGATGGCAATTGCAGTTAAGCCATTGAGGATTGTCAAACACGCTGGCACTGCCGTGTGTTTAGTCGCATAGCTCGCTCTTAAAAGAAGATGATTCAGACTCTCAAACGGAATACTCAAAGCATAAATTCCAAGAACTACGATGAAGACCTCCTCAATTCCAGGCTCTGTGAGATGAACAAGCCACGCTGCAAATTTACAAAGTAGTATCAATGCTATTAAAGCGATGACTGATGCGCCGACCGTAAGCATTGATCCCTTTTTTAGATAGATCCAAAAACGCTTGATCTCATTTTTTGCCATCGCCTGTGAAAGAAGCGAATACGCAGATTGTGCGAGTGCAACTCCAATTATTCCAACTGCCGCGGCCTGAAAGTTGCGAGCGTATGCGTTGATGGTGACGGAACCTAAAGGAAGACCGGATGCAACGCGGTCAAAAAGAAGCAGCTCTAATTGCCCAGCGCCACGCGCGAGCATTGGCGGAACCATTAACGCACCCATTGTGATGAGTTCGGGATGCCAGAATGGTTTTATTCTGACTCGGAAGCCATCATGCCGAACCACGCAATCTATGATACGGATAATCGTGTACAAAGCTGCGCCGGTGACTGTTCCCACAATCGGACCGAACGGACCGATGATCGGTGTCAAAAGAATTGCACCAGCAATAGTTCCGCATGTGTAGATAATTGGCGTGATCCCATAAACCCAAAACCATCTGTGCGTGACTTCATACTGACCAAACGCATAGCCGATCACGAATAGAACATTTGAAAGGCATGCGAGTCTTCCAAATTTGATATACATCGAAAGTTTTTCGCCTGTGAATTCTGTGAAAAGCGGTGCGAGCTGCTCGAAGAAGATTACAAGCAGTAATGCAATCACTCCAAAAGCAGCAGTTGCGATGACTGTGACGCTTGTAAGCAGGCTGTCCATCTCCTCCTTTTTTTCATGTGCAAGATGTGAAGCGAGCAGTGGAGTTAAGACTGCTACGAATCCGGAAAGTATGAACATCTGTATCAAAAGATCAGATGGACGAAACGATGCGATGTAAACGGAAACAACGTCAAGCTGATCCGCTCCCGGAGGAAACGTGACCGCGAGCACACGATCGCGGATTAGGCCGGCAAATGAGGCACCGAACTGGGTGAGGGCGAGAATGAGGGCACCGCCGGCAAGACGGTTTTTTGATCCGAGTGCCTGTAAGATACGTGGCAGCATGACCGATAAAGGATACACCATCGGCATCGACTGTCGCTTTGCAGGAACCCGCTCCGGCATCGGCCGCTACACACGCGAACTCGTCCTAAACCTCACAAAACGCGATGACCCCTGGAACTACGTCCTCTTCCTACCAAAAAATGCAAATCACGGACTCGACTCCACTCAAGGTGACCGAATTATCCATTATCCATTATCAATCAGCCATTATTCGCTGCGCGAACAAATCGAATTTCCAAAAATTATCCGAAAATCCAAAATTGATCTGCTCCACGTTCCCCACTTCAACGTCCCACTGAAGTGTCCCGTTCTGTTCATCACAACAATCCATGATTTGATCCTCCATCATTATCCGAATCAAGCAACGCTGCCAAAACGGATTGCATACAAAATGCTGATGAAACATGCCATCAGGAAATCGAAACACATCATCACAGTGAGTAATTCGACCGCTGATGATATTGCAAAAACATATGGTGAAGATGTCCGATCAAAAATGAGCGTGATTTACGAAGGAGTCTCAGAGGATTTTTATCCGAGATCGGATGAAGATATCAAAAGAGTCCGTGAAAAATATCAGCTGCTGGAGCAATTCCTTTTGTATGTAGGTGCATGCAAGGAGCATAAGAATGTTCAGACGTTGGTTGATGCATGCCCAGAAGGTTGGGAGTTGGTGTTGGTCACAGGCGGAAATGTTGATGATGCAGATCTCCCCACAATCTATTCCGCCGCCTCCTGCTTCATACTACCTTCGCTATATGAAGGCTTCGGCCTGCCAATCCTGGAGGCAATGGCATGCGGCTGCCCAGTGGTTGCATCAAACAGAACAAGCATCCCGGAGATTGCAGGAGGCAATGCAATTCTTGTGCAGCCAACCGTGGAAGGAGTATCAAATGGCATCAAACAAGCGCTTTCATCTCCACCTGATCGCGAGAAAGCTATGGAACATGCGAAGGGATTTTCGTGGGAGAGGATGGCGGAGGAGACGGCAAATATTTATAAATCCTTAATTTCGCAGCCACCGTCTTTCTAGCCTGCACCCAGATACCGTTTCCCCAAGCCACGCCCGTGGAAGGGCGCTCTGCGCTTTGGAATTATTTCCACACGCAGAGCAGCCCGCAGCCCGTGCTGAGCCGGGCCGAAGTGTGGCTGCGGCTCGGGGAAAACCGACTGGATGCGACTCACAAAAGACTGGCTGAACTTTTTGGTTCTCCTATAGTCCCCCCGCCGTCTTGTACGATGCATCCCGGAGAGCCTGGTTTTTGGTTACAAAAAGAACACGCGCGAAGCGCGTAAAAAGTGATATGATCCCCATGCAAAAGTCCTGCATACCCCAAAAACCCCCATGAATAAAACTCCTACTCCAGCAGACGTTATCAACCTACTAAAAACGCTACAGGCAGAAAGCCCTCAAGAAGCCACCAAAGTAGATGAGTGCAGTAGTCATTGGCTACTGCGATGTTTGCAGACAACATCCAGATTCAAACATTTTTGGCTTCAGAGAGGCCTTGTTCCAAGTAAAGAATTTGACCAACTTGTGCAAAATCTCGGTCGCATAGACTGGCAAGTACTGACAGGAAACGGTGAAGAAGATCTCAGAAATACAAGAAATCAACTCGAGCGCGTCCGGGAATTTCATAATGATCCACAGAAATATGAAGATCGTCTTGGTCGTGAAGCTCTCCCTGCATAAGTGATACAACAACCGCACAATGCAAAAAGCCTCCACACTCCTCCCGAAAGTCCTCCGAAGGCACGGCCTAAAAGGAGAAGCCGATGCCTCGCTCATAATCCATAAAGCAAACGAATGGATGCTCTCGCACGGAGCACCGGAAGATGCAAAGGCGACTAAGCTGAAGGATGGAGCACTCTTCATAGAAGTCGAACATTCAACCTCTGCACAGGAGTGCCTTGGCTTATCTGACGATCTGCTCCACTGGTTACAAAAAATGTATGATGGCTCGCTAATACAAAAACTTCGCATTATCAGGAGGCGGGAAAGCATGGTAGGATGACGAATTGAACTTACCCCATCACAACCATGAAGAAACTTTTCTCATCTTTTGTCGGCATGATGATCGCAGCGGCGTTCTTTGCATTCCCAACAAACACGCTTGCATCGAGCACTGTTGCATCCAACATCATGCACCGCTCCCCTTTCCGCATTCGTGGAAACGAAGTTATTACGATGCCGCGCCACATGCTGTTCCGCCGTTCATCCGGCGAGCACACATCACCCATTGTGAGCAAAAGAATGTCTGGCGTTTCTCGTCGCTTGAGTTCGTTCAACCGACCTTCGGCACGAACCGTGGATAGGGAGTCCGAGGCAAGAAAACTACGAGCCCGCTCAGCCCGTGACGCACAGCTTGAGCGCATGGGGATTAGGCAGAGGGCAAATAAGAGGAATAGGAGCTAAGAAATCCTCACATAGCATTTGACCGAAATAGGGCGCTTCCCTAGACTCTCTGGGCTGATTCCATGCTAGTCATCAGATTGCAACGCACCGGCCGGAGGAATGTGCCTGCATACCGCATTGCGGTTTGTGAGAAGAGCGCGCCTGTAAAAGGTAGGGTGAAGGAGTTTTTGGGGCACTACCTGCCAACGCGTAATCCGCATGTTCTGGAGTTTGATAAGGAACGCATAGAGCATTGGGTAAAGATGGGAGCACGGCCCTCCGACACAGTTGCTCGTCTATTAAAACGCGAAGGAGTGGGAAATATGGAAAAGTTCATGGAGACCTACACGAAGAAAAAGAAACGAAAGGAAAAGAAAATTGAAGAGAAGGCGTCCAAGACAGCGTCTTCTCCAAAGGCAAATGAAGAAGAAAAGAAAGAGGAAGAACCCCCAAAACCGGAGGGTGACGCAGAGGAGAAAAAGGAGTAACCTTATCCGAGTATGGCAGACGAAACTAACGACATCCCCGGGCTTGCATTTCTGCGCTTTGTAATGGAGGCGATGGTGGAGGATAAGGATGCCCTAAAAATTGAGGGAACGATTGATGATCAGGGAGTGCTTTTGACCGTTCAGGTCAGCCAGAAAGACATGGGCAAACTCATCGGAAAAGGCGGACAGACTGTAAAAGCATTACGGACATTGCTCCGAATTGTGGGAGGTAACGTCAACCAACGAATTAATCTAAAAATCCTTGAGCCGGAAGGTGCTCTTGCTTCCTAATCCCCCATCATCATGATCAGAGAACTTCTGGAGCCCACCTTCGCTCCCACTCCGCTCCGCTTCGTGCGAGCTACGGCGGACTCTTCGCAGAGATTTATTCACTTACACCATCGATCATGATTAGAGAATTACTCGAGCAAGGCAGCATCGTCGACATAATCGCAACGTTTATCGCACTCGCAATTATTGCAGCATTTGTATTAAGCCTCATTTTCATCATCGTAGGAGGCATCTCATTTATTCTCTCCGCAGGAAATGAAGAGAAGATCAAAAGTGCAATCCACACAATCCGCTACGCAATCATCGGATTCATTGTAACTTTCCTTGCAACATTCATCGTCACATGGATTGCGAGGCTCTTGGATGTGCCTTTCCAGATCTCCTTCTCAATGATTCTTGCAATTATGCGGGAGATTACGGAGAGTTTGAGTAGGTAGCCACAAAGTACGTCATGCTGAGTGGATCCCTAGCCGGTATGGAGGGGCTCCAGTTTGAGTTTGCATTTTTTTAAATATCGTCTGGTCATGATTTATGCCCCTCCATACCGGCTAGGAGAGACGTATCGAAGCACATTCACCGTTTACGTTTAAAATTCCTCTTCTTGGAAAGTTTCTGAATAGCTTCCCAATCTTCTTTAATAAGAGCTTCTTTTTTCTTTTTGCTCCATCCTTTTATTTTTCTCTCCCATAAAATTGCGTCATACGTATTATCAAATGTATGGGAAAATACTAAATCAACAGGCCTTAGTTCATGAGTATATGAATCAGGAAACTTTCCACTGTCATGCTCCTGAAGCCGATTCTCAAGATTGCTGGTCATTCCTGTGTAGTAGCTGCCATCAGAGCAACGGAGCATATAAACGGTGAATGTGCGCTTTGTCATATTATTTAGTTAAAAAGTGTGCTTCGATACGTCTCTCCCCAATTTAAGAGGGGGGCAAAGGAGTAGAATCGTATCATATGAATAACATCAAACAACCAAACTGGTGCCCCCTTCTTAAATTGGGGGATCCACTCAGCATGACGTTTTGTTTTACGCTACCATGTACCCATGTCCGAATTCGGAGATTTTGAATTAGGCCCGCCGCAGGAAGGAGGAGAATCCGCGCAGGAAGGATTGAGTGAAGCTGCCAAGCAGAGATTTGCTGCAGCTGCGGCTGCAATGCAAGCTTTAAAGCGTGAGGAAAAACGCGCAAAGAAAAAGGATGATCAGGTCGCACGCACCATCATCCAGTTTTTGAATGACGATAAGCATGCACACCTCTTCACTTTGATAAGCAAACTCGTTGCAAGGAATTGCCCGAGTGTCTTCATCCTCGGCATTCTTTCGCTGATAAATGAAGGATGTTTGAAAGCGGTTGAGGAGTACTTCAAGGAGCACGAAGAGCCGACCGCGAGTGAAACCGTGGATGAAAGCATGGCGCTTGTGGATGGAGACAAACTAAAAGACTCCACAAACCGTCATTTAATTGACTGGATAACAAGGCTGCAGATGATTTTGACTCACGAGGCAGAGAGGATTCTCGGAAGTCTGCTCATTGACGAAAAACACCTGGATGGGTGCGTGCTGCAGCTCACAATATTCGTGCTGCAGGAATTCTTTGCAGAAAAGGAAAAGAAAGATCTGCCTTACGAGAAAGCTCAGCCTTTGACGGCTTCGATCCTGCAGACCGTGTTTGAGCCGTTCCTTGGACGCGTTAACAAGAAGGCCCTTGAGCAAAAACAAAATCCTGAATCGGAGTCTGCTTAACCCCATCAATCTCCGCATAAAGCCTGATGCAGTCAGCCGGAATTTTGAATGAGACATCTTTGACGAGTTTCATGATCTTTTTCCTGTGCGCGATGAAATCATTCGGATTCTTCATTCTTGCAATCGTGATGTGCGGAGAAAACGGACGTGTGTTCGGCCATGGGCAAAGCTTTTTAAGTGACGCAAGCTCATCAGATCGGCTGATATTCAACCACAAAACCCGGGGCAATCCTCTTCCTCCATTCTCATTGGTTGAAGCACTCGTCACCTCCATCTCAAACGGTTTTGTTTTTGACGCGATCGCTTCAACTTTTTTGATGACATCGTGATACTCAATCTCCATAAGCTCCGGCCAGAAGTAGAGTGTGAGGTGTGGTGACACAGGATTTTGGAAGCGGAAGATTTTTTCGTAATCTTTGAGGTTATCTTGGATGAGTTGATACTGTTGCTTGGCCATATCCTCAAGCGGGATGGCGATGAATGCGCGGTGTAGTGGGAATGACAATTTCTTCATTCCACGCTATAATATAGTGAAAATCATGAAGTTAAAGATTGGAATTATCGGCTCCGCAAGCGGCCCTCAGGTGGAGGACCCGACCTCCATTGCAAAAGCGCGTGAGATGGGTCGAGAGATCGGGCAGCGCGGATACATTTTGATAAACGGAGCGTGCCCTGGCATTCCGGATGAGGCTGCAATGGCTGCAAAGGAAGAGGGCGGAATGACGATCGGCATCTCCCCTGCTTTTTCCGAGTACGAACACGTGAACGAGTACATGTCTCCGCACCATCATGATATTTTGATTTTTACAGGCCTTGGTTTCATGGAGCGCGACATCATCAACATACGATCATGTGACGCGATTATTTTGATCTCCGGTGGGATAGGTTCACTCAACGAATTCACAATTGCATACGATGAAGGAAGGCCACTCGGAGTTTTGACGAATAGCGGCGGCATCAGTAACTCAATTCCGCACATCGTGGAAGAGTTATGCAAACGCCACATCCCGCCCAATATGGTTTTTGATGACGATCCGAAGACGCTTTTGGATAAGCTTGAAACCGTGGTTAAGACGTATCCCCTTCCGATACATGAAGATGGGAGGGTTAAGGACGACAAAGTTAGACGGGGATAATCCAAATCCCAAATCCCAAGCACCAAAAGAATTGCAAAACTCAAATTCCAAAACCGTTTGAGATTTGGAATTTGAGATTCTTTTGGAATTTGGTGCTTGGTGTTTAGTTCGATTTTTTAACCCATCTGACAGGCGTCCCCTCCAGTGAAAAAGTCTCCCGCATTTTATTCTCAAAAAATCTGATCGAGGAAAAATGAAGTCGCTTCGGATCATTCAAAAACAACACGAATGTCGGCGGGCAAACATCCGCCTGCGTGATGTATTTTGCTTTCACACTCAGGCCACCAACTCCTTTCGGTTGCGAAGCTGCTACGAGATCACGAAACCATCTATTCAATGCAGCAGTCTCCACTCGCTGTGCACGATTTCCCGCGATGACCAATATCAAATCAAAGAGCTTTGGTAGATTCTCACGAGTTACGGCTGATGTATAAAGAACCGGAGCCCATTTGCAGAACGGGAAATTGATATCCACTTGACGTTGAAACGCCTGCTTTTCTCCCTCCGAAAGAAGATCAGTTTTGTTCACAAGCAGAACCAATCCGCTCCCACGCGCAATCGCAAGCGATGCAATGCGTTTATCCTGCCTCCCAATCTCCTCTGTAGCATCAAGCACGAGGACGGTGACATCTGCATCCTCAATCGCCTGCAGTGTTCTGATGATCGCATACACCTCAACATCTTCTCTGACATTTTTACGACGCTTCAAACCCGCCGTATCCAAAAAAAGAAATTCCTGACCATGTGATCTGAGCACCGTATCCGTCGTATCACGCGTTGTCCCCGGCACATCACTCGTCAATCTCGATTGAACCTTCCTCTGCGGCTCCGGCATCAACGCATTGATGAGTGAGCTCTTCCCGACATTCGGTCTTCCGACTATTGCAACCTTTGGAATTGTTTCTCGACTCGCATCACAGACGCTCTCCTCGAGCGAGGAGCTCGAAGCGTTAGCTGATAGCGACGAGTCGAGAGGCGCGTCTGTGATGCTCGCTCGAAAAGAGCAATCCTCCCCAAAATGCATTTCCAAAAGTCTCTCCTCAACCGCTTCCTCCAATTCATCCATCCCAAGCCTATGAGCCGCACTCACAGCAAAAACATCATCGGAAATTCCGAGCTCAAAAAACTTAGGCAGCGCCTCTTCCATTTTTTGCAGATCATCACACTTTGTTATCACAAGAAAAACAGAAACGTGACGCTTGCGTTTTTTTCGCAGTGCATCCACAACTTCAAAATCAGATGAGGTAAGTTCCTCACGACTGTTGACAAGGAAGAGTATGAGATCCGCATGTTCAAGCGCAATGAGTGATTGCGACGCAACATCATCTTCAAAATCCTGATCGCGTGTGCCGCCACCCATTCCACCTGTGTCCATCAACAAATAATCAACCTCTTCGCCTTCGACTCTTTGGACGACGGGGTCACGCGTTGTTCCCGGAATATCGCTGACGATTGCACGACGCGATCCGATGAGGCGGTTGAATAGCGTGGATTTTCCTGTGTTCGGGCGGCCGACAATGGCGACGGTGGGGAGTTTGGGCATGTGTGGAGCCATATTCTACCACGTCATGCTCTTTGGCTTTTTCTCTCAATATTTCTCTCACGAAGAGCATCTTGCATAATTCTCATGTAGTGACCCCTATTTTGATGTTTCAATAACTCATCAAACATATCTGCTCGAACCGCTTGGAATGTTCCGTTAAAAACAAGATCTTCCAGAACGAATAATACTTCTTCATCATCTGGCTTTGCACGCAAACAACACCTCAAGTACCTATGAATGTTGTTTCTCAAATGCCAAAGACGACTACTTTGAGCGTCCACAGACCTCCTGACAACGGCTACAGGTGTCTGAAAAATATCCCCCTCCCTGTCATAATAACGGTCGACTGTTCTCATGATGTACACTTTACTTGCTTATTTGGTTTTGTCAAACTTATAATGTTTCTTGTGGCGCATCCATCTTTCCCAAACTCAGGCCCTTTACCGCCTTCTCCCTTCACTCCCAAAGGAGATCATTCCACTTTTTCTAACCCCAGTGGAATGAATCCTGATCCATCCACCCCTTACCGGGAATCCACTTCTTTTTCCTCTCCCAGCGGAATAAATTCCGCTGGGCGCGGGCTAAAGCCCAACAACGACAGTTACGTTAACTCCGCGCTTAAGCGCGGAGTTAACGTGCTTTTTAAATACGGGCTTTAGCCCGTTATACTCACCTCAACATTTATCATGCCCACCTACGACCCCTCCACCATCGAATCCAAATGGCAAAAACGCTGGGAAGAATCCGGTGTGTACAAGGTTGATCTTAAGAAAGCGAAGAATCCCTATTACTGCCTGGTTATGTTTCCATACCCAAGCGGATCCCGCCTGCACGTTGGGCACTGGTTCCAGTATTCCACTCCGGATTCGTTCAGCCGCTTTATGAAAATGTGCGGGAAGGACGTGCTCCACCCAATAGGATTTGATGCGTTCGGTTTGCCCGCGGAGAACAATGCAATTAAGAAAAAAATGCACCCGCACGATTCGACTCAGGAAAATGTTGAGTATATGGTTAAGCAATACAAACGAATGGGATGCACATACGACTGGAGCAAAACACTGAACACATCCGAGTCCGAATACTACCGCTGGACACAGTGGCTATTTTTGCAGATGTACAATTCCAATCTTGCATACCGCTCAGAGGGAAATGTGAACTTTTGCCCGGATTGCCAAACGGTTCTTGCAAACGAGCAGGTTTGGGATGGAATATGTGAGCGGTGTGATAACGAAGTGGTACAAAAGCCGTTAACACAGTGGTATTGGAAGATCACAAAATATTCCGATCAGTTGCTTGAAGGCCTTGAAAAAATTGAATGGCCGGAAAAGACTAAACTGATGCAGAAAAACTGGATTGGAAAAAAGCGCGGAATCGATATTATTTATGAGATTGAAGGTATTAAGCGCGGAGTTATAGGTTGGGATGAAGGGCTAAAGCCCGATAACGATAGTTGCGTTAACCCCGCCCTTAAGGGCGGGGTTAACGATACGAAATCAACCGGGCTTCAGCCCACTAAGCGTACTGTTCACATAACCATAGAACCAAAGAACAGAGAAAATTTGTTTTCCAAATCACAAATCGCATCTTCTATGCTTAGAATTATCGGTGCAGTTGCAAAAAGGCATAACATAATTCTTCATGAGGCATGTGCAATGCTGGAACACCTTCATTTGCTTATTTCGTTTGAAAAAGGGAGGCACTTGGAAAAGGATATTGTCAGGAAGCTAAAAGGAGGCAGCGCCCACGATTTCAACGAACAGTACGACAGGCAAGGACCTGTTTGGGCTAAAGGCAACCACTTCGAAGAAGTAACAAACCTGGAACAATTTGAATCAGTTTTAAATTACATCCAACAAAACCCAAAGAATGGCAATGTTGAGGAAAATGGGCGAATTCTGTCGAAATTACCGATAACTATAACAACTTTCACAACGCGGCCTGATACCAATTTTGGCGCCACTTTTGTTGTCCTAGCACCTGAACATCCTTTTGCCCGTATGGTTTCCAGAAACAACAAGGAAGTTGATGATTACATCAAAAAGTCTATGAACAAGACTGAACTTGAGAGGCAGGAGGAAGGCAAAAAGAAGACAGGTGTTTTTACCGGGCATTATGCGATCAATAATCTAAATGGGGAGAAAATGCCTATTTGGGTTTCCGACTTTGTCCTCGCAGGATTTGGAACAGGTGCAGTTGTGGGAGTGCCAGGCCACGACGTGCGTGATTTCGAGTTCGCAACAACTTTCGATCTTCCAGTCGTTCGTGTGGTGATTGGACCCGATGGAGACACCTCCGATATCACACGCATCGAACAGGTTCAGGAAGAAGCCGGAACCATGACAAATTCAGATTTTCTGGATGGCATGGAAATCATGGATGCCAAAGAAAAAATTATGGATTACTTTGTGGAAAAAGGATGGGGCAAACGAGTAACAACTTATCGCCTGCGTGATTGGCTCATCTCCCGACAACGCTACTGGGGAGCACCTATCCCAATTGTCTATGACCCGGAAGGAAATCCTCATCCGATCCCGGAAAAACATCTGCCCTGGAAACTTCCAACCGACGTTGAATTTAAGCCAAAAGGAAAATCTCCACTCGCGCAATCGAAAGAATTTGTTGAACGCACGGAAAAAATATTCGGAAAGGGTTGGCGGCCGGAAGTGGACACAATGGACACATTCGTCTGCAGCAGCTTCTATCAATTCCGATTTCTCTCGGAAGGCAGCCAAAAAGAATTTATTCCAAAAGGTATTGAAAAGAAGTGGATGCCTGTTGATCTCTACATCGGGGGTCCCGAGCACGCCTGCATGCACCTGATATACGCACGTTTTGTAACGATGGTCCTTAAAGATCTTGGACACATAAAAGCAGAGGAACCATTCCAGCGCCTGGTCCATCAGGGGCTCATAACGCACAAGGGTTCAAAAATGAGCAAGCGCGGGAATGTGGTTTCTCCTGATGACTTTGTAGAGAAATACGGATCAGATGTTTTCCGGATGTACCTGATGTTCATGGGACCATTCATGCACGGCGGCGACTGGAACGATAGCGGAATAAAAGGCATGGACCGCTTTGTAAAACGCATCTACTCCTACTTCTCTGATTCACAAAAAATATCAGCCAAAGAGGATTCATCATCCGTGACTCCCCTGCTCCATCAAACAATCAAAAAAGTAACTGATGATATTTCTACATTCAACTTCAACACCGCAATCAGCGCACTGATGATTCTTTTGAACGAGATGGAAAAAGCAGGATCAGTTATAAAAGAAACTGCAATTACTTTTACCAAACTTCTCGCCCCCCTCGCCCCCCACCTCGCCGAGGAAATGTGGGAGCTCACGGGTTCCAAAGGCTTCGTAATCGAATCCGACTGGCCAACTTATGATGAATCCAAGCTAATCTCCAACACCTTCACACTGGTTGTGCAGGTAAACGGCAAAGTTCGTGCAAATTTGGAGGTTCCGGCCGATATTTCCGAAGAAGAGGCAATTTCGCAGGCAAAAGCTCACGAGAACGTGCAGAAGTACATTTCCGGAAAAACCGTGAAAAAAGAGGTGTATGTTGCTGGAAAGTTGGTGAGTCTTGTTGTCTAATGTTATCCATTTCTTACCACCAAACCATCATGCAAGAAACAGAACTACAGAGTGCAGACAAAAGGCCAATCGAAAGAAGTACTGAAGAACTTATACAATCGATTAAACCACAGCTCCTAGAACAAAAGATGTGCAAGTTTGCACAACTAGCACCTGAACCTTATTGCAACGAAGAAACAGTTGTTGTGGCAATCGCTCTTATCAAGAACCCCGAAATTGCATCCGACATTGCAGATAAATCAGATATGAGTCGTCAGGAAGTACAGGCCCTTGCAAGAAAATTTTTAATGATCTCACACAATAATAGTCCTGGAGTTAAAAAGGCCGTTCTGGATGACATATTTCAAACAATTCGGGTAGTTCTACAAAACATTGCTGGCACAGAGCCTGAAAAAGTGAATTGGGGAAGTAGCTGCAAAGATCTGATTGGCTACGATTCTCACGATTTATTGGAGTTCTTTATGGATCTTGAAGATATACACGACATTAACATCAAAGATGAGGTTCTAACTGATGAGAGAAAAGTTGGGTTTACTGTAAGGAAAACTGCTGCTCACATCGTAGGTCAATTGTGCAAACTATAAAAAAGGTAACGTCATCCTCTGCGCACGTGCTATGATCCACATCCCATCGCTCGATTCCCCTCACGATGAATGGATCCCGTCTCCGAAATCAAAGCACGTCTCCCGATTGAGGAGCTTGTAGGCCAGTACTGCCAAATACAGAAGAAAGGCAGGAATTTTGTGTGTCTTTGCCCTTTCCATAATGATACTCGGCCAAGTTTGACCGTTTCGCCGGATAAGGGAATTGCGTACTGCTTCCCATGCCAAAAGGGTGGCGATATCTTCAGTTTCTATCAGGAGATTGAGGGAGTCGATTTTCGTCAGGCCATCAAGGATCTGGCTGAGAAGACTGGCGTGGAGCTGCCGAGGGAGAAGGCTTTCACGCCCGGGCCAACAAAGGATGAGAAAATCAGACTGAGGGAGTGTCTGGAGGAGGCTGCGCTTTTTTACAAGGTTTCGCTTAATGAGAATGAAAAGGCCATCAAATATCTGACTGATCGGTCGATCTCACCTGAGATTTCCAAATCTTTTGCAATCGGTTACGCACCGGATTCGTTTGATGCAACTTACACGCATTTGCTTAAAAAAGGATTCTCGCGGTCGGAGATTATGAAGGCAGGGCTCGGTATTCAGAAGGAATTACAGGAAGAGCGGATCTATGACAGATTCCGGAACCGGTTGATGTTTCCAATTTTGGATGTGCATGCGAACATCATCGGCTTTGGAGGGAGAACGCTGGGCGAAGATGATGCAAAGTACATCAACTCTCCGGATGGACCGCTGTACAACAAATCAACTGCACTTTATGGAATCTCTCACGCAAAAGAGGCAATCCGCAAAACCAAAACCGTGATAATGGTTGAGGGATACTTTGACGTTCTGGCCTTCCACAGAATCGGCATCAAAAACGTTGTTGCGGCTTCCGGAACAGCTTTGACTGAGCAACATGCCTTGATACTCAAGCGCACAGCTGACCGCGTACTCCTCTGCTTTGATCAGGATGCCGCCGGAGAAGACGCAGCCGAGCGCGCGTTTTTGCTTTGCAAAGCACAGGACCTGGATGTCCGGTCTTTGATAATTCCTGCAGGGAAAGACCCGGATGAATGTGTGAATAATGCACCAGATGCCCTGAAGGGTGTGTGTGAGGAAGGCGGAATTCCGTATCTGGATGCGCTTTTTGCAAAACTCAAAGAGTCAAAGATGGAAAAACGCGCAATCCTGCAAAAAATCATGCCTTTGGTAAACTCCATCCCGTCTGCAGTGGAAAAAGAGGAGGCGGTGAAAAATGCTTCCGAATTCATCGGCACAACAATCACGGCGTTGGAAGATGATCTGAAAAAAGAGAGTCAGATTGCAAAAAAGCGTGAGGAAGAAAAAAGCAGAGAAGCTGCATCACCATTCCAGTCAACACAAATTCTGCTTGGACTGTTCCTCACATACCCCGCCCACCTCTCAATAACAAAAGAAATGCTGGAGCCGGAAGAAGAAAATCTACTCGAGCTTTATCATGCACTCAAAGACCTTGCAGAAAAGAATGCAGAAGATATCAAGCCCGATGATTTACCTGAGAGCATTCGCGAGAAAGCATCAATCCTACAGCTCTATTGCGAAGAACATTTTGGAACGTGGTCGGAGGAAAAATCTAAAGTTGAGCTAAAGAGCCTCTGCCGAAAAGTTAATCAGGATACCCTGCGTACAAAACAAATGAAGTTGATCGAAGAGATCAAAAGCGCACGTGATGAGGGAAAGAAATTGGATGAGGAGAAGCTGCTTACGCAGTACCAGAAGGTGCTTAAGTTGACGGCGATGACGGGGTGATAAAAAAGCACCAAATTCCAAGCACCAAAAGAATCTCAAATTCCAAATCTCAAAAGGCTTTGTTATTTGAGATTTGGAATTCTTTTGGAATTTGGTGCTTGGAATTTCCTTAAGGAAGTCCCTTCCCCTCCCTCAATTTTCCCTTATACTCTCCTCACATGGCCTCCCACCCCCGTAAATTCATAGTCCAACCGACGGATGACGACTTAAAGAAGTTTCCGCTGGAAATAAAACATCTTATCAAGAAGGGGCGCGAACAGCGCTATGTGACTCATCAGGAAATTATGACCGCAATTCCCGATGGCGAGCAAAATATTGAATTGCTGGATGATGTGTATGAACTCTTCATGGGTCTTGGAGTTGAAGTGATTGATGTGAAGGATTCGCTCATATGGGAAAAGAAGAATGGAATAAAAGATGAGAAGGACAACGAAGACGAAGACGATGACGACCTTACTCATGTGGTTGCCACAGCCGGTATTCCGGTGGATGAGCTGACCAAGGATCTACCGAAGGATGAAGCGAAAAAGCGCAAGAAAGAACGCGAGGTAGATCTGCTGGAAATCAGCAATGACTCGGTTCGCATGTATCTTTCGGAGATCGGGCGCGTTCCACTAATTGATGCAAAGCGCGAGGTAGAACTTGCAAGGCGCATCCGCAAAGGCGATCCCTCAGCCAAGCAACAACTTGCGGAGGCTAATTTGAGATTGGTCGTCAGTATTGCGAAGAAGTACATCGGTCGCGGGCTTTCTTTCCTTGATCTTATTCAGGAAGGAAACATCGGCCTCTTCCGCGCGGTTGAAAAGTTCGACCCCGAGCGTGGATTCAAATTCAGCACATACGCAACATGGTGGATTCGTCAGGCGATCACCCGCGCGATCGCAGATCAGGCACGCACGATCCGAATTCCTGTTCACATGGTGGAGACAATTAATAAATTGACACACACGCAGAGACGAACTGTGCAGGAGCTTGGACGAGAGCCGACTGTGGAAGAACTTGCAGTAGAACTTGGAATGGACATCAAAAAAGTCCGCCATATCCTGAAGATCAGCCAGGACATCATTTCACTCGAAGCTCCGGTTGGATCGGAGGAAGATAACACTCTGGGGGACTTTATTGAGGATAAAGATGCAGTCTCTCCATTTGAATCCACAAACAAGCAACTCAAAAAAGAAAGCGTCCACGACATGCTAAAGTTTTTGACCCCACGCGAAAGGAAAATTATTGAGATGCGGTTCGGATTATCGGACGGCATCGGGCATACGCTGGAAGAAGTCGGAAAAGAGTTCGGGGTTACCCGTGAAAGAATCCGTCAAATTGAAGCAAAAGTTTTGCAGAAGATGCGCGATCACCCGCGCTCCTCTTCCATCCGCGAAGATGTTTCCACAGAGGAGTTGATGCAGGCTTTGCAGGGAGCTGGATTCTCTGGAGTAGCTGGTGCATTCGGACCGCCCTGCCCATTCTGCGGCAAGGGCACGCTCGTGGAAGTTCCAAATCCCGAGGGCGAGGGAATGGTGGAGAAATGCGATAGTTGTGCGAAGGTTGCGGCATAGAGAAAGAGCCTCAAGAATTAACTTGAGGCCCTAAAGCTCCCCGGCCGGTCTCGAACCGACAACCACCGACTTGGAGATCGGCGCTCTACCAATTGAGCTACGGGGAGAAAATGGCGCCGACGGGATTCGAACCGCGCGTAACCGTAACCAGGATGGAGGCTCGTGAGAGACCGCTCGCGCCACCATGCGCTACACTACCCCCACCAATGCCCCAAACCACCGAACCCATCACAGAGCATAAAAAGCCGCAATTGAAGCCAAAAATGACGCCCGAGTTCCTAAAAGAATATGCAAGACTTAACCCCAATCAAAAGAAAGCAGTCGACTCAATCGAGGGGCCGGTGATGGTGGTTGCAGGACCAGGAACGGGGAAAACACAGACCCTCGCAATGCGGGCTGCAAACATTTTGGCAAGGACCCAGATGCGCCCATACAACATCTTGTGTTTGACCTTTTCCACGAGCGGAGCAAAAGCAATGCGTGAGAGGTTGCGTGAGATTATTGGACCTGATGCGTACGGCATCACAATTGAAACCGTCCACAGCTTTTGCAACCAGATAATTCTGGAGCACCCACATCTTTTTGAGGATTTCCGTGCACTTGAGCAGGTTAGTGAGATTGAGAGACTTCGCATCGTGAGGAAAGGAATGTCAGAGCTCAAGCCCGGATCAATCCTCGGAAGACCTTCACTTGAAAACGATCGCGCCTCTGCAATTTTGAACCGCATCAGTGAGATGAAACGAGAAGGTATTTCAACTGAAGATCTTGAAAAGATCATTCCAGAATTCAAAGCGGAGATAGAATTGACGGAAGCCGGAAAAGCAAGAAACAAAGAAACTCAGGCGTATAAGGATGACTTGAGACTCGTTAAACAGCTTGAAGAATTCATCACACTTTACCGTGGATATGAGGAAGCTTTGAAGGAGAGCCACCGTTATGACTATGAAGATATGGTTCTTGTTTGCCACAAAGCTTTGGTGAAACATGACTGGTTACTTGCTTCACTTCAGGAAAAATACCAATACGTTCTTGTGGATGAATTCCAGGATTTAAACGGCTCGCAGTACGATGTGATTGATACGCTCACAAAAAATCCGATTGAAGATGAAGACCCAAACATCTTTGTAGTCGGTGACGACGATCAGGCGATCTACCGCTTCCAGGGTGCTTCTCCACAAAATATGATGCGCTTCCTCAAGCGCTTTCCGGAACTGGAGATCATCACATTGACTGCGAACTATCGCTCAACTCAGGAGATTCTGGATGCCGCGGCGGATGTCATAGAAAATAATGAGGAGAGGTTAGATAGTGTAAACAAGCGACTGGAATCGAATATTGATCAAAAAAGTTTTCGGAATTCGGAATCCGGATTCCGAATTCCGATCTTCCTGAGATTCCCCGCAATCGAAAACGAGCGTGCAGGCATCGCACAGATTTTGAAGGATGCAAATGAAAATGGAACCGAATGGAACGAGATGGCAGTGCTTTGCAGAAGGAATGAGGAGCTCGCGGAAATGCATGATGCACTCCATGCAGCCGGCATCCCCGTAGTACTTGCAGCAAAACAAAATTTGATGATGCACCGCGAAGTTCGTCAGGCAATCATTATTTTAAAATCAATCGAACACATCAACGATAATGCTGCTCTGAGTGCTGCACTCAGCTGCACAACACTTGGATGCCATCCAGCAGAACTTGGAAGGCTGTGGTGCGCATTCAGGAGAGTAAGACGGGAAGAGCGCCTCTCGCTCCGCGAGTATCTATTGGCAAATCACGAAGAACTCCCCTCCTCTATAAAAAATGCATACGACTTGATCGAGGCGCTCCATGCAAAAAAGGATTCCGTGACTCTCCCGGAACTCATGGAGACTTTACTCAAAGACTCAAAACTTTTACCAGCAAAAGATGATACGGAAGCTGACCCACGTGTCATCGCGGGACTGCATGCATTTTATGATTATGTGAAAGACAGAGTTTATGAGAACAAAGCACTCAAACTCCCGGAACTTTTATCTGACCTTGATCAGTATTTGACAGAAAAACATTTGAAGCTTGAGTATGCCGTCCCGCACATTGTGACGGACGGAGTTCAGCTGATGACCGCTCACGGAGCTAAAGGATTGGAATTTGAACTCGTGATAATTGCACACACAAGACACAAGAACTGGGGTAACAGGATGCGCGGGAAGATGATGTCGCTCCCGGATCATTTGATTTTTGGAATTGATAAAAAAGTTGAGAAGCGTGCAAAGCAGGAAGATGAAAGGAGGTTGATGTACGTGGCAATGACCCGCGCAAAACGCCACTTGATACTCACATTCCCGGAAACATACAGATCCGGGGAAAAGTTGCAGGACGCACAACCTTCAAGTTTCATCGCAGAAGCCGGTGATAAACTCAGCGAACAAAAAATCCCTGCAAGTGATGTGCCCGCACCGGTTGAGACATTACACATGCCAGGAATAGAAATTGATGAAGCATTCCGCGCATTCCTCAAAGAACGACTGGAGGAGTTCCGCATGTCTGTGACGGCTCTAAATGCATATCTTCGCGATCCGCAGGAATTTCTGTGGCTTCACCTCCTTTCGCAACCACAAGCCAAAGCCGCACATCTTTCTTACGGAACTGTGGTGCATGCAGCGCTCGAGAAACGAAATCTCGCATGGCAGGCTGGTGAAGAATTTGAAGTGGACGAACTCATCAACACATTTGAGAAGACGATGACCGAGCGGGAAGTCTTCACAGAAAAAGAACGCGAGCATTACCTTCATGCAGGAAAAGAAGTCCTAATGCGCTATGCCTCGGAAACCTCAGATGAACACCCGATAATCCTCTCCGCGGAACGCTCAATAACTGCAAGATTAGATGATATCCCGCTTTACGGAAAAGTTGACCGCATCGACCTATTTTCACCGGAAGGCCAAAACTGCAGAGTTATTGACTACAAAACCGGAATGCCAAAGAAAACAGAAAATGCTGTCAGAAAATCGGAGGATCTCTTCCGCCAACTCGTCTTCTACAAACTGCTTTGCGATCTTTCGCCAAGTTTCACACATACTGCGACAAAGTTCACACTCGATTTTGTTGGAACTCAAAAAGAGGGACGGAGGGTGATTGATATGGAAATAAAAGAAGAGGAAGTGAAAGAATTGAAGGAGATTATTAAAGCAATTTGGACTAAAATCACTGCAATGGACTTTTCACCAATTGCATGACTGAGACCTACATAATAATTTTCCTCGCATTCCTCGGCTGCTTTACCGCCTTCTACAGCACAATTGTGGGCGGCGCTGGGCTCCTTGTTATACCGGTTTTGATCCATTTGGGACTCAGCCCGCAGGAAGCGATTGCAACGGGGACGACAGGATACATTTCACTGACATTGATAGGCCTCGTTGAATTCTATAAAGCTCGCAGGGTACGTTTCAAAACCGCACTTCCTGCCATATCAATAATGATGGCTGGAGCAGCAGTAGGATCAGTAGTGAGCATAAACATGCCATCAGATATTCTTAAGATTCTGATTGGATTTTTTGTTATAGCACTTTTGATATTCAGCTTACTTGAGCCAAAAATCGGAATCACAGAAAAAAGAACCAGTAAGAAAAAGAAAATTATTGGATACCTACTGTTCATACCACTTGGAATTATTGCAGCACTCACTGGCGGAGGAGCAATGACGCTCGCCACATTCATCCTTATCCTTTGCTTTGGCGAAACGTACATCGGGAGCGCAGGCACAAGAAAGCCAATCGCCCTTGCAAAACATTTGACCGTGGCAACCATCATGGGAATTTACGGATTGATAATTTGGCCGTACGCAATTGCATTACTCATCGGAAATTCTGTCGGTGCATTCTTTGGCTCGCGGTGGGCGCTGAATAGCAGCGAAAAATGGATAAGGTGGCTGTTTATTGCGGTGACTTCGGTTTCGGCGGTTAAGTTGTTTGTGTAGTCGTCAGATACTCCCTCAACTTATACACAGCCTGCCCTCTATGGCTCACTCTGTTTTTTTCCTGAACACCGAGTGCAGAAAAAACTTTGTCGCAACCATCAGGTCTAAAGCATGCGGAGATTGGAAGGCCGGGCAGATAATCTGCTTCCAACAACTCGGTAATGACTCCATCGCAATGCCCCTCAAAAGTTTTAAGTGATCCATCATCCTCAATCAATGCAATGACACAAGTGAACTTTGCGCGTTTGTTCTCTTCTTTTTTCATACGCTCCAAAAAATGATTGATCCATTCCTCGTCAGAAGCCTCCGGACCCGCGCCCCAACGACGCGTATGTATGCCAAGTTCACTGACCAATGCTTCAACTATGATTCCCGAATCATCCGCAATTGAGGGGATGCCTGTCTTTTCAAAATAATAACGCGCCTTTTGCATGGCATTTCCCTCAAAAGTATCCTCAGTTTCGTGCGGTTTTCTAAGAACTTCTGGCAAATCATCAGGTGATAAAAGCTCAACGGGAAGATCGCTCAAGCATTCCCTTATTTCAATAATCTTGCCTTTATTAGAAGTCGCAAGGAGGCACTTTTTCATACGCGTATCTTACACGTTCTCAACCGCTTTCTCCTCAAGCTCCCGTCCTTTTCGAAACCCTAGAATCCAAAATACAATACTTGCAGCAATTATTATCCCAACCACGTTTATCAGAAATATCCACTGCGAGCGCTCAACAAGTGAAACGTCGCGGAGCGCAATTCCGATTCCAACTGCACAAAGCGGAGGCAAGAGTGATGCACTCACCGCCACTCCAAGAATTGATGAGGAAAGATGTTTTTTTACAAACGCAAAAGTACCGGCGATCCCCGAGCAAAACGCAACCAACAGATAAAGTGCCGGATGAATAATTCCCGGAACACTATCAATGGAAGAAGGTGCAGAATCCGTAATAATCGCAATGTGAGTAACAGAGGCGGAAAGTATCAGCGCAATTACAACGGATAAAATAATAATGGTTACTGACCTCACAATCCCCTTGCCCTCAAGCAAAAACAACGCAAGCCCGCAGGAGAGCAGCGGCATCAAAATCGGTGCAATTATCATTCCTCCAATGATAATCGGTGCAGATCCCAGCAAAAGACCAGTTGTTGTGATAAGGACCGAGAGAACGAGAAAAAGATAATATCCGTAATCGTGTGTACTCAGCGCTATCAATTTGTGAATCGCATTATGAATTTCTTCTTTATTTGCTTCCGTAAGCTGTTCCTTATCACGCCGGAAAATTGAAAGTGGATTTACCATAATTCAAAGGGAATCATTTAAAAGAAGCGGCAGCGCCTCATCAATTGTCAGATCTCCATCCTCCTCCGATTTTTTGCCTTCCAGACGAAACGCTTTCTTCATGCTCCTGAAAGTTCCAAGTGGATAAAACTTCCTCCATGATTTTTTCTCCGCGCTCTGCTGATATGGCAAAGACTTGGGGTTCCCGTTGTCATTCAACTCAACTTCGCCGACTACAGACTTCGCCTCCGGATCAACGTAGACAAGGTCATCGTCGTTGTAGGTTTGATCACTCATAAGAATAGAAATGAATCGAAACGCGGGTAACGAACCCGCGCTTCGATTAAGCCCTACAAAAGCCTCGGCTCTTCAGGCTCATCGGGAGAGGGTGGAGGTGGAGGAGGTGGAGGCGTTTCTTCTTTCGGTTTTATCATTGTTTTTTCCCGCTGAGCCACCTGATCTTCCGGATGATGGAATAATTCCTGCACCCTTCGCTTTCTCTCTTGTTGCAGTCTGAGGAACGCGTAGAGTGAAGCGATAATGCTACCAACGAGTGTGACATATATTCCAAACCTAATCTGCATCTGCGAGCGATCAAATGAGATGTTTGTGAGAACCGACCACGCTGCAATGGTCAAAAGTACACACTCGAGTGAAATAATAAGGCGCAGCAAATCCCGAAGAGACGGTTTTACAATCTGATATCCAAAAAGCGGCAGCACCGTCAAAGAAAGAATGAACACAAGCCCAAGGAATATCAAAAGACCCATGAACGACGTGTAAAACTGGAACCCCGTCCACGTTGCCGGCTCCCCAAACCACTCTCCGCCAAACCACGGCACAAACACACCAAGCAGAGCCGCAAGCGCCCCGATGTTCAGGATTTTCTCCTCGATCTCCAGATATTTGAGGGCTTTAAGGAAAGAGGTTCTGGCCATACCGCGAAATGTTATCACAAACCTCCCCTATACTACACCCCATGCGGATAGCTTTTGATTGCCGGGAAGCCCTTGCAAAAAACCCCACAGGCAAAGGCATGTGGACCAAAAAGGTGTGGGAGGAACTCAAAAAACATGACATAGAACTTACCCCCTTCCCAATGCCAGATGCTAATAGCCAAAAGCCAATGGCTAATAGCCTCGTCTGGCATTGGAAAACCTCCCTCAAAATCCGCTCACTAAAACCTGACATATATTTGAGTCCAACAAGTTACATAGTCCCCTGGCTCCTTGGGAAATCCGTCCCGACTGCCGTAGTCATTCATGACCTAATCGCCTTTGACCACGAACCGCATAATAGGAAAGCACAGTTGATCGAGCGATTGACTCTGCCAAGAGTTTTGAAAACTGCCAAATGGATCTTCACTGTAAGTGAGGCCACAAAAAAAGATCTGGTGAGAAGATTTCCGAAGGCTGATCCAGAGAAAATGACTGTTGTTCATGCAGGACCAGCTCTATCTACACCTTCAACATCCTCCACTTTCCCTCATATCGCGCTTGCGGAGGTAGTGGACAATGAATGCAAGCAGAGTAGCAATCACGACGAGCGCACCTGCAATGTTGGCCAAACTGAATATATCGGAGAGATTCATAATAATTCCTCGAGAAAGTTTTCCGTCCAAAAGGCAAGGAGCACAAGCAAGATACCAAGAACAAGTGCCTCAGTCAATATCAGCGGACGTGATACATTGGCAACAGCAGAAGCAAAAAAGGCAATTGAAGCATTGCAAAACATTGCAGAGAGCACCCGAAGATTCGGCTTGGTGAACCGGAAACGAGCCGCTGGAAATCTTAACCTCATCGCAAGCAATTGTATCACACCCAAAGCTGGCCCGTACATCCTCTCCATCGGCACCCTGTGTCCAAGAAAAAACCAACTGCGCCTAATTCAGGCTTTCAACAAATTGCCGGATGAGATACGAAAAACACATAAGCTGATACTCGCCGGTGGTCGCGGATGGGATGATGAGGAAATTGTGAAGCTCGCGGAAGAATCGGAAAATGTTGAGTGGGTTGGGTATGTTTCGGATAAAGAGCTCACGGAACTTCTTAAAAACGCAAAGCTGCTTGCATATCCGTCTTTGAAAGAAGGCTTTGGATTCCCTGTTCTTGATGCGATGGCTCTGGGTGTTCCTGTTTTGACTTCGGATAAAAGCTCGACGAGGGAAATCGCGAATGGAGCAGCAGCACTTGTTGATCCGGAATCAATAGACCAAATATCTGAAAGACTTGAAGATTTGGTGACGAATGATGATCTTAGGCAATCACTCTCAAACAAAGGAATTGAGAGATCGCACACATTATCGTGGCAAAAAACAGTTGATAGAATGCTCAAATCCCTCGAGAATTAGCACATGGCAACTCCCTACTCCCGCATCGCCCTCACCTCACGCTCAAACTTTGAGAATAAAGAGCAGGTACTTAAAGGGATTGTTGACCTTATCAAAAACACAGGTGCGGAGGTTTGTGTGGATGAAGAGCGTTGTAATCTTCCTTCACTTAAAAAATGTAAAAAATTCAAAGACCCAAAGGATGTTGACCTCATCATCGTCGTCGGCGGAGATGGCACGATCCTGAGGACTGTGAATAGAATGAAAGACTTCAGCGTGCCTCTGCTGACCGTGAATCGTGGGACACTTGGTTTTTTGACAGAGTGTGACACTGATGAATGTGAAAAAGTTATCGCAGAACTTCTTTCCGGCAGCGGGGTGCTCGAAGAGCGCGACATGCTTGCATGCACGGTTTCGCGTGACGGGAAGGAGATCATCAAAGGCCACTCACTTAACGAAGTCGTAATAAGCCAGGGCGCAATCGCAAGGCTTTTTGATTTGAGAACCAAAGTAAATGGGGGGCTGCTCACGACATTCAGAGCAGACGGCATCATAATTTCAACTCCGACCGGATCCACGGCATACAACCTTGCAGCAGGTGGCCCAATTGTCCATCCGCATTGCTGCGACACAATCATCACACCTATCAACGCACATACTTTGAGTAAAAAACCGCTTGCTGTTCCTTCAGATACGGAAATAGAAGTTGAGATAAAGCTCAAGCCCTCATCCCGGGAAGATGTTAGGATTAGCCTCACACTGGATGGGCAAACGCATTATGAACTTGAAAAGAATGACCGAGTGATTGTCGGACCACATTCTGAAAAAATCAGATTCCTCAAGCGTAAGGAGGATGCTTTTTACGAGACGTTGCGGGGGAAGTTGGGGTGGGGTGAATAGTTACGTCATACTGAGTGGACTCACACAAAGGGTAAGGGGACACCAGCATAATACGTGATATTTGTCATAAAATTTTCTTCTTTGATCAATGCCCCCTTACCCTTTGTGTGATGGACGTATCGAAGTACTTTTTTTGCATGAAAAGTACTTCGATACGACTCTCCCAGCCAATACGGAGGGGCATGATCCCAAACCAAAAGTTGCTGGAAGCAATTGTGATACGCAAACTGGAGCCCCTCCGTATTGGCTGGGGATTCACTCAGTATGCCCATTAAAGGAAAACATCAAGAAAACAAGCTTGACGTTTTTGT
>CAZWES010000003.1:12821-68048 GCA_964632395.1 uncultured Candidatus Peribacteria bacterium | reverse complement strand
GGCTAGTGTTTGCGGAAAAGCACTCTTTTTAGCCCAGAAAATTGTCCACATGCCCTAATATGAATATGCACTTCGTATACATTATCGAACCAGAAAGTAATCCAAGAAGAAAATACACCGGCGTTACAAACAACATTGAACGCAGACTTGCAGAACACAATGATAAAGAAAGTGTGCACACAAGTAAGCAAGATTCATGGAAGCTGAGATGTTACATTGCATTCTCTGACCGCCAGAAGGCAGAAGCATTTGAACAATATCTCAAATCACACTCCGGTCGGGCATTTGCCAAAAAACATTTTTAAAATAAAAATAGGTGGGATAAGTCCCGGCGTAGCGGGATCGCCAACTTGCGTATTACAATTAATTCCAGAGCACGTAGTGGTGCTAACCCCGCGAAGCCGGACGAATCCCACTCCCTCCGCCATCAGAGCGAAGGTGGGCAAACCCAAGTTTTTGCTTCCACAAAATCGCTGCGCTACGGATGGTAGGCCATCAAGCGCGAAGACTGGCTAGTAAGATGACTGTGATACAATGCGCACTATGGAGAGGTGCCAGAGTGGTCGAATGGGACACACTGCTAATGTGTTGACCGGGCAACTGGTCCGAGGGTTCGAATCCCTCCCTCTCCGCCATCCGGCTCTCGCCTTCGCGTAGCCGGATCGCCAGCGTTTTGTTAGTATTCTTGCCGCGAGCTGGCGATACCGCTACGGCGGAGCGAGGTCGCGGGGATGGCTACGCGTATACTGTTCTCCTACATGGAACATCACGCAGGCCATGATAAGGATTCCACGGTGGCCGAATTCGGTTGAAGCGCATACCACCACCAGTCGGATCTTGCATGACCCTTCTCTTAAAAATCTCAAAACGAACGTTGTTGATCACATGCACAACATTTTCCAGACGACCGCGTTCATTTGAGCCAACAGGAGGATCTACATTTGCAAGCACAATTTTCCATTTCGTAAAAGGCAACCTCCATCCGCCAACCCGAATGCAATACCTCACATATCGTTGCCGGCGTTGTGCAATTAACTCATGAAGCAACTCCTCCGTTCTATTGAGCACTTCATCAGAAACACCTGTAAGCAGACTTTCATCAAACTCTCCTCGTAGAATATTAGATAAATATTTACTCATGCGACGAGGAGAATAATACCACTTCCATATTCTACAACCCATTAGCTACTAGAGAAGAAGAAACCTCTGTTTTCAAACCCTTAACTTGAGCTACACTGATCCCCAGCATGTACCTCCTCGACCTGATAAATCTAAAGGAGAAAAGGCGGCTTACCGAACTTCGCAAAAAGAAGAGGAAGGGCCTCACGCTAATTGAGATTCTCCTCGTCTGTGCAATCATCTCTGCAATTTACATGATCGCATCACACTACGGCATTAGCGTTACCGGAGTATTGCACAGAGCAAGAGAAGGAAGAGCCCGTGCAGAACTCACGCAAATTTACAAGGCAACCCACCATTGGGTGCTTGATCATGGAGGGGAATGGCCGGAGGATGTAAACCGCGGAATGCCGCCGGGAATTGAGGAATACCTCGGGCCCGGCAACTGGCCGGATGCCCCCTTTAACGATGTTGCAGAATACGACTGGGATAACTTTACAGGGTCAGACGGAAATCAGGTCTACCAAATCTCAATTCGCTTCTGCCCGCTGGGGCAACCAAGCCAATGCAAAATCCCTGATGCGGATTGGGCAGAGAATTTTGATTATCACAGCAGCTTCTATTTCTGCATTCAGGGAATTTGCAGATCACACCCGGGAAAACCGGACGGTCATCCGGGGTATTGTGTGAATTGCGAGAATTAACGTGTCGTTGTGGTCGTACTATTAGCTGTTTGGTATACCAAGCTTTGAGCTACTCATTTTCTCTTCCTATTTCTTCAATACTCAAATATCTACTCTCGCCAATGTCGAGAACTCTATAGCACCTTTTGGTAATATTATGTCTTGCAAGAGGTAAACAAGGAAATGGGCCTGTTTCTTGTATCTCCATTGTGCCCCTTTCTAGTAAAACCTGGGATAAATCGGGGTTGTCACCAGAGTCATCTTCTGCTTGTTCAACCATAAATGGACCAGTAGCCATATTTAGAATTGGAAAAGAAATAGTGCGGGAGACTATCAAAGTTTGGCATATTACACAACTACCCATGCATCATCCCATGACACCCACAATCTGTACAAATTTTGTATACAAAGAAACCCTTACAGAAACCATCAAGCGCTTATTCTTGCTAAAAAACTGGAATTAAATATGATCGAAAAATGCAGCATATTCCAGTCCTTGCGGAAGAAGTAATTGACCTGCTCTATCCACAATCAGGCGAGACTGTGCTTGATGTGACGGTTGGGCTCGGAGGTCACGCTAGGTTGTTTCTTGAGCGAATCGGAAAGAAGGGGAAGCTTGTTGGGCTAGATACTGATGAAAATAATTTGAATGAAGCAAGAAAAGTTTTGGACGGGAAAAATATGACGCTGATACACGCAAATTTCCGTGATCTGCAAAATCTTGATATTCCTGAATGTGACGTGATCTTTGCTGACTTGGGACTCAGCTCTCCACATGTTGATGATCCATCACGCGGTTTCAGTTTTCGTGAAGACGGTCCGCTGGATCTCAGGTTTGATCAAACAAATGGGATGACTGCCGCAGAACTCATCACACGAACATCAGAAAATGATCTTGTAGAAATTTTGAAGGAGTATGGTGAGCTTAAAACATCGCATCCACTTGCAAGAAAAATTAAAGAGGTAAAACCGAAAACAACAACTGAGCTCTGTGAAGCTGCTCAGGAAATCTTTGGATACAACTCAAAAAAAGTTCTCCCGCAGATTTTCCAGGCATTGAGGATTGCAGTTAATGACGAACTTGAAGCACTTGGAAAACTTCTTGAGGACGGACTCACACTTCTGAAATCAGACGGAAGAATGGGCATCATCAGCTATCACTCACTTGAGGACAGGATGGTAAAACACAGATTCCGGGAGCTTTCGACCTCTGCAAAAGACTCGGTTACAGGTGCACCGCTTTCTCCTGCCAACTTCTCGCTCTTGACTAAAAAGGCAATAAAACCGACTATGGATGAGATCAATCAGAATCCAAGGTCGCGCAGTGCCCGGTTTCGCGTGATTAAAAAATTGTGAGCTATGTTTTCCTTTTCTCTCCCCTCATCGTCCCTGCCAGTACGACGTCTGAGTCTTGGGCGCATGGTATCCACGAGCACTGCAACTCTGCTTTTTGCAACCGGAGTTTTGATCATCCTTCTTGCGATGTTTATCCTCTTTAACGAAAACCACAACGCAACAAAAGGTTATAAATTGAGAACTCTTGAAAGGGAAAGATCCCAGCTTTTGCTTACTGAAGAAATTTTGAAGATGCACATCGCAGAGGCACAGGCACTGAATACTTTCCAGAATGATCCGATCATAAATGCAATGATTCCAATGAAAGGGCAGAAGTACGTGAGGGGAGATAGCTCAGTCGCAGTGACGGAGTAAAAACACACGTCACACTGAGTGGATCCCCAATCAATACGGAGGGGCTCCAGATTGCGCATCACGATTATCTCCAATAGTTTTTGATTTACGATTATGCCCCTCCGTATTGATTGGGAGAGACGTATCGAAGTGCTCTTTGATCACTGAAAAGCACTTCGATACGTCCATCCTGTCTCGGAAAGGGGGCGTGATTTAAGATGCAATACTGCTCATACAAAAACAAGAATGATGTTTGTGCCCCCTTTCCGAGACAGGAGTCCACTCAGTGTGACGTGTGTTTTATGTTACAGCTACAACCCCTCAACAAATCTAACCGCCTCCTCCCTCCCACCAATCTCACCACCCAACTGTTTCTCATACAACTTCTTCAACACCTCCCCCACCCTCTCCCCCGGAGCAATTCCAAGGATCTCCATCACATCATCACCAGTCAAAAGAGGTTTCGGCGGGAGTGGATGGGTATCCAGAAATCGGTGATAATCTGAAACAATCCCCTCATACATCCCGTAATCCGCAGGATCTGTGCCAGCAATATCAAGCCAGAAAATCTGCAGAAGTTCATTGAACCACGGGTGGTAATACCAATCAGCCTTTTTATCCTCCGCCATCTCCTGCTTACCTTCTGGATCATGCAGCGCACCCATCATCATATGATGGCGGATAAGCCAGCAAATTTTATCTCGGCGCTTTGCAGGGCATTGCAGCCGATCGAGCGCAGTCCTCGTCAAATCCGCAGAGACCGACGCATGCTCATCAAATCGTATGCGCTCTTTGAGTTCAAAGGTTGTGGCTTTTCCTGAATCGTGAAAGAGCACTGCTAAACGAATATCTGCCTCATGCTCATCGGTAAACGACTGCAAAATCATCATCGTGTGATCCCACACATCCCCCTCGTGATGGTAGTCGTTTGGCTGTGCAACTCCCTTCATTGCATGGAGCTCCGGAACCATCTCCTCCAGAATGTCCGTCTCCCACAAATCCTCAAGCGCACGCTCAGGTCGCGGGCCTGCCAGCATCTTCTCTAATTCTTCGAGTCGACGAGTGCCGGAAAGCGTACTTATATCTTTCGCTCGGTGATGGAGAACCTGAAACGTATCCGGATGGTACTGGCCATTTATCAGCGCACGGAATCTGACAACTCTGAGTAACCTCAGGGCATCGTGCTCAATCCGGATATCCGGATCGCCGATGATTCTTACAAGCCGCTCCTTCAAATCATTTTCTCCGTGATGTGGATCAAAAAGCTCACCTGAAATTGGATGCCAATACATTGCGTTGACCGTAATATCGCGACGATCCGCATCTTTTTCACGGGTGGAAAAAATGACGGACTCTGGATGCCTGCCATTACTCACCTGATCATCCTCACGGAAAGTTGTGACCTCAAATGTGATGCCCTTTTCCTGTACCCAAATACTGCCGAAAAACGCAGAGTTATCGTCACTCTTCGGAAAAAGCTTTTTGACCTCTTCAGGCTTGGCATCCGTTCCTATGTCAATATCCTTCGGATCCCGACCGATAAGCATATCGCGGACGCAACCTCCGACCCACCAAGCATCGTGCCCCGCATCCATCAAAATTTCCACAATGCGATATGCAGCACTGCCATGCGGCGAGGCGAGGGTTTTATCTATGATGGGTTGTGGGAGGGGCATCAGTGAAAGGTTACACGAAAGATAGTCGCGCGGGTATGTCACGAAATCGCGCGGCGATTTAGTGACTACCCGCGCAGGACAAGAATGCTTGCCGCAGGCTCGATGTAAGCATTATTGCCTCTGCGCGGGTAGTCCTTCGGACATACCCGCGCGACTGCCTCAAGATTTCACCCCCACATAAATCCCATTCTTCTTCTCATTTTTATTCACATGCTTTGCCCTTAGCCCTGCTTTCTCCATTGCAGCAAGCACTTCCCGATGCTCAAAAAGCCCAAGCACATGCCGATCCACAAAGTGCTCTATTCCCTTCCCACGCTTGAAAACAAGGAAATTGAAATTAAACGTAGCGACTTTTCCCTTTCTTTTTCCCGCAGCCATCCTAACAACAGCAATATCTTTTTCCTCGCGCACCACAACATGTTTACTACCCGGAATGAACTGAGCAGGTGTTATGAATCCATGAACGATGCAAACTCCTCCGGGCTTTAGATGATTTGCAAATACCTTCATCACTTTTTTGAGGTTACTCTGAGTCTTTGCATAACCGATTGAGCTAAAAAGGCACACAACCACATCAAACTTCTTCTTAAGATTCATATTCATCATATTTGCTTTCTTTAAAGTGATACCCGAAACCTTCTTCTTCGCAATCTTAAGCATTTCCGGATTCACATCAACGCCGGTACATCTGAAGTTTTTCTTGAGGTATTTGAGGAAGCTACCTGTTCCGCACGCAACCTCCAGGAGATCACTGCCACGTGATTTCTTGTATTGCCTGATCTGCCTGAGTAGCTTCTCAGATTCCTTTTTGTAATCCTTATCCGAGTAGACAATATCGTACAGATATGCCAGATCTTTGTAGAAACGTTGTTGCATACATCCATTGTAGCGCAAATCGGACTTTGGCTCATCAATAAGCCACAAACACATGCTCATAAAAACCCCTTGCAGATCCCACACCCGGGAATAGAGTAGGAGCATGAATGCTGCACCTGAAGAAGCGGCTACTCTGCCGGAAGTTCCTGAGGAGTTCAGAAGTGTTTTCGTACAGCATTGCCCCGACACATTCAGATTCAACTATGATTTCATCCGCAATTCCATAGAAGCATCATTAGTATCAGCAGATTACACCGATTGTTTAAGAGCTCTACAAGCCTTTATATGCACAGTGAATAGGATATTGGAAAACATCTCCAATGATTTAATGCAAATAAGAGATCCTGTTACATTTTTGCAATTTTTGAAAGAAGAAGCTACACGTATCAAAAACCAATTAGGACAAGTGCAAAATGAGGATGTCGTCAAAGCCGTGGAAATACTAGAAGGGCTAGTCGAATACCTATGTCAAACAGTTCTAGAAAAACGTCGGCATGCTGCATTTGGCGAAAACTCCCAAATAACAACAGGCATCCGCGAATTAATGAAGCAGTCGCCTTAAACCAATGGTGTAACATATACTCACATCAATTCCCCCTTTAACCTATGAACCTCGCCATAAACGGCTTCGGCCGAATCGGACGCCAAGTGCTTCGCATAATCCTGGAAAAACACCCGGATATAAATGTGGTGCTAATTAATGACCTGACTGATGATGATACGTTAAAACACCTATTTGAGTTTGACTCAACTTACGGAAAATACCAGAACCCCAAGGCGTTTGATGGAGTAAAAATGACTGCAGAAAAAGACCCGAAAGATCTCCCCCACTCCAAACTCAACGTTGATGTGGCTCTGGAGTGCACCGGAGTTTTCCGAAAGCGCGAGGACGCTGCAAAGCACATCAAAGCTGGTGCAAAGAAAGTGATCCTCTCGGCACCCGGAAAAGGTGATATTGACGGAACTTTTGTACTCGGCGTGAATGAGGATCAGTATGACCCGAAGACGATGGATGTAATCTCCAATGCTTCCTGCACAACAAACTGCCTTGCCCCAATGGCAAAAGTTTTGAACGATGAGTTCGGGATAGAGCACGGCTTTATGACGACCATCCACAGCTACACGAACGGGCAGAGGCTACTTGATCTTCCACACAAGGATTTACGCAGAGCGCGTGCCGCTGCGGAAAACATGGTCCCAACGACAACTGGTGCAGCAAAAGCTGTGGGGCTTGTGATTCCTGATTTGAAGGGAAAGCTCGATGGGATGGCCGTGCGCGTGCCAACTCCAACAGGCTCCATCACGGACTTGAGTGTGATTGTTAAGAAGGAAACAACAGCTAAAGAAGTGAATGCCGCATTCAAAAAAGCATCCGAGGGTGCGATGAAGGGAATTTTGGGATATGAAGAGAGACCGCTTGTGCTGAAGGATTACGTCGGTGATTCACGAAGTGGAATTGTGGATGCACTTTCCACGAGCGTTATGAATGAAGGAGGCTGCTGCATGGTAAAAACACTCGGTTGGTACGATAACGAGTGGGGATACAGCTGCAGATTGGTTGAACTGGCAGAGATGGTTGGAGGAAAACTATAAGTCCATTTTCCCTATCTCATCTGCAGCCACAACTATGGCCTCCGCCGCGCCTCCCCAGGCGATGTGCGATTATCGCAAGCAGCAGTCCACACATCATCAGTGCTATTGCGATCTGGCCTTGTACCATGATGCTATCAAGATTATTCATAGTAAGATTCTTCGAGAACCCTCTCAAATTCCATCGCTGTTAACATTGACAATGTAGCACCAAGAAGATTAGCAATCAAGGAAATCAATTCACCAGCTACAAATGCACCAATAACGCATATGACTGCGAAATCAGAGCACATCGCGGAAATCACTTTAACACGCGGTCTTGTAAGCAAATCCCAAAACACAGGGAGGGAAGCCTATCACTTCTTCTCCTTCCTCGCAATCCTCCAATGGAAGAAGAACAGAGGCAACGCCACGATAATCATCGTAGTCCCCGTGCTGATTTTATCTGCAAGCTGATAACGTGAACGCTGTGCAAGATCCTCTGTGCGAGTTTCTATGCAACGCTCATATCGCTCTTTTCTTTCCTCATCAGTGAGATCGGCATCGGAATCTTGAGGTGCAATGATTGGCTCAACATACACATCTCCCCTTCTGTAGGACTCTTTTGGCAGATTCTCGCCCGTAAGAATGTACTCACAAGATGTCTTCGGATTCTCGTACCATTCTGTTTTTAGACCGAAGATGTATCGGCGCATTAATTCGTTACCGATGGTAGTTGCACCGATTATGAAAACAATGAGCGAGACGAGGCACATTGCGTAGAGATAGAGTGGGCGGACCCAGGTTGCGAGTGGGGAGTGTTTGGATTTCATAGTGGACCAATTCTACTCCTTTTTATCCTCATCCACCACCTCTGCATCTACAACATCATCCTTCTTCTCACCTTCCTGAGATTCCCCACCAGCCTGCTCTTGCTGACCTGACTTATAAATGATCTCTCCTATCTTCTGCGCATGCGTACCCAACATCTCCGTTGCCTGCTTTATTTGATCCGGTGACGCGTTTTCATCCTTCAAAAGATCCTTCAAAGCTGTGATATCCGTGTTGATAGTCTTCTTGGTCTCATCATCCAATTTTGAATCATGCTCGCGCATTTGCTTTTCTAAATTGAAGACCAAAGCATCAGCCTGGTTTCGAATATCAACCGCCTCACGCTTCTTCTTGTCTTCTTCGGCATGCAATTCCGCGTCTTTCTTCATCTTCTCCACCTCTTCATCGGAAAGTCCAGTTGAGCCCTGGATAGTAATGTGCTGTTCTTTACCGGTTCCCTTATCCTTCGCCTTCACATTCATAATTCCATTTGCGTCGATATCGAATGTGACTTCAACTTGAGGAATGCCACGAGGAGCAGGAGGAATGCCATCCAGAATAAAACGACCAAGTGACTTGTTATCTGCAGCCATTTCGCGCTCTCCCTGTACAACATGGACTTCTACTGAGGGCTGATTATCTGCAGCCGTGGAAAAGACCTGCGACTTGCTCGTTGGGATCTTGGTATTCCGCTCAATGAGTTTTGTTGCAACACCACCCAAAGTTTCAATTCCAAGTGATAGAGGTGTGACATCAACCAGAACGAGATCCTTGTCGATATCTCCGGAAAGTACTCCACCCTGGATTGCAGCACCAATTGCAACAACTTCATCTGGATTTACACCCTTGTGCGGTTCTTTTCCGAAAAGCTCCTGCACTTTTGCCTGAATTGCAGGCATACGCGTCATTCCACCAACAAGCACAACCTCGTCAATGTCGCCCTTGTTGATCTTTGCATCCTTTAGCGCTTGCTCACATGGACCAACCGTGCGATCTACAAGATCAGAGACAAGCGCCTCAAATTTTCCGCGCGAAAGTTTGATATTCAGGTGCTTTGGACCGGAGCTATCGGCCGTGATAAATGGAAGATTGATATCAGTTTCCGTTGCAGAGCTGAGTTCTATCTTTGCTTTTTCGGCAGCTTCCTTTAAGCGCTGCATAGCAACTGCATCACCGCTCAAATCAATGCCCTGATCTTTTTTGAATTCCTCTGCAAGCCACTCAATAACTTTTTGGTCAAAATCATCACCACCAAGATGCGTATCGCCGTTTGTGGAAATGACCTCGAACACTCCATCACCAAGTTCGAGTACGGAAATATCGAACGTCCCACCTCCAAAGTCATAGACAATTATTTTCTGATCTTGTCCTTTATCAAGTCCATACGCAAGCGCAGCTGCAGTCGGCTCGTTTATGATGCGCAGAACTTCAAGCCCCGCTATCTCACCTGCCTCCTTGGTGGCTTGACGCTGGGAATCATTGAAGTACGCAGGAACCGTGATAACTGCCTTATCCACAGTTGATCCGATGTATGCCTCCGCATCCTTCTTCATCTTTTGCAGCACCATCGCACTGATTTCCTGTGGCAGGTGTTCCTTCCCGTTCATTACGATCGTCGCACGGCTTTCCTTCCCAGCCTTGACCTCGAATGGCATTGCATCTGCCTCTTTTTTGACCTCCACAAGCGTGTGACCAATAAATCGCTTGGATGAGAAAATCGTATTCTCCGGATTCGTAACTGCTTGACGCTTCGCAGAAACTCCCACCAACCTCTCGCCATCCTTGATTGCAACGACTGATGGAGTCGTTCTATTTCCCTCCGCATTCGGGATAACAGCAGGCTCGCCGCCTTCCACGAACGCCATGCAGGAATTAGTTGTTCCAAGATCAATACCGATTGCTTTTGCCATGAGACTTAAAGTTAAAAGATAGAGTGCTAACCCGGCGGAGCGGGATCGTCGCCCGGATGTGGATTTTTAGCCCCAAATAGGCGATTAGACATCCGCGGAGCCGGTTGGCACTCTCTATATTAGAGTGCTAATTGGGGTGTGTCAAAGCAATATCAAGACGAATTTTTGGCATTACAGATTTACCCTTGCTTTCTCGCATCGCCATCCCCTACCATCCTACTCCCATGGCAAGCAACCCCAAAGACGATATGGCGCCGGCCACGAAGGCTGATGTGCAAAAAATCCTTCAGAGATTTGATCAAGTCGACAGTAAGTTTGACGATATCGATAAGAGGTTCGATCAGGCTGATAAGAGATTTGGAGAAGCAGACGATACATTCAAGACTATTGAGCATCAGTTTCAAGTTGTACTTGCCACAATTACCGCAATGGAAAAAAGCCTAAAAGAAGAGATAAGGAAAGCAAAAGAAGAAATGCAGCAAGACCTTTATGAACAAACCACCGAGATATATAGCCGTGCAAACATCATGGAAAAAACTATCGCAAACCACGAGGGAAGGATTGAGGCACTTGAGAAAGGTAAACTGGTCGCTGTTGCTGCCTAAACCTTAACTCCCCTCCCCTAACGTCCGGGGATCGGAGCTTGTGAATCATTTTTTGCTATGCTCTTACCCTCACTCTGTCAATCAAATTGGACATGTACGCCACCGTAATCCTCAACACCAGGCAGGCCGGAATAGGCAATGGATTGACCTATGACGCAGTATCCTGCATACGAATACCAGGATTTGGAGTTGGCTCGCTTGTGAAAGCACCACTCAGGAAACAACTAGTTGAGGGTATCGTCACTGAAGTTAATGAAAAAAAGCCTGAGGGAAATTATGACGTTAAAGAGATTGCCGAGGTTCTGGGCGATGGTCCACTCCTGACAAGAGATCAAATTGAAACCTCCAGATGGATGGCGGAGTATTACATGTGCACATTGCGCCAGGCGCTCGGCGTTTGGTTGCCCGGCGGCGAATGGAAAAAGTTGTTGCCGGTGGAGGAGCTGATGATTCGCTGCATGTCATCCCGAGTAGCCCCGAGTAGCCCGAAGGGCGTATCGAGGGATGACACTAAGCGCCTCGGAAAAAATCAGGAATGGTTGCTGGAATATCTAAAAGATAAAGACTGGACACCTTGGGAAAAAGTTCGCGAAGAAACTGGCATATCAAAAGACGTATTAAAAAGACTCAGTGAACGAAACCTAATTGAATCGAAACTAGAAACTAGAAACCAGGAACTAGAAACTTGCAAAGCACAACAAACAACATCCCCCATCATCAGCGAAGTCTCTCTCACACCCCGCCAAACCGCAGCCTACAAAGCCATAAAACTTGATCCAAGATCGACGCTCCTCTTCGGCATCACAGGATCAGGAAAAACTGAAGTTTACGCAGCACTCATCAGGGATACGATCAAAGAAGGAAAATCTGCAATTCTTCTGCTGCCGGAAATTTTGTTGACGGAAAATTTTATTGGGAGATTCCAGCAACTTGTTGACCGTGACTCAATCGCAATAATCCACAGCCGTCTGACTGATGCACAAAGGAGGAAAGCATGGCGCGCTTGCAAAGAGGGATCGATCAGGCTTGTAATTGGATCAAGATCTGCACTCTTCTCACCTTTAAATGATCTTGGCCTCATCATCTTGGATGAAGAACACGAGTGGACTTACAAAAACGAGCAGACGCCTAGGTATCATGCAGGGAAGGTAGCGGAGAGCTTGGATGTGAAGCTTGTTCTAGGCTCCGCCACCCCCTCCATAGAATCCTGGCACAAAGCAAAAACCAATAAGTACCAACTCGTGGAACTGCCTGAGAGATACGGCGGTGCAAAACTTCCTTCTGTACAAGTCATAGATCTTGCAGAGATACAGTTTGATCGCTTCTACCCGCTTTCTCCAACCCTGATAAACGCAATCCGCACAAGGCTCAAGAATCACGAGCAAACCATCCTCTTTCTGAATCGTAGAGGATTTGCGACATCCCTCCTTTGCATGGAATGCAGATACCGATTTGAGGACCCGGAAACTCACCTCCCCTACACAGTTCACTTCCGTGGCTCCCGACCTCACCTTCTTTCACACCACACGGGGAAAACTCATAAAGTTCCGGAGCAATGCCCAAAATGCGCTTCCAAGAAATTGAGACCCGTGGGTGCCGGAACTCAGCGCGTTGAATCCATACTTGATGAACTCTTCCCGGAGGCTCGAATACTTAGAGCCGATGCAGATACACTCAAAACTCCGGAAAAAATGAGAGTGCTGTTGGAAAAAATGAAAACGGGGAAGGCGGATATTCTTCTTGGAACTCAATCGGTCGTGAAGGGATTGGATCTTCCGAATGTAACTTTGGCTGCAGTATTACTTGCAGATGTTGGCCTCTCGCTCCCGCACTTTCGTGCCGGCGAGCGCGTGTTTCAACTTTTGACACAATTGACCGGACGTGCCGGCCGCCGTGATCCCGGCGAAGTGATAATCCAAACCTTCCGCCCACGAGCGATTGAAGTTGAGCTCGCCGCAAGACATGATGTGAGAAATTATCTTGAACGCGAACTCGCAGAACGTGCAAAAGTAAATTATCCACCAGAGACAGAGATGATCAGGTTTGTTTTCTCCGGACCAAAAGCTGCAAGCGAAAGCAGGAAATTTGTCGAGAACCTAGCCATGTCATCCCGAGTAGCCCCGAGTAGCCCGAAGGGCGTATCGAGGGGCGTACCTGTGCTGAGCGCGGTCGAAGCATCGAGGGACGACATGGCGATCCACAATATTAAAATCTCCCGCAGCCCATCATTATTCGGCGGCAACAAAACCTGGTACGTCTTCCTGCGCGGAAAAAATTTGAGAGAAATTCTCAAGCGCCTTCCCGAGTTCCATGGAATTGTGGATGTGGATCCGGTTGAGTGCGTTTGAGTTTACTGAGCTGATTGCACCATTCTCTCACTCACATAGCTACGGAGTGCATTGATGTCCACTACCTGCTGTTCCCATAATGCACAACGAATCCCATTAGGATCACAAGGTAAATTCAGAAGTAGTAGACATACCCGTACTCTCGTACCCGAAATATCAGTATGTAACCTGACTTCATGAGTACCCATACAAGTATTAATTACTTCAATATCTTCCCCGGGGTCGAGTCTAGGAAATTTTCCGGTCAAATAACTAATGATGTGCGGTGTAGCCGGGTGGTCATCTCTTTCAACTAATTCTGTCATGAAACGCATTATTCCACTCCTTTCTCCTTGCGCAAGCAAAAACTTTCCCTATCCTATGCCTCGTGCCAATAATCAAATCCGCCATAAAACGCATGAAGCAGACCAAAACGCGCACAGCGCGCCGTCTGCCTTATAAATCGCGCATGAAGACCATGATGAAGAAGGTGCTCTCGTTGGCCGAGGCGGGAAAGCAGAAGGAAGCGGAAAAGGCGCTGCCTGCGGCAATGAAGGCAGTGGATATGGCAGCAAAACGACACATAATCCACAAAAAGAATGCGAATAGGAAGAAGAGTAGGATTTGCAGGGCAGTATCTGGTGTTACATCAAAGAAGAATGCTTGAAAGAGAACAAATTATAGATATGGCGAAAGGGCACTACACTCAGCGCAGCTTTACTCCTGAGGCGACAGACGAAGACTTTTGTGAATCCGTTGATGTTGTATTAGATAGATTAAAAAAAGAACATAGTACACATCCACTGGTAACACTCAGAAATATTGACTGGGAATACAGAGCTGCGCTAAACACGCTAAACCCTGAGACACTCACGCATCATTTTGTTATATTAAGCGTGATAAGAGCTATAAGTGATATCCTGAAAGAAGGTCATGCCATCATAAATATCAATGAACACACTGCTTGCTCTGGACATCGGCAAGAAACACACCGGAGTTGCGTTCGCAGACCCTCGTGTAGAGGTCGCGATGCCGCTTGATACCATCCATCACGAAAATGACGAGGAGTTGGTTGATGAGGTTAAAAAGTTTGTTGAAGAGCGTGAAGTTGGAACTCTAATCGTCGGCATGCCGTTTTTGATGGATGGAGGAGAGGGAGAAGAAGCCGAGCACGTCCATCGGGTAGCAAATTTGATTGAAGAAGCATCCCCAACCTGCGCGATTGAATTTGTTGATGAGCGTGAGACGAGCAAGGTTTATAACAAAGAAGTCTCGGAGGATAGGAATGCACAGGCAGCTACAATGCTGCTCTCAGTTTGGTTGGAGAAAAATACTGATACCTGATGTGATCGCAGAAAATTTACAATTATCAAGGATCAATTTTCATTCAATTTTCAAATATCAATTTTCAATTTTTCAAAAGGTTTGATCATTGGATCTTGAAAATTGAAAATTATTTGTAAATTGAAAATTGTAAATTGTAAATTTTCTGCGACCAAACCAAGTGAACAACCCGCTCTATGCAGTTACCTTCCTCACTTTCTTACCAACAGATTTCTTCCTTGAACCATTCGAGCTCGCACCACTGGGCATAAACTCAACCTTCTCCTCCCCTCTCATCACAACCTTTATCGTATCCCCCTTCTTAAACACCTCTTTAAGAATGTGTTCGGCAATGCCGTCTTCGATCTTTTCCTGAACAACACGACGGACAGGACGCGCGCCAAAATCAGGATCAAAACCTTTTTCGGCAAGAAGATTTACAACCTTCTTATCTACGCTTATCTTGTACCCCCGCTCCTTTAGGCGATCTGCAAGCATATCGAGGTGTAGGTCGACAATCTTTCGGATGTGCTTTTGGTTCAGTGGGTTGAAGACTATTACGTGATCAAGGCGGTTTAGGAATTCCGGTCGCATTACTTTCTTAAGCTCCTTCAGAACTTCCTCGCGCTTCTCCTCATATTCCATCTGCGCATTCTTTGCATCATCATCTTCGATTTTAAATCCAATCTTCGCAGCCTGCTTGGTAAGTTTTTCCGCACCAATGTTACTCGTCATAATTATGATCGTGTTCGTAAAGTCCACCTTCTTACCTTTTCCATCCGTCAGGCATCCATCCTCCATAATCTGCAAAAGAATGTTGAAGAAATCTGAGTGTGCTTTTTCTATCTCATCAAACAAAACAATGGAATAAGGCTTGCGGCGCACCATCTCCGTGAGTTGGCCTCCTTCCTCGTATCCAACGTATCCTGCAGTAGTTCCAGTTAAGCGCGAAACGTTGTGACGTTCCATGAACTCAGACATATCAATTTTGATGAGTGAGTCCTCACGATTAAAGACTTCTGCTGCAAGCTGTCGTACGAGTTCTGTTTTTCCAACTCCTGTAGGCCCAAGAAAAAGGAATGTCCCGATCGGACGCTTCTGATCAGAAATGCCAACTCTTGACCTTCTGATAGCACGAGCAACATGCCCGATCGCCTCCTCCTGCCCGACCACCTTTTTCTTAAGAACATTTTCGAGGGACTGAAGACGCTTGGTCTCCTTTTTCATGAGCTTTGTAACGGGGATGCCAGTCATCTTTGCAACAACCTGCATGATGTCATCCTCAGAAATTTCTATTGGACTCCTTTTATCGCCATCGCCCTGTCCGCGCAATGCCAGCATCTGCTTCTGCAAATCCTCTTCTTTTTGGCGAAGAGACAAAGCCTTGTGGTATTTTTGATCTTTTACCGCAGCAATCTTATCGTTCTCCAGCTTTTCTAGTTCCTTCTTGAGCTTTTTCATCTCGGAATCATCTGGATTCGCAGTTAAGCCACGCCACGCTGCTGCCTCATCCAGAAGATCAATCGCCTTATCTGGCAGATAACGTTCGGTGACATAACGCTTGCTCAATGTGACTGCTGCTTTAATTGCTTCATCGCTGATTGAGAGGTTGTGGAACTCTTCGTAGGATTGACGAAGTCCCTGCAAAATCTTGATGCTGTCCTCCACACTCGGCTCATCGATCATAATTGATTGGAGCCTGCGCTCGAGCGCACGGTCTTTCTCCACACTCTTTCTGTATTCATCAGTTGTTGTTGCACCGATTATTTGGAGTGCCCCACGAGAAAGTGCGGGCTTTAGGATATTTGCAGCATCAAGCGAGCCTTCCGCTGATCCCGCTCCAACTATCGTGTGGATTTCATCTATAAAGAGGATCACCTCGCTCTCACTTTCGCTTGCTTCCTTGATAATGTCATCAAAGCGCTGTTCGAATTCACCGCGATATTTTGTTCCGGCGATAACGGATCCCATGTTAAGGATAAGAACGCGCTTGCCAAGCAGTGTTGATGGAACTTTCTCCTTCGCAATCCACTGAGCAAGCCCTTCCGCGACAGCAGTCTTCCCGACCCCAGGCTCTCCGATTAGGACTGGATTATTTTTTGTCTTTCGGTTAAGGATGTGGATTACGCGTTCGATCTCTGTGTTCCTTCCGATTATCGGATCAAGCTCGCCTTTTTGCGCTTTCTCGATCAGATCGGTTGTAAAGTAATCAAGCACCGGAGTTTTGCTTTTCCCCTGATTCTTTCTCTTTTGCAAACCTTCCGGATCCGGAGTGGGCATACCCTGTTGCATCCCGGCAATCGCACCCTGCAACCCCTGGAAAAAGTTCTCGAGCGAGTACTCCATATTTTTACTCTGTTGCTTAAACTGGCTTATCTGCCCGAACATTTCCTCGATGTGCAATTTGAGGTCGTCCGGCTCCACCTGCATGTTTTCTAAAAGGAGGACTGATGCATTTCGCCCTCCACCCACGAGTGCATATAAAAGGTGTTCCGTTCCCACATTTGCATGGCGGAATTTGTGCGCAGTGATTACGCTTTGCTCAATAACATCATGCAGATACTGTGAAAGCCCGTGCTTAATGTTCTCTCCCTCAATCTCAGAAGTCTTGCTCGCACGCAAAAGTATCCTCACGTTTTCCTGTGTTACCCCTGCACCAGTCAGGATTGAGAATCCGAGTGACTTTGGAATAGAAAGAACTCCAAGCAGCAAATGCTCGGTTCCGATGTAACTTGATTTCACATTCTTTGCCTCCTGCTCTGCAATCTGCAGTGCAAGCTTGGCATTGGGAGTAAAGCGGTCAAATGGGTGCATGGGTTTGTGAGGGTAATGGTAGCAGTGTCACCCTGAGCGGAGGCGTGCTCTTCTCGAGCGAGGAGTCTGGAGCGTAGCGACAGACGACGAGTCGAGAGACAGCATGCCGGAGTCGAAGGGCGACACGGTTGCCTATTATTCAGAATTTAAAACGATCAACTTTGAACCCTGTTTCGTACCTATTTTAGCACTCTAAACAACTGAGTGCTAATGGTACGTTAGGTTCCGGGAATTGTAGCATATTAAGTGGGAAAAATTGATTTGGAGTTCTTGACAACAGCCGATTTTGTGAGAGAGTAGAGTTATTATGACATCTGAAACTGAACAGCGTGCTCCAGCCGAATTACTTTCGAACATCTCACCAAGTGGCAAGTACGTTTACGGATACGGACCTCGTGGTGGTGGCACAAGAAATGGATCTAACTCAATGACCATCAGTGATGATGATGGGGAACTAGCAATGCATAGAGACAGATCGAGCGATGAACATCCTTTTTATGTTGAGCTGCAAGATAGTGGACCATATAAAGTCCGGGCCCTCGTAAACCATACTGAAGCAGACGCAAAACTCCTAATGGTCGCACGGATCGCCGATCAAGTCGTAGAGCAAGTACTAGACAGAATTCAACCAAAAAGTGAAATGTCGGACTTCGAGGAATATGACGCCTCTTTCAAATTCACAATAAGTGGAACGACTCACCTCGACGTCGCAATACTTGAAGCAGAAAAAAATGTTAGACATGTTCTACATTGTACCGGCGACCACGATCTCGACCGCATTCAATCATTCTTTGATGGAGTTAAAACTGGTTCAGCAGATTTCTCTCAGTTGCAACAGGAGCAACGTTTGTTCTTGCGACAATTCTTTGATGTATTGCTTCGAAGAAGTTAGGCCGCGTCAATTCCCCCTCCCCCACTCCACTCCCGTAACAACATTCCTCCCCGGGGACTGCATTTTGCACGCAGATCTTCAGGAATACTTATCAAGTTCAACTTCTTCCTTTTGCAAATCAAACGTAACCTTGAACAAATCAAAGAAGCCATTCTGACCAAGAACTCCGTAGCCAAAATCTGTCATGTGAGGAAGGAATCCTACATCAATACTAACTGATACTTCTCCAATGCGAATTGAAACAGGATGAATGTAATAGCTTTGCAAAACCCCTGTGACCCCTGTGACACTTTTTACTATACCTCGCTCAACTTCAATACCAAGAAGGTCACCAATTTCACCGGGAAAGATGCACATATCAGCCCCAGAATCTACGAGAGCTTCATATCGAAGAACCATTCCATCATGCTCGAGTTCCACAGGAATAACGGGGCGCAGAACATCTTGGCCGAACCTTTTGTAACGGTATTTCATGCGCCTCCCCCAATGTACGTTACAAGATCGGATGGCATACGAGTAAGCGTGGGCACATCACACCCTTTCTCACGCGCCTGATCGTAAGCTTCTTTTGCCGTTCTACCACTTCCCATCACTGTGGATTCATCATCATCCAGGGCCACCCACAGCCCCTTGAATTTCCGATAGAGATTGGTCCAGTCGATTGCCATAATAACACCATTATAACACACTTTTCCCCCTCCCCCACTCCACCCCCGTAACAACCTTCCTCCCCGGGGACTGCATTTTTAGAACGTAAAGAAAAGTCTGCTTTGCACACGGGAACTCGAAGGCATCCGGGTGCGGTGAGAGCGAGGTTTCGATGAGTTTTACGCCATCTAGGCGCGCCGGAGGCGCGCTTTGACCCGCACGCGCGACGCGTGCGGAACCGACGCGCACGCCCGGCCACGGCACAAGTGCACGAACGTGCCGATCAATCTCCTCTGCTGTCATCTTTTCCGGATCAACATGACCAACTGTTCGCGTTAGCTTTTTGCAGTGTGTTACTTTGGATTCATCCTGTGGAGTTTCTTTAAGTGGAGCTTTTAGAGTTTTTAAAAGTAGCTCTGCTCCGATTCTTGCAAGCTTTTCCGTCAATGAATTTTTGTTCTCACGTGGTTCAATTTTGACGGTTTCCCCTGCAAGCAAAGGCCCCGCATCAATTTCTTCGACCATTTTTTGAATTGTGACTCCGGTCTCAGTTTCACCCGCAAGAAGACTGTTTTGAATCGGCGAAGGCCCGCGCCAGTGCGGCAAGAGTGAAGGATGCAGGTTAACCGGTGCGATCTTCGGGGGCTCAAGCATTTCAGATCCAAGCTTCTGCCCATAAGCAACCACAACGAGAAAATCCGGTTGTTGTGTCACGCTGAGCTCATTCACATCCTCCGGCTGCAACACAACAATCCCCATCTCCTCTGCCAAATTCTTAACCGGAGGCGCAGTGATCTCTCTTTTCCTCCCCACAGGCTTATCCGGCTGCGTAATCACGTGCGTAACCTCAAAATCGGGATCCGCATGCAGCGCCTTGAGCGAGGGGCAGGCGAATTCAGGGGTGCCGGCAAATATGATGGAGAGCGGAGGCATTTGTTAGTAGATACTAGCACTTACGCTTCCAGCTTTTTAGCAAATTGGCCTATTAGCTTTTGGCTGACATTCTTGCTAAATCACTGGTCGTATCAAAAGCACCCGAGCAGGGAGACCACAATATTGTGGAAGATTTATGCGAGCAGATGGCGACCTGCGAAGCCCCGTATTTCGATGGCTCTAAAAGTGTGATGCGGGGCAAGCAGAGTCGTCTCTGCGAGCCGGGAGTAAGGATTACTCTTTGGTTCTCCCTGCGAGCTGCTTTTGATACATGTTTTTTGGTTACTTTTTTGCGCCAAAAAAGTAACAACCAAAAGTGAGAAGATATTTAATCCCTGCAAATTGGCATTGATCCGCTAAAAAGCTATCCCACGCAAGCCCAACTAATTGTCCCAAAACCCCTCCCCACATACAATCCACCCCTTTGCTAAACGTCAATCAAACCTCACAGGCTCTGGAGGCATTTGAGAAGTCCCCGAGGATCGTCTGCATGTGCCATTCGAATCCGGATGGAGATGCGCTTGGGGCACTTCTTGGCCTCGTGATAATCATCCGCGAGCACTTTCCACAGAGTACCATAGTCTCAATTTGCAAAGATAAAGCACCATGCCAGTTTAATTACATGAAGGGAGTTGATGAGATCATAAATAGCTACACACCGCTTCGCGGAGATCTCTTCATTTCGATTGATGCGGGGGACGCTAGGCAAACTGGATTCGAAAAAGATCTCCCCGAGCTTTTTGACCCAAAGAAGGCAGAGGAAGCCGGAATTACCACCATGAAAATTGATCATCACCACACGGGGGAAAGTTTTGCACAGATGAATTTTGTGGATAGCTCGGCAGCCTCAAGTGCTGAGATTGTTGTTGATATTACAGATTCACTCGATTTCGCAATTCCAAAAGAAGCTGCCACATGCCTACTGACCGGAATCTACACAGACACAGGATCACTCATGCACAGCAATACTTCAGATCGCGTGTACAGGACATGTGCAAGATTGCTTGAGGCAGGCGCAGATCATAAGACGATCATTGAAAACGTGTACCGCACATCCAAACTTTCAACTTTGAAACTTTGGGGACGCGTTCTGGAAAAAATTGCAATCTCCGGAGAGGGTGCTGCAATCTCCGCCGTCACAGCCGGTGACTTCAGAGCTTCCGGATCAGATTTTTCTGAACTGACCGGAGCAATTGATTATGTAAACTCCATCCCCGGCATGCGCTTCTCTATGGTTTTGAGTGAACGCAAAGACCTCGTAAAAGGTTCCATCCGAACTCTGCGTGACGACGTGGATGTCTCCGAGATGGCAAAAAAATTTGGCGGCGGCGGACATAAAAAAGCTGCAGGGTTCTCGATTGATGGTAAGCTGGAAGAGGAAAGACGATGGAAAGTAGTGCCGACTGACGTGCGCCCGTAGCTCAGTTGGATAGAGCGTTTGCCTCCGGAGCAAAAGGTCACAGGTTCGAATCCCGTCGGGCGCACCAAGCTCTTCCACAATCAACCAAATAAGGGTATAATATCAGCGTGCAGATTTATAATTTCACCGTAGTTGTTACACAGGATGATGATGGGACATTCGTAGCCAGCGTCCCTCAGCTCCACGGGTGTCACACGCAAGCAAAAACTCTCGATGAACTCTACGAAAGAGCGCAGGAGGTCATTGAGCTGTGTGTAGAGGTGGAAAGAGAGAAGAATCAGACTGTGCCACACCAAAAATTTGTGGGAGTTAAGGAATTAGAGGTAACCTTGTAACGTGGCAACGCTACCTGTCTTATCCGGCAAAAAGTTACTCAAGGTACTTAAAAAACACGGATATCAAATGATTCGGCATAAAGGAAGCCATATTTTTGTTGAGAACTCAGATGGGTCACATGGAACGGCGGTTCCAGTCCATGGGAATGAGGATCTTGGGAAAGGTATGATTAAACGCATACTTAATGACCTGGAATTGAGCGTGGACGACCTTTCAAAGATGCTCAAATGAAAGTATGAGACGCACACAAACACCCTAAACCCCCCCACCAAACCTGATCTTTGTACACAAAACAGATTCGCAAGGGTATAACATCTTCCTTAATCAAACACAAACCAGTATCCTCCTCCCCACATGTCTTTCCACATCCACAAAATCGGTGGCAGGAAAAAACGCAAGCGCCCGCAAATTCCTCTTAAAACTCTGATCAAAACGAGTTATGTGATCGGAAAGCCGCTATGGGCACTTGGAAAGAAGTTTTCAGAACGGAGAAAAAAGGAGCATCGCATCAAGCGTGCAGTCACAATTGGAGTAGCTGCGATTGTTGCATTGTGCGTTGCTCTTTTTACTCTATCGCTTCTGATAAATATTGGAGGAATTTCACTATCCTCTGCACTACGCGTGACGGGGGTGCCACTTTCTGCGGATGATAGCGGCATGACAAATATTTTGCTTTTGGGTCAGGGTGATGAGACGGGCCAAGATCTTACGGATGCAATCATCATCGCAAGCATTGATCCAGTGGAGACAAAAAGCATTGCACTCCTCTCGCTGCCACGTGACCTCTATTTTTTGCACACAGATTTTGCAATGGAAACGGAGAAAGGAAAGCTAAATGCGCTCTGGCGGGACAACTGGTTGAAGCTTTTGAAGAAAGGAGTGGAAAAAGAAGAAGCTCACCTGCTCGCACTTCGCCAACTTGCAGATGAAATCGGTAATGCTTTTGCAATCCCTATCCATCACGTCATGATGGTCGACTTTGCTGCATTTGAAGAAGCGGTTGATACGATTGGCGGAATTGAGGTTGATGTTCCGGAAACAATTCATGACGAGGAATACCCCGGACCCGATTACACGTATCAGACTTTCCATGTTGATGCAGGCAGACAACACCTTGATGGGGAAACCGCTCTCAAATACGTCCGCACACGCAGCACCACAAGTGATTTTGGCAGGAGTGAAAGGCAGCAGCAGGTAATAAAGGAAACTGTTAAGAAGGCACGCGAGGAGGGGGTACTCAAAAAGCCGAGAAAATTGCTCGAGCTTTTTGGAATTATGAAGGATCACATACAAACCGATTTGAAGACTCGGCAGCTCGTCACACTCGCAAGTATTGCAAAAGACGTCTCTCAAGAAAAATTCCTGACGCTGCAACTCAACAATGTGAACGGTTTGTATGATGAACCTCAGTGGAAGGGAGGTATCCTCTACTCCCCTCCCCGAAATCTGTTTGAAGGTGAATTTGTAATGCTGCCGGTTTCCATCCCCGAATTTCCTGTTACGTGGAAGCAGGTGCAGACTTTGACCGAGCTTTATTTTGGAAATCGTGAGCTTTATCTCGATCACCTGAACTTTTCGGTTTTGAATGGTGGTGCAAAAGAAAGATCCGCATCCCGCATTGCACGCGAGCTCACAAAGTTTGGATTTGATGTTGGCAACGTCTCGAATGTTCCGGGCAGAAAAGAATTCCAGACCTCACACATCGTCTACCAATCTGCGAGTGATGAAAACGTTGCAAGCTACTTCAGTGAAATGCTTGGCATGGAGAAGGAATTGAGCTCAGATGCATGGCGCGAAATGCTCGGCGAGAAATCCGGTGATATTACAATTATTCCTGGGGAGGATTTTGAGTTTAGGTATTTTCAGAACTTTGTTCACTAAATGCGACCTCTTGATCGTATCAAAAGCACCGAGTAGGGAGACCACAATGCGTTTACCGACTATGATAGGCAATTTAATTGTCGGCTGCATTTGTTTGAGCGCGGAGAATACACGTGGTGATGGATTTCTAGCATCAGCATGTCGAGTCGCCGCAGCGATCTCGATTGCTGATGCGCACGCAAAAGCACAAAATTGATTGCTCCGCGCGAGTCTGCAGCCGACAAGGTTTTTGCTTCTTTTTTTAAAAAGAAGAAAGAAAGCTTTTGCGCCAAAAAAGTAACAACCAAAAGCGAGAAAAAATTATATCCCTACAAATTGTGCCCCTACAGCACTCCGCTCAGCATGACGCTTCTGATATACTCTCTATCAACGCCACATGAACCCCCGAGAACTCATCGCCGAAGCATGGCGCGTAACGATCGCGCACCGACGGATTCTGCTGCCGTGGGGTGCAGTTGAGGCTTTTGTGGTGATGATCGCAGCGGTTTGCTTTGTGACCTACCAGGGCTTTGTCCTGAGTATATTTTTCCGGACAGGAGAACTCGCCTCGTGGGGATCAATAGTTGATTCAATCAGACCATTCGCAGCAGAGCATCCGGCGCTGATAATCACACTGATAATCATAGCTGTGATCTATGGAATCTTATGGGTTCTGGTTCCGAGGCTCGCAACCGGAGCAATAATCGGGCTCGCTGCAAAAATCCATTGTGGAGATGAGCCGAAGGGCGGACTCGTGCTTGCCATCTTCAACTGTCTCCCACTACTCGAACTTGCCGCAGCATTTGCGCTGATTGACGGCAAGACCGTCTTCTCGCTCTGGTCACTGCTTGTGCGCTACATGGGTGCAACTGATGTGATATTCGGCACGAGCATCGTGCTCATGCTCATCTGGACCACATCATTCATCTTCCAGTTCCTTTTTATGTTCGCAGAGGAAGCAATTGTGATCCGCAAGATGGGAGTTTTCCGCTCAATCGGCCACAGCTTCAAGCTTGTGATCTCGTACCTTGGAAGGATAGTGCTGATCGGGATTCTGCTGCTCGTAATAATCTTGAGGATCATCCTCAACGCCATCGTGATTTTCGTGATACCTGCGACAGTGCTTGGTCTCGGATTCCTTCTCGCACGATTCCTCCCTGAATTTGTGAGTTTCTCGATCAGCGGAGTTCTTGGAATGGCAATTGCAGTTCTTGCAAGTTACTTCCTTGGGTATGTGACAGTGTTTAAAAATACCGTTTGGACTATCACCTATCTGGAATTGAGTAAGGAAAGAGAGCTTGATGTGATTGCACCGGAAGAACCGAAGGAAAAAGAAGCCGAACAGACTGAAGAAAAACAAGATGATGAGGTCAGCAACGAGCCACAAACCGCAGAGGAAAGCCAAAACACAATTTCCCCTTGACGGTGAACATCTGTGCACCTATACTCGCTGCACTATGCCTTCCACCACCAAATCCCTCACCGACCACCAGCGCACTGTCCTCTCATTCATCAAAAACTTCCAGAGGAAGCGCGGATACTCCCCTTCCCTTGCAGATCTTGCAATCGGCTTCGGCGTTCGCAGCAAAAACGCTGTCGCAAAAGTCGTCAACGTGCTCACGCGCGAAGGGTTTATAGAAAAGGACCCCAAAGGCCGCATAAAAATAATTGATAAGAGCACAGGCTCCTCACGCCCCGAACCGATGACTCTTCCGCTCTTCGGACCAATTGCCGCAGGATTCGCAGCCCCTGTGGAGGAGCAAGCAGAGGAGAAAGTTGCGCTAACGGATATGCTCGTCCGCGACCCAAGCCGCACATTCCTACTCAAAGTTAAAGGAGATAGCATGATCGAAGCCGGGATCCTGGAAGGAGATTTTGTTTTAGTCGAGCGTGGAAAAAATCCAAAGGTGGATGATATTGTGGTTGGAATAATCGACGGAGAGTTCACCCTAAAGCGCCTTGCAAAGAACAAAGGCAAGTATTATCTGCATGCGGAGAATCCGGATTATCCTGATTTGTATGCACTGGAGGAATTGCAGGTTGCGGGTGTGGTGCGGGGTGTGGTGAGGATGATGTAGCAAAATTTTGACACCGGCGATTCTCATTGTTACCGTCGCCCACCTGTGACCAATACACCTGACCCTACAGCAATAGAATCCAGAATCGAGGAGTTTTTGGACGATTCTTTTAGCCTTACAGTCGAGCAGATTCCGTCCGAAAAATTTAAAGCTTTGATTGCTCGCTGGGTCGAAGAAATAGGCAAAGGTAGATTGCGGCTTGGAGATTGGGAAAAAGTAGATAAAAGTTACTACTCTTACCAAGAAGTATCCATCTACCTTGGTGAGGAAGAAATAACATGTGTATGGTTCATTGACTGGATCGACGAAAACTTCTCGGCAGGTGATCATATACAAACACAAGTACGAATTGAGAAAATTTCAAAACTTCAAAAAGAAACTCCCACCAAAAAAACATTGGAGCAAAAAATACTCAATGCTTTTGATAAAAGATTGTCCAGAAAACAAGGGGTTGCAGGTGTGATTCTTGAATCAAGAAGAATTGTGCATATTGTAATCGAACAGTACGAAGAAATATGTCAGAATAGCACATAAGATTATGCCTGCAACTAAAGACGAGCAAAGGCGATACCCGCTCGTGGGAAAAGACCCTGAGATTCTGGAAAAGATCCATGAAGTGGAAAAGTTACAAAATCTCTCCGATGACGAGCGCTTCCTGCTGCTATTCCTGCGTACACAACTGGAAGATGACTGGAGGGGATACTGTTTTCAATTGTTGGATATTTGGATAAAAAACAAGGAGAAATCTCCGAAGCAGAGGTGGGAGAAACTCAAAGAGGCTTGTGGGGGGTGGTGGAATCCGGAGGGGATATGACTTTTTTAACCCCCATCGCAATAAATTGCGCGGGAGGCAGGCTAAAAGCCCACCTCTAATGAGCAGGTTTATTAGGCGCGGATATTAATCCGCGCCCGGCCAGAATTCATTCTGGCCGGATTTTAAAAAATCATCAAACCTCACATGAAGAACGCTCTCCATCCAAAATCTCCACCCTCACCTCCCCACTACAAAACCTCAGAACAAGCTCTTTCAACTCACTCAAAACCTCATCTGCCTTTGCTTTATCAATCGGCGGCAATGCCTCGATTACAAGCACTGCATTTTTCGTATTTTCGGTAAGTTTTGTGTGATCAGCCTCCCGCCAATCTAGCTTTCGGCAGATAACACCAACGTCATCGCGATAGATAAATTCTCCCTCCTTCGGCGGATCGTTTTCAGTTGAGCCAAGTTCTATGAACTCTTCATCGCCCTTTGCAGCTGTCAGACGAATATCACCATCGCATACATCAATATCCTCACCGCCAGCAGGCAGGACATGCTTGAGAGAAATTACATTGTAGAGATCAACGAGAGGGCTGATGCTTGGGAGTTCTCCTCCTTTGAGTACACGCTTGATAAGGGCCTGATGCGATGGTGGAAATTTGTTGGGATTGTTCCCAAATGCCCTGTGCACTTCCTGAAGCGAAGCAATTCTCGGATCGTCTTTGAAGGTCTCAAGATCCAAAGAAGAACACACCTGATTTTCTGCATTTCTCAGCAACTCAACAATCTCAGGATGCGATCCGCTGTTATTTACGCCGTGTACAACACAAATCCCAACAATGAGATTTGGGCATTTGTCGAATACTTCCTCTGAAACTGAAAACGCCATGCTTGTATACTTACGACATGCCCAAAAAGAAGCAAGCAAAAAAGGCAGATCCGCTTAAGGAGATAAAATCGCGTGTATCTAAAGCTCCAACCAAGCCTGGGATTTATAGATGGGTCGGGAAGAATGATGAAGTCCTTTATATCGGAAAGGCAAAGAATCTGAAGAATCGACTTAAATCCTATATCCAAAAAGATCCAGATATCACACTTGGCCCCTGGAAACTCGCATTGATCCAGAAGATTGCTGATGTGGACTGGACGATTACGGAAACAGAACTTGAGGCGTTGATTCTTGAGACTAATCTGATCAAAGAACTAAAGCCAAAGTACAACGTTTTGATGAAGGATGACAAAAGTTATGTGTATGTAAAAGTAAATGTGGGGGATCCGTATCCATCAGTTGAAGTTGTTCGCCACAGTCAAATGGGCGAGGAAAACTCAGGGGAAAAATCACGCTACTTTGGCCCATTCCTTTCCTCAGGCCACATCAAACGAATACTGGACATGCTGCATGATGTGTATGGGTTTAGGGCTTGTAAGAGGTCGTTGGAATTGTTGAATAAGAACGATGGCACACGTAGGTGTCATGGTGAGCCCGGTCGAACCATGACACCGGAAAACCCGTCAACAAACCCTCCCTACCGTCATCCCTCGACCGGGCTCGGGATGACACCCCCCTCCCTCAAACCCTGCCTCGACTCCCAAATCGGCCGCTGCAATGGGCTTTGCAAAGGTGAGTTGAGCCGTGAGGAATATAACGAACGAATCGAGAGCATCATGCGATTTTTCCGTGGGGACAGAAAAGGAGTCATCGAGAGATTAAAGGAAAAGATGCAACAAGCTGCCGAGAGGAAACTTTTTGAGCAGGCTGCAAAACTCAGGGATACCCTTGAGTACATTCAGTCGCTGGAAGAGCAACAGATAGTTTCGGATACTTCCGGAGCAAACACGGATGTGTTTGGAGTTGCAATGCTTTCCGAAAAAGCTCATGTGGTAGTACTACGTGAGCGTGATGGGAGATTGATAGGTGAACGCAGCTACGCACTTGCAGGACAGGCAGACACAATCGGCGAAGTTCTCGCACAATTTATTCCGCAGTACTACACATCAACAGGTGACGTTCCGGAAACTGTAATATGTCCCGAAACTCCGGAGGACTTAGAGACACTCGAGGAATGGCTAACTAATCAGAAAAACAGGAAGGCGGTGATACACGTCCCGGAGCGCGGAAAGAAATCTAAGCTACTCAAAATGGCGGAAGAAAATGCTGAAGAGAAGATCAAACAGCATCTTGCAAAGTGGGAAGCTGCCACTCAAAAAGTTGAGGATGCTCTCACGGAACTTAAGAAAAAACTTGGACTCAGAGATAAGCCAAAAAGGATAGAATGCTATGACATCTCCCATCATGGAGGCACAGAGACGGTTGGCAGCATGTCGGTTTTTGTGAATGGAAAAGCAAAAAATGAGCACTACAGGTCATTTACAATCAGGACGATGAAGAAAGGAGTGATTGATGATTACAAGGCACTTAAGGAGGTGCTTGCAAGGAGACTCAGATATTTGCAAACAGATCGTAAAACTGAAGAGCTCAAGTGGAAAAAGGAAGGAATAGCGATCGGCAAAGCAAGAAAATCAGAGCAAGAGCAACTCACGAAAATTCTGGAGACCGATGATAATTTGAGTTCTGAGGATGCTGATTACAAAACTTTCACTGTCGCACGTCATGAAAACGAAATTGTGGGCTGTGCTCGAATCGTGGAAAACGAAGAAAAAATAAAGGAAATCAAATCTGTTTGGATAGATGATCGGTTCCGAGGCGGAAAGCTAGGACACACCTTGATCCGGACAATGCTCTCAAAAATTAAAAAGGGGAAAGTTTATGTGATCATTGATCCACTTCCATATCTGGAGGAGTACTACGTATTCCTTGGATTCCGTCATGTACTACAACCTCCGGAAGTCCTTCAGAAAAAAACTGAAGCATTCCACAAGGCGCATCCAAGTCATCCGGTTGGAAGAATAATGATGTGCGAACCCTCCAAACAAAAACCAGATAAGTCACTCACATCATCTCCCGATCTCCTAGTCCTCGATGGCGGTAAAGGGCAGCTCTCTGCAGGAGTGGAAGTTCTTAAGGCAATGAAACTCGAGATCCCAATAATTGGACTTGCGAAGCGGGAGGAGGAAGTGTTTGTTCCGGAAAATCCCAATCCCCTATCATTTAAAAAAGATTCTGAGGCGCTGTTCCTGCTGATGCGTTTACGTGATGAAGCACATAGGTTTGCGAATTGGTATAGAGAAAAGAAACTGAAGAAGGGGCTGATTGGATAAGAAGGATAAATGGTTAAATTGCTAAACTTAGCAATTTAACCATTTAACAATTCGACCATCACGCAACTACACCACCTATTGCCAACAGATACACAGAACGTATAATCTCATCCCACCATGCGAAAATTGAACTTCCTCATCGGCGCCGCCTCCGGACTTTTCGGAGGCATACTTTTGAGTAACAAGAAACTCAGGAACAAGCTTAAGAAAGCAGATGATCCGGGTCATGCTGCAAAGATTTTTGGGGATGAGATGAAGAGAGGCGGAAAAGAATTTGCAAAGGAAGCCAAGGAATGGGCAAATAGTAAAGAGGTTCAGGGCTTTTGGAAAAAGATGAAACGGGGCGCAAAGAAGAAATGTAAGTCTCTGCAGGGTGAGGCCGGGGACATCGCTTCCAGAGCAATGGATAAGACTAAGGAATGCCTTCCGGGGGTTTCTAAGAAGGCAAAAAAGGTTGTTGGTAAGGCGAAGAAGAAGGTTAGAAAGGTTTGGGGATGACACACCGTTTACCGACGATGCCTATGCGGATGCCCCGGACCGCGTCCTCTTGGAGGACCGCCACGACCCGGACCCCGGGGAGGACGGTCATCGAAAGTTCCTTCCGGCCTTGGCTTCATTTGCTTTAGCGAAAGCCGCGTCTTGTTCTCCAGCGGATCAAACTCCACACAAAGCGCATCAATCTCATCACCCATATTCACAACATCCTCAACATTTTCCGTGCGCTGCCATTGGAGCTCGCTGATGTGGATCATTGCATCTTTGCCATGGAGGAACTCGACGATTGCGCCGACTCCGGCGATGATGCGAACAACCTTCGATTTGTAGATCTTGCCGACCTCGGGCTTTTCCACAATTCCCTGAATCCACTCTCTGGCTTTTTCCATAGCTTCACCATCAGCAGCAGTTACGAACACAAGACCGCTATCTTCTATATCAACTTCCACACCAAGATCTCCCGTTATCTTCTGGATTGTTTCGCCACCCTTTCCAATTACGAGACGAATGTCATCCGGATCAATTTGGATGGTCTCAATGCGAGGTGCGCGGGGACTCAGCTCCTTACGCGGCTCAGGAATTGCAGCAAGCATCTGTTTTAGGATGTGCAAACGCCCATCACGCGCCTTTTTGAGTGCTTCCTCAAATACATGATCCGGAAGTCCCTTTATTTTGATATCCATCTGGATTGCAGTCACACCCTTTTCGGTTCCTGTGACTTTAAAGTCCATATCTCCACCAAAGTCTTCCTCGTCCTGCAAATCGGAGAGAATTACATACTTGTCTGCCTTTTCATCAGAAATAAGACCAAGTGCAATTCCGGAAACAGGAGCTGCGATCGGAACACCTGCAGCCATCAGCGCAAGAGTTGAGCCACATGTCGCGGCCATGGAGGAGCTACCGTTGCTTTCCAGAATTTCCGTGACAGTGCGGATTGTGTATGGGAAATCTTCCTCACTCGGGAGCACGGGTGTAAGACCTTTTTGCGCAAGACACCCATGACCAATCTCGCGATTCCCAACAAATAGACGGTTGGAAGTTTCACCAACAGAGAAAGGTGGGAAGTTGTAGTGGTGCATGTAACGCTGTTTGTACTCCCCTTCCATTCCTTCGGAAATTTGTTTGTCGCCGGGTGCGCCGAGCGTACAGGTTGTAAGCCCCTGAGTTTCACCTCGCTGGAAAAGCCCTGATCCGTGAACAAAGTTTGGTAGAACATCAACCATTGCACCAATCGGACGAATTTCATCAACCTTTCTGGAACTCATTCTCAGGCCTTCTTCAAGAACAAGACGTCTGACTTCTGTCTTTATTATTTTGTCCATTAGATCGGATGTGTTTTTGTAGAGCTCTTCGAGTTCTTCATTGCCTTCAGGTGGAACCTTGCCGAACTTCTCCGTAAGTTTTTCCTCTGCACCATTTATGAATTCGTTGAAAATCTGGCGACGCTCCAGTTTGGCCATAGGTTCTTTGATGGCTTTGGTTACGTCTTTAATCGCCCATTCGCGAAGATATGCGGAGGCTTCCTCATGCGAAAAAGGAGGATCAACCTCAAATTTTGGCTTGCCGATCTCCTTTTGTATGTCTGCAAAGAACTTCGCAATCTTCTGTGCCCATTTTTTACCAAACTGGATTGCTCGCAAAACCTCCTCTTCCGGAACTTGATTTGCACCAGCTTCTATCATAACAATCCTCTCCGGTGACGCCGTGAGTACCATGTCGAGATCTGATTTCGTTCGCGCTTCGCGAGTTGGATTGAGGACGAGTTCACCGCCGATGACTCCAACGCGAACGGTGCCCAAAGGGCCATCCGCAGGACAATCGCTGATCGCAACCGCAAGGTTCGCAGCATTTGAAGATGCAACATCGTGTTCATTCTCAAAGTCATATGAAAGAACTGTGCAGAAAACCTGAATATCACGACGCAGGTGCTTCGGCAACATCGGCCTAAGCCCGCGATCAACAACTCTGCCCATCAGCACATAATTATCTGCAGGGCGTCCTTCACGCTTTCGGAACCTGGATCCTGCAATTTTTCCACCGGCGTAATACTTTTCCTGGTAGACAACCTGGAGTGGAAGGAAGTTGACACCCTCACGCGCTCTGGAAGAAACTGTGCAGTTGCCCATACAGACGGTTTCACCAATCTGACAAAGCGTTGTGGCATTTGCCTGGTTCGCGAACATACCTGTTCGGACTACAAGCGGCTTGTCGCCAAGCTCGAGGGTGTATTCCCTGTCCTGAGCGAAGGCGGCCGTGCCGCCTGAGTCGAAGGGTTTTTGTGCAGCAAACGCTGCGGTCTGTGATTTTGACATAACGGAAATGGAGAAAGGATAGAAATATCCCTTCCTCACACACTTGAAGATCTTACGTAGATGGATTCACATTCCAACCTTCATTGTTGCCCTGAGCAGGAAGAGTAGAACGTAAACCCAAGTAAGAGTCTTGCAGTGGAAGAAAGGAGCTGAGTGCAGTATAGGACAGATTGGATGGGAGAGGAAGCGAATTATCAGGAAAAATGCTTTGCCGAAGAGGTGCCATGACGTCGTAGAGACGCCCGACCTACTCGGTGCAAAAAAATATGACGAAAACCAAGTGGAACTGAATGCAGCGGGGAGGGCGTCTCTACGGAGGAAGTGGCAGTCGAAACCACGTCCAGCAAAATTATCTCTGCTCTTCATCCTCACCAGCAATCCACATAATCGGATTGCATTCGATATACCTGCGTATGCGTTCAAGATCCTTTTCGTTGCGAACGATGTGATCATGAAATCTAGACTGCCATTCAAATTCTTTACATCCAGTCATACGGACTTTACTTGTGCATGATGCTTTAAATTGATTCATCAAAAGCCCGAGCGTCACATCTTCTATCCGCTCCTCAATAAAAATAAGCCCGTGCAAGTGATTAGGCATTATCTGAAAAGTATCCAGGGATACATTAGGATATTTTTTAGGAATGCGGAGCCAGCACTTTTCCAATATTTTTCCTGCATCCGAGAGTTTAATGATAGCCCCTGGCTCCTCTTTTATTTCCACAACATTGCCGAATAGGCATCTCCTGTCTTTGGTACAGATCGTAACGTAATAATAACCTTCCGATGCGTAATCCCAATCCTTGAGTCTTGCTGATGGGATGCGGTATTTGCCTTTGTACAAAAGATTGTCGGCACTGGGGAAACCCGCCATGGGCGGATATTGTAACGCATTTACCTTGTGTGCTGGAGGTTCTTTGTGCGGGTTATTTTCTCCGATGAGACGCCCTCCCCTCTGCATTTGCTACCATCCAATTCTATCTTGCTGGGAGTTCCACATGGTAGGTCAGGCGTCTCTACGACGACGAAACACCTGCACACTCTTCGCACACAAAAAACACTCCGCAACAATCGGAGCACACTGCTGACTTGCAAAATCACCAAAGCACTCCGCTCTTAGCCTTCTTGCCATCCGCTACCTCCCCCAAATCGAACTACTGCACCTCCTTCACTTTTAACACTCGATCCATTACTTATAACAACCATCACACTATCCTCATCAAACCCACCTTCTCCTTCTCTAAAGGAATAATGATTACCAAGATTCCCCTGATTTAAAATTCGAAATTGTACTTCTGATGCAATACCACTGGCATTCAAGATATCAAGAATTTGATATCTAAGCATAGATTGCATTACACGATGCTCATCGCACCCAGAAGGTGTAAACACCTTTACTAGTAAATCATTATCCTTGGCCAGCTCTGCAGAAGATGTAACCATGTACCGCTACACCATTACACACCACTCCCCTCCCCGTCAACCCCTTTTTCCCACTTTTTTCCCCATTTTCCGCAAAAACATCTCAAACCCCCCGCTACCGTACTGCATCATCCTGGAACCTCGAGTTATCTTGCTTATGGAAATTCCGAGCTTCTTGGCAATTTCGCGCTGCGGGACACCCTCATCAAGCATTTTTATGAGCTGCCAGCGCTCTGCAACGGAATCGAGCTCCTGAGGCGTCAGAATATCCTTAAGCAGCGCTTCTGCCTCCTTTGCCGATTTGACGGAGGAAAAGAGTTCATAGAGATCCCGAAAACGACTGGGGGGCGACATGGCTCACCATTGTACCGGTACGGGTGCACATTGTCATCTGAAAATAACCCGGCGTAGCGGGATCGCCAATATGCGAAAACACCAAGTGAGTAAATACAAAACCACTAGAACACCGCGAAGCCGGTTACTTCTTCAACTTATTCGCCGTAACCACATCCTGATACATCCCCGGATCATTCATTCTAAGGTGATTCAGGATCTTTCGTCTCTGAGCCACTTTTCCAAGAAGCCCACGACGTGCGGATTCATCCTTCGGGTGCTCCTGGAGGTGCTCAACTAGCATGCTGATCTCTTCTGAGAGGATCGCAACCTGCACCTGAGGCGACCCTGTGTCCTTCTTATGCGACTGATGCTTGCCTATGAGTTTTTTCTTGGCGGTTCGTGCGAGCATAATTTTTAGGTTTACGAGATACCGGCAAGAGACTCTAACACCAAAAAACACCCTTAGCAAGGGATTTCTACCTTTTCCGCTCCCAAAATCTTCTCTCCGTAGAATCTTGACCCGATCTCGGCAAATCGAACAGGGTCACCCGTTGTCAAAAATCTGAGTTCGCCTGAGCGCTCAATTTCATATTCTGGATGTTGCTCGAGATAGTCACCCAACTTTTCTGCAACGACTGATGGCGAGTGAAGCACTTTGCATCGCTTTCCCATCTTTTGACGGAAGAGTGCATGAAGCGCTTCGTAATGCGTGCAACCAAGAATTAGAACATCTGGATTACTGCTTTTTATGGACTGAAGATATCCACGAACAACTCGCCTGGTTTCCGGTTTTTTCACCCACCCCTCCTCAACAAGCGGAACAAGTAATGGACATGATTGTTGAACAACACGAATCGCAGGATTTAGCTTCTCAAATTCTTTCACATACACTTCAGACTCAACCGTACTCCTCGTCCCAACCACTCCAATACAATTATTTTTCGTTTGAGATGCTGCTTCTTCTGCAAGAGGACGTATGACGCCGATTACATTCACATTTTTTTTCATCCCCTCTCTCATTTTTGGAAGCCATTCGCATTGCAACTCACGCAACGTGTCAGCAGATGCTGTGTTGCATGCAAGTATTATCAAATTACATCCGCGATCAAAAAGGAACTGACAACACTCTTTGGTGTTTCGTGTAACCACTTCGCGACTTTGATTCCCATACGGCGTTCTTGCACTATCACCGAGATAAGTGATAGAGAGTTCCGGAAGCCTGTTGCGAATGGCACTAAGCACTGTCAATCCCCCCGCGCCGGAATCGAAGACACCAAGCATACAGCCAGTGTAACGCACTTTTCTGTAATATGAGATTATCTTGCAACTTTATTTACAGAAAAATATTGCAACATGTGCTATTATGCCAATTCCAATGTCTAAGAAAATATCCATCATCGAAGAGACGAAGAAATATCTTCCAGCGGAAGACATCCGCGACATCGAAGATGCCCTAGAAATGGCACTTGGCTTTTATGATGATTGCGATTGCCATAGGGGAGACAGCTGCTTTGATTATGTAACGGAGGTTGCAACTTTATTGATGCCCAGAAAGCCCGATGCTCACACACTTATTGTGTGCATTCTGCAATGTGCAAACAAGCTCGGGAGCCTGGAAGAAATTGAGGCACGATTCGGCAAAGATGTTCGCACAACAATTGCAACCCTCTCTATGCTGGAAGGCGAATGTGGCATAACTCCAAAAAGGACTCTGCACCAACTTAAAAGAATGGTGATCACATTTTCTAAAGATATTAGGGTGCTACTTATAGCTCTACACAACACACTTATTTTGTTAAAGCGTGGCGACATTCTGGACAAAAAAGAAAGGAGTCTTGTAGCACGTGAATCGCTGGAAATATTCGGGCCGATTTGCGCAAGGCTTGGAATTTACGCACTCAAGTATGACCTGGAGACCATGGCATTTTCTTTTTTGTATCCGGAAGATGCCGAAGATCTTGGTAGATCTACTGCGGAATTGATGAAAATTCACAGGTCACACCTGGATGAAGGTAAAAGCCTGATCGACTCCATCCTCAAGGAAGAAAATATTCCATCAAATATTGTCACTCGCCTTAAACATCCCTACAGCATATTCCGCAAAATTCACCGCAAGGGGGTATCTAGTCCGAACGACTTAAATGATCTTTTTGGAATCCGCATCCTGGTGGAAACAGAAGAGGATTGTTATCGCACGCTTGGATTGATACACAAACGGTTCCGCCCCATTGCGCACAGGATGAAAGATTACATTGCAATGCCAAAACCAAACGGCTACCAATCTTTGCACACAACCGTACTGGGCGTGAGTGAGGTGGATCAATCTTTTCCTGTAGAAATTCAGATAAGGACAAAAGGAATGGATGAAGAAGCAGAATACGGAATCGCCGCACACTGGAATTACAAAGAACACGGTTCACAGACACAAGTTATTGGTACCGCATGGAAACGGCGCCTTGATAAGCTCACAGAACTTGGTGAGGGAAAAAATGAAGATGAAGAAATAGACGGGGACGAAATCGCCGATCGAATTTATGTTCTTACGCCAAAAGGTGATGTTATAGAACTAAGGAAAAGTGCAACGCCTCTTGATTTCGCTTTCCGTGTTCACTCTGATATAGGGCTGCGATACAGGCATTCACTCGTCAATGGAAAAATTGCTCCGATTGATTACCAACTCGAAAATGGAGATGTTGTTGATGTGCACACATGGAACAGGCCAAAGCCATCTGAGCAATGGACACAGGTTGTTAAAACAAAGCATGCCCGCCAGAAGTTGCGCTCATACTTTCGTGAAGAGAGAGTCAGGGCATAATTTTCTCCATCACTTTTTCGACTTTCTTTTGCTGCTTGAACTGTTCGTACAACCGCCCGCCCGGTTTGTACATTTGTTCTAGCTCTTCATGCTTGACGTTTTTTAGTGGAGCTAATAATTCTTTGATGGCTTCACCCATTTCTTCATCAGTAACGTCAATTTTCCACTCTTTGATCAAGTGATTCATCCCAAAACGTATTTTCAAGCGCTCCTCTGCCATCGGCCGCATCTCGTTGAATAAATCAGGCACAGACTTATTTTGTTGCTTAAGCCAATCTTCAAAAGCAATTCCATACTGAGCAAGTTTTTTCGCATGATCTTCTATAAGCCCCTGCGCCTCATCATCAATCAACTCCGGCGCAAGCTCCACCTCTGTATGCTTCGCAACTAATTTGAGAATTTCATGATCCCGCTTCTGCCTCTCCTCAGCTTCCTTTACTTCTTTTGATTCCTCATTTTTTCCGCCCTTGTCCCTGTCCCTGTCCCCGTCCCTGTCCCCGTCCCCATCTACTTTTATCTTCTTAACCTCCCCCTTCAACTTCCTCACATCGACCTTAACCCCAGGCTCCTCAACAATAACAACCTCCAGAGTCATGGGGCTGACACTCTTCAAAGCAACCCGCGGACGGATGATTGGATTGAGCTCGTGCTCCTTCATAATTTTTTCCATGATCGACGGCATTTCTTTTTGAATCACGGACTCGTGAATCTGATCCTCGGGAATTCGCTCTTTAAGCTTTTCCAAAGGCGCTTTCCCCGGACGGAAGCCTTTTATTTTGATATCACGACCAAGCTCGGAAATAGCTTCTGCTCCACGTTTTTTTACGACCTCATCATCAAGGATGATTGTTGCTTGTTTTCGGGATTCGCTGAGCTTTTCAATGGTAATACGCATGTTTTGAAGATTGAAAATTGCCTGTCCGCCGAAGCTCCGAAGGAGCGAAGGCGGAAAAATTTTCTACGACCTCTTCCGCCATACAACCAACAAAGGAGTAGCCAAGAACAGTGATGAGTAGGTTCCAATCATAAGCCCAACCATCAAAGTCAAAACGAACCATCTTATGCTTTCCCCTCCCATGATGAAGAGTGCAAAAAGAGGAATCAAAGTCGAAAGAGACGTATTTACCGAGCGTGCAATACTTTGGCGCAGGCCACGCTCCGCTACATCCGCAAAATCTTCACCACGATCCTGGTGAAAAACATTTTCACGAACGCGGTCGAAAATGACAATTGTGTCGTTGACGGAATATCCCAGGATGATGAGTAAAGCTGAGATGAAGAGCGTATTGACCTCAAATGCCGTGAACATGCCGAGAAGCACAAAAACTCCAAGTGTGATTAAAACATCGTGAATAAGCGCAATTACAGCAATTATTCCAAACCTCCATGGGCTTAATTTTCTTGGAATATTTCTAAATGCAAATGCGATGTAGAGAACCATAACAGTCGCAGCAACAACTAATGCCCAGAATGAACGGACTTTGAGTGTTTTACCAACGGTTGGACCAATGGTTGTAAAACGCTTCTCATTGAACCCGCCGATGACCCCGCGGAAGTGATCCTGCAGTGCAACGTGCTCTTCATTTGTAATATTTTTTACGCGGATGATGAATCCGCCGTCACTTGTTTTGAGTACAAATGGAATTCCCAGATCAACTTCACCCTCTGTTCCAAATGTTTTTAGCGACTCATCCACCACACTCTTTTCTACCTCCTCATCAAATGCAAGCTCTATGAGCGTGCCACCGGTGAAGTCAATCCCGAGCTTAAGCCCAGGGTAGATAAGAAGAACAACGGAAGCCAAAACAAGTGTGATGGAGAGCGCGAACCAAAGGCGGGTGTTTTTAGTGATGGAGAATGACATCGCGGGAGAGGATACACGCGAAAGAGGCTTGTGTGAACGAAGAATGTAGGGAAATTGCCAATCTAATTGCCTTCACCAGCTGTCTCACTGCCAGACTCACATGAAGTTGGATGTTGGCTCACATCGAATGGTAACCCTCCAGTAAGAATCGATTGCTTGATGAAAACACGGATAGCAGTAGTAAGATCCAGACCCAATGATCTAAATAGCTGTTCAGCTGCCTTTTTATCCTCATCGGACACTCGGACCTGTATTGTTGCCATCGCAGTCAGAAATAATGATAATTCATTGCTATTGTAATACAAAAGCAATAGGCGTGCAATGTTATTTGCACACTCATTCATCGTCAACAAATCCTGAATTCCCATTAAAAGCACGATATTGTTTCGTTACAACAATTGGTGTGATAGATTCCTCGTCCTAATTTCCTATCAACAAATGATCATGGACTACCAAGAATTCTTGCAGTTTGCAGAATCAGATATCGAACTTAGTAGCGGTGATGATGCCTCAAGAGTAATCGATACATATCTGAGAGGTTATCAAAGATGCAACTCTGGTTCGGGGACGTTACAAGATTCTGTTCTTGGAGTATCAATCGCGCAGGTTAGAAGAGATTTAGAACTGCGTTTGGAATCGGAACCGGCGATTACAACAGAAGATATTGAAAGGTTAAGGGATTATCACGGTGCCAGGGCATTGAGCGATCTCGGCGCAGACTACGACATGGAATTCTTTCAATGGTTTAGTGGTGAATATGCTGAAATTTTCGATGAGTGGCTGGAACAAGATTGCGAGTGCGCCGACGAGGGAGATACTAAAATTGCTGAAGAATTATTATTCAATTTCACAAACAATACTTTAGGAATGAGGGTATATGACACCTACAATGAGATATTGGCACGATTCTGCGAGGCATGCCTAAAGGCACGCCGACATATCCGTGAAGTTATCCAAAGATTAGACAGCAGAGAATGACAGATATGTCAGTATCACCACTCACCCAAACATCAACGCTTCCGGATAGAAAATGAGTAGAACACCCAAAGTTCCCATAAGTACCCCTCCGAAGATGAGCGTGAAGCGGCGGTATTTTGTTGTAAATCCGGAGGCATGCAGAGTTGCAATTGCAATTATGTATATAACCAAGTCATCAAACATGTACGCAAGAATGTATAGGAGCAAGTACCAGTAATGTGCGGCTGTACTCAGATCATTCTGCGCAAGAATTGCAGTGAAGATTGCAGGCAGACCTGCAGTGCAAACAAGCTCAATCAGATTCACAGAGAACGCAAGTACTGTCACACCAATAATCATCAATGGCCATGATGAGAGTGAAATAACTTTCTTCATGCGCTCAATCACCCTCTGCCGTGCGCCTAAGTTTGTGACTTTGCATTCATTTGGATTCTTTCCGAATGCCTCATACAGATAAAACACACCTCCACTGATCGCAACCAGTCCAATAATCTTCTGCACCCACTGATTGAATCCGATCAGTAAAAATGCATTCAGCCACGCTGCCATAAAGAGGTAGTACATCAGTCCCGAGATGAAGAGGAATATTCCTCCAATTGTGAGAATCTTTGGCCACGAGCGTGTGTTTATCAGTAACGCAAGTAATGTAATGAGCACCCACATTGCACATGGATTGAATCCATCAAGCCCACCAAGGATGAGGCTTAATACTGGAAGTGAAAGTGTGCGCAAATCTGTCTCGCCGAAAAACCAAAGATTGAAGACGAAGCGCTCGTCTTCATCATCCGGAAGCTCGCACTGAGTTGTTGGATTTTCTATGCAATTTGGCGGAACAAAAAGAAATGGCTCTTCGGCGCCCCGACCTTCAAGAAATGCCTCGAACGTGATGCACCCCTCCTCACTCTCTCTACACTTTCCAATCATTTTCTTGATGTCCTCTCCTGTCGTTCCATCGGATTCATACCCCTGGAAAACCTCTCCGTTTATGATGATTGTTGGCACACCGTCCACGAGTGCCGGCATCCTCTCCTTAACTTTCTCAAAAAGCGCTGATGACGCAATATCATCAACGTTGTAATAGGCAATACCAGGACTCTCTTCCCAATTCCCGATGAAATCTTTGAACCTCCTGCAGAATGGACACGAATCCACAACAAATGCGTGGATGATATTTTCTTCATCCGGAGGAGGTTCAATCGGATCCAACCCATCACCGTGATCTATCAGCACAGGATTTATGAACTCTTCGAAAGACATGCACCCATCCGAACTAGCACCGCACTCTTCGTAAATTGACTTAATTAATTCCCCCGTCTTGTCTCTGAACCCCTGAATGACTTCACCATTGATGACGATGGTTGGCACTCCACCTGTAAGAGTGGAAACCCTGTCCTGAACCTTTTGGAAAATTTCGTAGGACTTTCGATCGGCAACCTCGTAGAACGTGACAGAAGGAGCACCTTCCCATCCCTCCATAAATTCCTTGAAATCCTTGCAGTGCGGGCATGTTTCTGTGATGAATGCGTGGATAACTGCCTCTTCCTGAACAAATTCAGCACGTGGACCTGCGTTCTCCTCTGCAAACGCAGGCAGAAAGAAAACAGCCGAAAACAAGATTGCGATAACAAATCGCTTCATGACTCTTGCATGATAACAGTTTTCTTCGCCTCCCGCATCGCGTTACGCAGACGAAATATTGCCCTGCGGATCATCACACGCGATTTTGTGAGCTCTGTCACATTCTCTGCACCCTCGAATACATCACTGATTTCCTCATAATCTTCGGGTGCAGAATTCTTGAGAATGTTTTGTACAAAAAGTTTTCGTGAGAGCAGCACAAGCGGCTTCCACTGCGCTCGAATATTTGGAATGAGCTCATCAATTTCTTCACACTGAATCCCCTCCTCCTTTTCCTCCATCTCTGGAGTCAATCGCCCAATGATGTCGCGAGTCCACGCAGAAACCCACTCCATTTCCGTTTTGAATTCCTGCTTTTCTTCGGGAGAAAGATTGGATGATGCAACTTGTTCTGCGCGGAGGCGCATGCGGGATATGCCTTCGGTGAGGAGATGGGAGATTTTTTCTTTTTGATCGATACAACCTGATGCCCCAAGGTGCAGAGGAAATAGAATGCCAAAAAGGATTAAACAAAATATTGCCCTCTTCATCGTCACGAGATTGTATCACGAATGGTGCAGCTTGCTGAAAAAAGCTCGAACGGATTTGGGTTGCTAACGGGCGGGCGGGGCTGATTTTCTGGGGCGCGCCAGCCCCGCCTGCGCCGCCGATTCGTTTCGGCACGATTTCGAGTTGCTCCCGCGCGGCATATTCATGTTGCTACATTTGCAAACATCTGTCTTACTTCTGGGTTTATCTCACTTTCATATAATCTCTGGAATGCCCCTTTTCTCCCATTACTTGAATAAACAATACCATCTCCATGGTCTTTGAATTGGCTTACAACTAATTGGGAGCCGAACGCAAGAGCGGGGTCAATCAATAACCTATCCATTCTGCTTCTTGAATTTGAACCGATCGGATGCTGAAGCGCCTTCGCAGCCATGTAAGTAGCGGACCTAAGTGCATTTTTGGTACTACCAACTCTTTTGATAGCATCATAACCAATGTACGTAACAACCAAGGGGCTATTGTGTAGAGACTCAGGTGGAACTCTGTTGGATTCCGTGAGGTCTGTTAGACATAGTCCTGTTAAATAATCCATTGAACCAGGCTTTCCAAAAAGATGGGTTCCTTCTTCAATGCTCCTTGCGAACTGCCGAGAGCCCGGTAGATCAGTTAATGCCGTACATTGAAGCCCTATGTGGTTCTTTGCACAAAATTCTGCGATTTCAATTCCAGTATGGTCATCGAATCCATTAAAAAAGTCATGCGGAAGACCGACGATAAAAGCTCCATGTATCGAAATTCCATGATCTTGGATTTTCCTAATCTTTTCCAAATAGTATTCTCTTACATTTCCCCCGCTTCGCTCAATTGCGCCAACGCAATTTTTACCAACATGTCTAAGGTTCTCTAAATTGAGAGACTCGAATCCAATGAAGAAGTGAGTTGCTCCCACCCTGCGCATTTTTTCAAGAAGTTCTGGCTTGTCAGCCACTTCTATTGATATTTGTGCAAAGAAATTGATATTCAGGTTACTGTCAATGATTTTGTCGAGCATCTCATCCAGCTTTTTGCCTCCAAGCAACAAGTTGTCAGGTAAGAAAAAGAAAAAGCGTTCTCCTCGTTGTTGTAACCACTGCAATTCTGCAACAAAATCATCAGGGTCTCTTGCTTGTTGTCGTCTTCTATCTTTGTCCAATCCGCCGATTGAACAAAAGTCGCAAGAATAAGGACATCCTACAAAGGGCGAAACAGGGCAAATTGACATCTTGTCTCTAACACGCTTACCGAATATCGGAATTCTGGTCAACAAATCCATCTTCATTCGTTCCATTTGTTCAATCCTGGAATTGCCCCAAACACCATCTTCCGTTGATACATTTCCAGTATATTCATGCTGTAATTCATTCCTCTGCAGGTCTTGTAGTATTTGTTTTATGACTCTTGAATCGCCAGCACCAACCACATGAGATACAAGATCGGGGTGCGGAACATGCTGCCTCACATAGTTATCAACATCATTTGGGCTTGTTGAAACGTGTATACCACCAAGTATTACAGGTATTTTTGCCCTGTTTAGAATAATGCTCTCGGCGACCGCAGTAGGAAAATTTGAACTCATGGTTGTAGTAAAAACAGCATCACAATCAACTTGTGATAAAGTCCTTCGTCTTCCATCCGTTAATACAACTGCTGCGTTTTCATCTTGTGCAACTATTTGGTTGGCAACATATTGTTGTGCGTAAGACTCGATGCCAAAAGTTTCTACCATACTCATTTTTCTTTTTCTCACATCAAAATCTAAGAGGCTAAGAACTTTTTCTCTTGACGCATATACTTCATTCGATAGGACTTCCGAACTTTTCCCCGAAAGGTATTCAATGACAACCATAGGTGTCTCTGCTTTGCCTTGAAGTTCCATCAGATCGTAAGTCTGAGGGTTGTTTACAGCGTAAGTCGGCATGCATATACAGTGTATTGTTTATGTTGTGTGGTCAATCATCTTCTTCGCGAAAATTTTGGCGTGGCGAGTCCGCAGCGCGTTCGATCCGATCATTTTTCCCGGACTCTTTGCAGTTTTTCCGAAACGAATCGGCGGCGCAGGCGGGGCTGGCGCGCCCCAGAAAATCAGCCCCGCCCGCCCGTTAGCAACCCAAATCCGTTCGAGCTTTTTTCAGCAAGCTGCACCAAGTTGGAAAACTCGCGCGATTTTGCAAAACCCGCCACCCGCGCGCGGCTCGCAGCCGCAGCGCACCGCTCTTCACTCGCCACGCCAAAATTTTCGCAACCTTGTTATCAGAGTGCTAAACTCCGCATATGAAAGTCGCACTGTACGTTCGCAAGTCTACGGAAGGTGATGAGAAACAGGCACTTTCCATGCCTGCACAAATAACAGAACTACGAGAATATGCTGCGCGGGAGCAACTCGAAATCGTGGCTTCCTTTCAGGAAGCAAAAACTGCAAAGAGTCCGGGGCGAACCGAGTTCGCACGAATGCTGCACACGGTGGGAAGGGGTGAAGCGGAAGGGATTCTGGCATGGCATCCAGATCGTCTTGCACGCAATTCGATTGATGGAGGACAGATCATTCACCTGCTCGATACAGGAAAGCTCAAAGGCCTGTATTTCCCTACGCTCACGTTCGAGAATAATCCACAGGGCAAATTTATGCTTGCGATTGCTTTCGGACAAGGCAAATACTTTGTGGACCATCTTTCCGAAAATGTGAAGCGCGGACAGCGCGAGAAAATACGCAGAGGCGAATGGACGTGGCCTGCTCCAATCGGATACCGAAACAACAGAGAGACACGAAACATCGAGCCAGATCCAGAAACAGCGCCACTCATTCGCAAAGCCTTTGAGCTGTATGCAACCGGCGATTACACCCTCCCTGCACTCAGAACCACACTTAAAGACATTGGCCTCCGCACTCGCAAAGGACATGTTCTCTCGATCTCCTGTGTGCAATGGGTACTCCAGAATTCCATCTACTGCGGGCTCATGAAAGTCTGGGGCGAGCTTCACCCCGGCTCCTTCGAGCCGATTGTTGGAAAAGACCTGTTCGACCAAGTGCAAGACGTAATGAACAGACGAGGGAAAAAGCACACCAGAAGAAAACACGAATTTATCTTCTCCGGTCTTATGACTTGTTCATCCTGTGGTTGTTCAATCACTGCTGAAATGCAGAGAGGACATCACTACTACAGGTGTACCAAGAAGAAAGGCCAATGCTCCGAAAAGCACTATCTGCGCGAAGAAAAACTCCTCAACCAAGTGAAAGAGATTGTCGAACAGGTCTCGCTGCCAGATGATTGGGCTGACAACATGCTCCACAAACTCGATGAAGAGAAAGTAGAAGATCAAAAAGGTCATCAGGCAGCGGTTCAACGTCTGCGGGAGAAGAAAGACGATCTCGACAAAAAACTCAGTGATTTGCTCGATCTACGGTTGGAAGGTGCCCTGGATACCCAGGAATACATCGCCAAGAAGAATTCTCTCATCTCCCGCAAGGTCAAGATCGAGCAGGAAATCGCAGACGTTGAACACAACCCCTCCGCTCGGCTCGAACCGCTCCGCGAAATGATTATCCGCAGCAGGGAGGCGAAAAAACTACTTTCGGAGGAAGATTGGCGGGGGTGTGCAGCATTCGTAAAAATGATCGGATCGAACGCGCTGCTGAAGGGCGGTGCGCTGCGGCTGCGAGCCGCGCGCGGGTGGCGGGTTTTGCAAAATCGCGCGAGTTTTCCAACTTGGTGCCGCCAGCTGGACTCGAACCAGCACGCTCATAATTTGAGCAAGGGATTTTAAGTCCCTCGTGTCTACCAATTCCACCATGGCGGCAAGGAGCAAACTGGATACATTCTAAGCCTGTTAGGCCTTGCCTTCCAGCACCTCCACCCTTTTATCCAAATCCTCATGATTTTTCATGAATGTGATCTGGTTTTGATGCACTGCCATATGCAAGCTACCCATTTCGGTCTCCAACTTGTCCATTCTATTCCCAAGACTATTCTCTACATTATCAATCCTTCCACCCAAATCCTCTCTCAATTCCTCCTTGGCTCCATCAACCACCCTGCTAATCTCTCTAATAAGAAGATCTACGACTTCGTATCTCGTCATCTCATCATATACACGCTTGCTGTCACCATTTCCGTTTCCATTACCATTGCCGTTGCTTTGAGCATCTGAATCTGCCATGGGAGTGCCACTGTACTCCCCACAACAACACCACGCAATCCCAACTTTTCCACTTGGGAATCACACCTTTCTCCCCTACACTCAAACCCCATGCAGAAACTCCTGATCCCCATAATGATCGCTGCAGGCCTTCTAACCCTTACAGCCTGCGGTGGAGAGCCAGATGACGACCTTGCACGCAATTGCGCTGTGGAGCGAACCGAAGTTGAGCGCTTCTCGTTGTGTCTTCCGGATGGCTGGGTAGCATCCACACAGCAATTCGGCGAGCAGGGGAATTTTGTTGTAAACATTCAGGATGATGGAGTGCTGGGAGTGGTAATGCAGATGCATATCAAAAAAGATCCTCTGCAACAGCCCGTGCGCGACAAGATGGCATTTGCAAGGCAAGCCGTGGAGATTTCCCGTGCAAGCGCACCAAATTATTCACCGGTTTCAACCGAACCCACCACAATAAACGGCGAAGAAACTCTTCTGCATATTTTTGATGCCACACCGGGGGAAGATGCAGAAACTATGCGCTACTACCAATTTGTGACCATCTACGGAAGTGTTGCTTACGGCTTCACAGGCGTGTTGTTTGCAGGGGAAAACGAAGAATTGCGGGAGGCACTTGTGGATGTGCTTAAGAATGTGAGGTTTGGGTGATTGACAATTGACATCTGACAATTAACAATTGACCACACAGTCAATTGTCGTTCGCGGGTATCGTATAAGGGCTATTACATCGCCTTGCCATGGCGAAGATACGGGTTCGAGTCCCGTTACCCGCTCCAGCCCCAACCTCACTTCACCAAATGCACCGTCCTCGTTGGGAAAGCCATCTCGATCCCCTCTTTTTCAAACTCTTCCATAATTCTCAAGTTGATGGATTGCTGAATATCCATGTACTCGGTGTAGTCTCCTGTCAGAACATAGTAGACAACTTCGAAATCGAGACTGGAATCTCCAAAGTTTTTGAAGTGCGCACGGTCGTACTCTGCTTTTTCCAGAGGATCAATTGCATTTTTGACCATTTCCGGAATCTTTTTCACCTTTTCAGTTGATGTGTCGTACGTGACTCCAAATGCAAAGACGATCCTGCGCTTCTGCATTCGTTTAAAGTTTTGGACTCGTGCAGAAGTCAGCTCTGAATTAGAAATGACAATCTCTTCACCCTGCAAAGCCCTAAGCCGAGTCGTTTTGAGTCCTATATGCTCCACAGTCCCCATGTGATCACCGACTATTATGAAGTCACCTACCTTGAACGGCTGATCGATGTAAATGGAAAGAGAGCTGAATAAGTCACTCAGAATATTTTGAATAGCAAGTGCAACCGCCACACCGCCGATTCCAAGGCTGGCAACAAGTGAAGTAATATCAAAACCTAGGTTACTCAAAACAAGAAGAAGCCCGATTGACCACAGCGCAATTCGAATCAAAAGGCTAAGAATGTAAGAAACATGCTGCTGATCTTGGCGACCTTCAAGCCATACTCGTTCCACGAAGAATAGAATGATCTTCTGGAGAATTCGGATGGCCTCAAATACAAGTGCCAGAACAAAAAGCCCGTAAAGAACTTTGGATACTGTGGAAGGAAGCGAAAGAAATGTACTGGCTATAAACAAAGATGCTGCAAAATAAAAGAATCCACTAATCTTCCCAATTATCCCAATAATTGCATCATCGAATTTGTTCGACGTCTTCTCGGCAACTTTACGTGCACGCCTTACGATGAAGCCAACCATGATCCTCAGTACCACGAAGACTCCTACAAAAACTCCAAGTGCAACGAGCCAGTCCTGTACTGCATTGCTCAAAAACTGTTGCTGGAGTAGCGCCTGTGGATCTGATGCAAAATCCATTTCCCTCTATTTTACACGATTTGCTTTAAATAAGCCACCTGATAGAATCCAGGGCAAGAACGCGGGCGTCGTATAACGGCTATTACGGGAGCTTCCCAAGCTTCAAAAGGGGGTTCGACTCCCCTCGCCCGCTCCAATCATTCTTCAGCATCCTCTCTATCCCCATCAATTACGACCGGAGCCTGGAATTGTTCCTGTGCCTCCTGAATCGTTCGCGGAGTAGGACGGAATCCACCCTGTAAACGACGACGTTGAATGACACCATGCGTCGTTCCGATCGAACTTCGATATGTTTGCTGTACCCCACGTCGGAGACGGACATCCTCCCCCACCCCAATACTACGCAGCCTTTTCGTAACTTTTTCCCGCTCAGCTTCTCTTCTGTGACGATTGTATTGTATCAACCATTCGCAACGCTGCTTCTCCACAGAATTTCTGAGTCGCAAACAATCGCCCCTATCCACAAACCTTTTTATTCTGTTCTCCTTGGCTTCGTTAAGTGGTACAGATCCTTCGCCCGCAGGATCAAACGCCTCCGAACCTTCACTCTTCGATTGATCAAGAGACTGTATTTCTGTAGCGTCTGCAGATCCACCAGAATAATCCTGAAGCCGTTGCGCGAGACGGCCTTCCACCGCGCTCCTAATCCTTGCAGGAGCTGAACGTGTTGCCCGAATATCAAGACGACGAGACTTATATATCTCCTGGCGTGCAGCATCACCCTCATCCATAAGCTGTTTGCATATCACATACTCAACAAGCTCTCGCTCGCTCCCACCACCAGGATCGCAATTATCATTCTTCACTCGCTCAAGTATGCGACTTTGTCGGCTTGGTGATAAATCCTCGAACGTCAAATCTGTCTCGAACTCAATTTCCTCGCGCTCCTCCCTAACTTTGTAAAACCGTTCATCCAGCGAGCGCATCCTAAGTTCCACCCTCGAAGAGCGCCTTGTCTTCTTTAGCTCTTCATTCTCTCTCCAGATCGTACACCATCTTTGATACTCCTCCTGGCTATTAAAATTCCTTGGCTCTCCCGATCTCCGCAAGTAGCGATCGAACCTTGATTCTGTATGAGTATCAAGAGGTTCAGTTAACTCACTAACGTCATCACAACCTTCGTTTATGACCACAACCGCCTGAGCGCTGGAAAACATGAACCCGAAGCAAAAAGCTGAGCCGAAAGTGACGAGTATAAAACGTTTCATAGCCTATACAGTATAGATCAGTGTGATTGCACGGGAAGAGCGGAAGAACAGAAAGTGAGCCCTAGCGCAATCCCACTGCTTTTCGCACTCTCTTCATAGTTGCTGATGCAATTTTACCCGCACGCTTCGCTCCATCCTCTATTACAGCGATCTCTTCTTTTTTCCTGATGGCTTCCCTCTTCTTCCTCATCGGACCAAAGAAATCCATGAAAGTTTCAAATAACGCTTTCTTTGCATCGCCATAACCAAGGCCTCCCGCACGATATTTATCCGCAAGTTTTTTCTTTTGACCTTCATCGAGGAAGAGCGAATGCAGTTTGAACACTGTACATGCTTCCGGATCCTTCGGCTCCTCAACTCCTTTTGAATCCGTGACGATCCCCATGATTGCTTTTTCAAGGACTTTCTCATCCGCAAAAATTGGGAGAGTGTTTCCGTAACTCTTGCTCATTTTTTGACCATCCGTACCGGGGACAATTGCAACATCATCACGAATGCGTGCTTCTGGGACCACCAATAGATCCTCCCCGTAGCGGTTGTTGAACTTACTGACTATATCGCGTGCCATCTCTAGGTGCTGCTTTTGATCTTTGCCAACCGGAACAGTATCCGCACCATATAAAAGGATATCAGCAGCCTGGAGTACGGGATATGTGAAGAGCCCAGCATTCGCATCAACTCCCTGCTGCACTTTTTCTTTAAAGCTGACCGCACGCTCTAAAAGACCCATCGGAGTAACACAAGAAAGAATCCACGAGAGCTCCGTGTGCTCAGGAACGTATGACTGGAAGAACAGAATCCCCTTCTCCGGGTCAAATCCGCACGCAAGCATGTCTCTCACAAGTTCCTGACGATATTTCCTGAGCTCTTCCGGATTTTGCAAAGTTGTCATTGCATGCAGATCAACAACGATAAAAATGTTCTCATCTGAATCGGAATCAAGAAGTTCAATGTTCGGCTTCATGGAAGCAAAATAGTTTCCAAGATGCGCTTCGCCAGAAGGTTGCATGCCGGAGAGGACCCTCATGCCACGGATCATACCACGACGCGGGGGTCGCTGTGAGTGAATCTGGAGAAATGCAAAATGCACCAGCCGTAGCCAGAGCGGAGGCTGGTGCATTTTGCATTCCGTGACCGTGACAAGGCTTACTTAAGGTTGACCTTTGCTCCAGCTTCCTCAAGCTTCTTCTTCGCAGCCTCCGCTTCTTCTTTTGGCATTCCTTCTTTAAGAACCTGAGGAGCACCATCTACCTTCGCCTTTGCCTCGCCAAGACCAAGTTCTGTGATCTCTCGCACTGCCTTGATGACCTGAATCTTCTGTGCACCTGCATCGGCAAGCTCAAGATCAAAAGCAGTTTTCTCTTCGGCTGGTTCAGCACCGCCTGCGGCAGCACCACCGCCTGCAACTGCTACAGCAGCAGGAGCTGCGGAAATTCCGTACTCCTCTTCCATGTATTTAACTACATTGTTGAGCGAGACGACGTTGAGTTTCTCGAGCGCATCGATCACTTTTTTCTCATCAGCGGATAGAGTTATCTTCTGTTTAGTGGCTGTGTCTGACATGATATGGGGTGGGGAATGGATAATTGATAATTGAAAATTGAAAATTGAATGAAAATTGAAAACTGAAAATTAAGACTCGGAAACACCACCCTTCTCCGCGAGCTCCTTAGTTGCGATTCCAAATGACCTCAGAGGAGATCCGCACATCGAAGCAAAACTCACAAGCGGCGATTGCATCATTCCCACGACCTTTCCAAGCATTCCTTCGCGGCTTAAAAGCTTTGCAAACTCTTCAGCATCGGAAGCTGAAAGAACTTTTCCACCCATCACTCCTCCAAGTAGCTTGACCTCTTCGTGATCTTTTCCAAACTCGAATGCGACTTTTGCGCCGGAGACTTCATCGCCAAAGCTAAAGACAAAGGCAATCGGTCCCTCCATGTTTTCCTCAGCAACCTCCGGGTAACCCTCTTCTTTTGATGCAATTCTGTATAACGTTTTCTTCGCCACCTTCATATTTGCATCTTTCTCCATCATCTTCCTCCTAAGATCAGAAATATCCAAAACAGAAAGCCCACGATACTGCATCCACATAAGCGACTTCGTCCGCTTGAGATCGGAGCGGAGGTCTTTTACCTGGGCCGATTTTTGATCCTTTGTAAGTGCCATAGATACCAAAACGCTGGTCTCAGAGATATCGTCCGGGAGACCAGCGAGGCACACGGCACGAAGCAGGAAGCCGGGGCCGTCTGACCGATGCTGTATGCCTCGGGAGGACTTACGTTCAGCCCTGCGGGCCTATCGCCTCCGGTCTTCGGACAGGGAGGCAGTGTATGGATTTATATACCAGAGTCAAGCATTTCCGGAGAATCCGCTCCTAGACGGGAATTATCCCCCTCAAAACCACCCCAACCCCGTATGCCACACCGGCAGAAAGCGCTCCGAGTCCAATAATCTCAATCGGACCCCAAATGTATCTCTGACGTGTAATGAGCGATCTGACGATTCCAAGTACAACAAGCGCAGCTCCAGTTGAAATCACTGCAATCAAAAATCTGTGATCTGATGCAATATTCAGGATATACGGAAGAATTGGAATCGCACCAAATAAAACGAATGCGATGAAGGTGGCAAACCCATGCAACCACGCATGATCCGTACCCTCCGGGCACATCCCATGCTCCTCCTGCATCATCGTTTTAAGCCACACCTCTTCATCAGCAGTGATCCTGTTGACGACCATATCAAGCTCTTCTCCCTCAAACCCTTTATTCGCATAAGTCTCTCTGACCTCTTCGCGCTCGATCTCCGGCATCTTCTTTATCTCTCCCCTTTCCTCCTTTTCCAGTCGACGATAATTATCGCGCTCGGATTTTACAGAAAGGAAGTTACCAATCCCCATGGAAAGTCCATCCGCAAAAAGATTTGCAAGGCCGAGGATTATTACTATGTAACCGGGGAGCGTTGCACCCGCCGCACCGGAAACAACTGCAAAGGTGGTGACGATGCCGTCAATTCCTCCATACACAACATCCTGGATGTAAAGCGCAAACCTGGATCCGTGGTAATCCTCTTCTTTGTGTGCCTTTAATGCGGGACTTGGGGTGTAGAGCACGCAATACAAGTCTATCCCCCTTCCCTATTCTCTCCAAATGACAATCCTTCCAGCCCATCGTGACGATCAGTTATGCAATCAAATAATTTGGAACGAAATCTGTCGCTTGCTTCCCCAGCTTCGCCCGAAACGAGATCCGCAATCGACTGGCTGGCAATAGAATGACTTTCCATCTCTGCTTTCCATTCTGCAACAACCTCAACTGCTCTTTCCACAGCACGGGATGCCACTCTTATTGCCATATCCAAATCATCGTCTGCACGCATTTTCTCTATTAACCAATCACTAAGCCTACTTTTCATTTCCTCACTCTGTGAACCTTCATTCACAAAACCCATCAAACTACCTATATCATCTCGTAGATCAGAACAACTATCATCATCAAGGAAATTTTGCAATTTTCCAACAAGAGAAGTGGACTTTATTATGTTTGCAACACGCAGTCGAAGGTTTAGCTCTGCAGATTCGGGATTTGCATGGCAAAGTACGGCAATTGGATACAAGTGGCTCAAGGTTTGCCGCAGACAATCGCGCAGCACATCAGAATCCTGGCAGTTTGATAAATCACGCAAAAAGCGAATCGTCTCAAAATTTTCTTCAAGGTGACGCAAGGTCGCCTTAACAACCAGAAAATCAAGATCTTTGATTGAATCGGGTAATCCTAATTCACTTGCTTCCACTTCTTCTGGAGAATCTGTATGAGAAGGGATCTCTGTACCCATTGCTGGCAGGGGGAATAAAACAATAATATTGATAGGAGGCGGATGCTACACTCCCCCTACCCCAAGTCAATGGAAAATAGCCAAGACCTCATCTTCTCCGGCCTAAACGACTCCCAAGCGCAAGCGGTGAGGAAAACCAAAGGTCCCGTGCTCATCCTCGCCGGAGCAGGATCGGGGAAGACGCGAGCTCTTACACACAGAATTGCTCACTTGATATCCCAGGGAGTTCAACCATGGCAAATACTTGCGGTGACCTTCACAAACAAAGCTGCGAATGAAATGAAGGATCGCATCACAAATTTACTTAAACTTTCTGATCCCAACGCAAAGCAACTTCCTGTGATGGGAACTTTCCACTCCGTGTGTGTGAGAATTTTAAGACGTGACATCAAACATATCGGCCGTAACCGTGATTTTGTAATCTACGACGCGAATGATCAGGAAAGACTGATGAAAATGATTCTCAAAGAGATGGGAATTGATATTAAGGAGATGAAGCCCAAAACTGCACTCGCGCACATCAGCAAATTTAAATCTGAAGCAATGACCGCAAAGCAAGTTGCGGAAGAAGCAACGACTGATTGGATGGCGCGGCTTGTTAAGATTTATCAGAAATATCAGACTGAGCTCAGGCAGAACAATGCACTGGATTTTGATGATTTGATTCTGGAGGTGGTACGCCTTTTCCGCGAAGTTCCGGATGTGCTCGCACGGTACCAAAACACTTGGAAGTATCTGAATGTGGATGAGTACCAGGATACGAACCACGCACAATATCTACTGATAAGCCTGCTCGCTAAAAAGCATCGCAACCTTTGTGTTATAGGTGACCCCGATCAATCCATCTATGCATTCCGCGGAGCAGATATCAGAAACATTCTTGAGTTCCAAAGCGAGTACACAGATGCAACTTCCATCAAACTTGAAAGAAACTACAGATCAACTCAACAAGTCCTTGACTGTGCAGATAATGTGATCGCATCGAATCCAAACAGACCTAAAAAGAAGATGTGGACCGAGCGTGTGGATGGAGAAAAAATAATTGTGCATGAGGTGAAGGATGAAAAAGAGGAGGCACGCGAGGCAATACACAGTGCAATGGAAAAAATGGCAAACGGCATCCCGCTGCGCGAGCAGGTCATTTTGTATCGAACGAATGCGCAAAGCCGACTTTTTGAAGAGGCATGCATGAAAGCGGCAGTCCCCTATCGCATTGTCGGCGGAGTTAAGTTCTATGCAAGAAGAGAAGTGAAAGATGTACTCGCATATCTCCATGCAATTTACAATCCGCACGATTCTCTTTCACTCCTTCGCATCATCAACGTGCCGAGTAGAAAAATTGGAAAGACGACGATTGGGAAGATTCAGACCTTTTGCCAGGAGGAGCAGATTGATTTGTGGGAGGGGCTTAAACTCATATCGCGTCACGCTGAGCCCTTCGACTCGCAAAACCGTGTCATCCCGAGTGATTTTGCTCGTAGCGAAGCGGAGAGCAAAATTGTATCGAGGGATAGACACGGTTTTGCTCGCTCAGGACAAGCTGCTCAGCATGACGCATGTGTTAGTGGCCCAATCCGCACCCGTATCTCTACTTTCGTAAACCTGATAGAAAAATACCAAAAGAAAAAACTCACAATGCCCGTCTCCGCACTCACGGAAGAATTGATAAAAGAAATTGGAATGGAGGAATGGGTAAAAGACGACACGACCGAGGGTGAATCGCGATGGCAGAACATTGGCGAGCTTTTGACCGTCACTCATAAATACGACAAACTTGAGCCAGAGCAATCTTTCGTAAGTTTTCTGGAGGAAGTCGCACTCGTCTCGGAAGTTGATCGGCTGGATGATGAAAAAGGCGATGCGTTAACTTTGATGACTCTGCACCTCTGTAAAGGCCTGGAGTTCCAGCATGTGATGATCGCCGGATGCGAGGAGGGACTATTCCCACACGGGAACTCGCTGTTTGATAAAGAGCAGCTGGAGGAAGAGAGACGACTGATGTATGTGGGGATGACGCGAGCAAAAGATGCTCTGAAGTTGATGTATGCCCGTAGCCGATCACGCTGGGGCTCCACCGAAGCAAACGAACGCAGCCGCTTTTTGGATGACCTCCCTCCAAACCTGATTGAACCAAAGAGCGACGATTTGATGAGTGATGTGATGTGGAGGAAGTCATCGAAAGGAAGTGTCACACTGAGCGGAGCGCGGGGCCGGCGTTGGTGGTGGT
>CAZWES010000003.1:0-12811 GCA_964632395.1 uncultured Candidatus Peribacteria bacterium | reverse complement strand
CGGAGCGCTGGCCGGTCGTGCTTCGTCTTCGCCTCCGCTACACTCCGGCTCCGCTCAGCATGACACGGCCAGCGCGAAGACGAAGTGCGACACCAAACCAAAGCTCCAACCCTACCGTCAACACACCGAACTCTCCATCGATTTCAACCAGGATATTTTTGAGGAAGATGTTAATCAGGATGCAGGAGAAGAACTAAAACCCGGCACTCGCATCCGCCACAACATTTTTGGCGAGGGGACAGTGGAAGAACATAACGGCGACATAATCAAAGTTAAGTTTGATTCCGGGGAGCGCAAGACCTTAGCTCTCAGCATTGCTCCGATTGAGATAATCGAACACGCGCATTAAGCGCTACCGCTGCTTCATGCAGCTTGCTGTAATCTGCCTCCTGCATCACAACAGAAATAAGACCGGGGTTACCATTACCATTTACTCCAAAAGGAGCACGACCATGCAAAATACTCACATTTCCCGGATCAACAGTTGGAGTCATCATCGAAGGACAACAAGCAGAACCACCACGTAATATCTGGCGAACTTTTAATCTAATTGTTCCATTGGGTGAGGCTTTTGCTCCCACATCTCCTAGCAAAACTGTTTTTGCTTCTATTAAGCAATGTTTTTGCACCACACCCAAATTCCTTGCCACCATTTCTGCAACCTCCCGGTCTCCTTGATAATAGACGAGTTCCACAGACGTAACTGAAGGACTCTGGAGCGCCTGTTTGATTGTCCTAAGATCCAACGTAGTCCTTGCCCTGTTGGTCCCAGCATCAGATATTGATGATTCACTATCTAACATAAACTAACCAGTAGTTACTATCCTTTGGCTATCCCTGCACCAACGCGCAATATCCGCAGGAGCGGTGCTTGCTGGTTCACCATCTACTTGATGTTGAACAGACGGTCCTGGTTCAACTTCTGCTAAACCTTCAGGTCCATCCACAATACCCACTGTATAATATGTAATCGGTTCAGATTTTTGTGACAATTGTGTACGCATGATATTAAATTGGAAAATAAACAAAAAAACCTTCTCCGCATCTTGGGGAAGGTGTCTGCTATTGCTTTAAATTAACTCAGTGCACGGCAACCTTCCCCGCCATAAAGGCGAAGCGGAAGTAGCCGAAAAAGAAACGCTGAGAGGTCATTTACGTCGCCAGTCTATCGCAAGAGATGACTTAGTCAACCGAAAATTCGTTGTTTTCCCCATATCAGTGATAATAGTAGTAGCGCAGGCTTGGTTTATCCTGAGCTTGACGAAGGAGTTACCTGCGCTACGTTCCATTACACTATGCAGCAAATGCAGGATATCCCCTCCTTCCTCCGCTCCCATGGCATCCGCCTGAATAAAGACCTCGGCCAGCATTTTTTGAAGGATCAGGCAATCCTCAAAAAAATCGTGGAGACAGCAGATATTAAGCCCGAGGACCATATCGTGGAGATTGGAGCTGGTATTGGCGTTTTGACGAGTGAGCTCACAAAAAAAGCAAAATGTGTGACTTCCATCGAGATTGATGAGCGGATGATTTCGCTTCTAAATGAATACACTCAAAATCCGACTAACCTGACTGTGATCCAGGGAAATGCCCTGAAAGTCCCTTTCCCAAATGAAAGTTACAAGATTGTTGCAAATATTCCATATCACATAACATCCCCATTACTTCGTCATGCATTTTTGGAATCGGAAAGAAAGCCTGAGTCGATGACGTTGCTAATACAAAAAGAAGTGGCAGAGAAAATTTGTGAAGATGAAGACCGAAGTCAGCTCACAATTCTGGTTCAATTATTCGGAGAACCAAAGCTCATCAAAAAAGTCCCACCAGAAGCGTTTATCCCTCCGCCTGAAGTTGACTCTGCAATCCTACACATCAAGTGCTTCGAAAAACCTCTAGCTGATGAAGAAACGGTTGAAGAGATTTTCCGTTTGACGAAGATTGCATTTGGAAAACGCAGGAAGATGCTGAGGAACTCGATTGGGGAATTGCCGGATGGGATGGAAAGGCTTGAAAAGGCTGGAATTGAGGAGACGAGGAGGCCGCAGACTTTGAGTGTGGAGGAGTGGATAAAACTGCATGACGTAGTTATTCCTTGACCACGTCCCTCCCCTCCCTTAACCTCTCCTAGCTCATGGCAAATATCACGCTAAAGGCAGCAAAGCGCGACCCCAAGGCAAAGGCCAAGGATGTCCGAACTGGTGGACATGTGCCCGGTGTACTTTATGGGCACAAAACAGAGAATCAGGCTTTGCAATGCGTGGAGCAGGAATTCCACAAGGTATATGTGGAAGCTGGGGAGAGCACAGTTCTTGAACTTGATGTGGAAGGTAAAAAAACTCCGGTTCTTATCCACTCACTTCAGCTTGATCCAGTCACTGACAAATACGAGCACATTGATTTCTTTGCACCGGATATGACTAAGGAAGTGACAACTAACGTTCCGATTAGGACAACTGGTGAAGCTCCCGGAGTTAAGGACCACGGAGGTATCCTCGTTAGAAACCGTGATCAGATTTCGGTTAAGTGTCTGCCAAAAGATCTTCCTCATGAAGTAACCATCGACCTTAACCCACTTGCTGAATTGCACGACTCGGTGAAAGTCGGTGATTTGAAGTTGCCGGAAGCAGTTCAGATACTGGAAGACCCGGAGACTCTTATCATTTCAGTTACACCACCACGTAAGGAAGAAGAGGAAGTTAAGCCAGTCGTTGCAGAAGGTGAAGAAGGTGAGGTTGCAGAAGGCGAAGAAGCTAAAAAGGAAGGAGAAGAGAAGAAAGAGGGTGAAGGTGAAGCAAAGAAAGAGGAGGAAAAGAAATCATAATCATTTTTCAGAGATGAAAGCACTCTTGCATAAATCCATTCCCTGGCTCCTCTCTTTAGCCTGGTGCATCGCATTCGTCCTCTTTGTGCAACTTTCAATAAGCTTTACACAGAAATCGGACATCGAAAGATGGAACTCAGCGGAAGTTGTTGAGGATCGCGGATCACTTTATCTGGCAGGAACGGAACTGCCCGGGCCAACCTCCGTAAGCGAAACGCTGATCTCAAGACTCGCATTCTCTCCGGAAGCTGATGTTAAAGAAGTGCCTCTTGTTGCTTCTGTGATAGAAAACCACGAAGACGCAAGGCCGCATCAAAAAGGTTTGCGTGATGCAATCGCAGTTTTTGAGTTGATAGTGGAAGGAGATATCACACGCTTTCTTGCTTTCTTCCGCGCCGACCGCCTGCCGAGCGTAGTTGGACCAGTGAGGTCTTTGCGGGAATTTACTGTGAGTCTTGCTCTCGGCTACAAACCTCTACTCCTCCACGCCGGCGGCCACCGCTTTGCATACGACGCACTCAAAGCAAATCCCGAACTCATCCACCATGACGGCCTGCGTTACGATGGGGAAACGTATGAAAGAGACGATAAAATTGACCCTCCTCACAACCTCTTCATGCGAAAAGCCCCTCTCGCCTCCGTCCTCGAAAAACACAACATCAAACTATTTGATCTACCACTCTTACCAATAACTAATAACCAACAACTAAAAACTAATAACTTATCTAAGGCGTCAAAAATCAGCATCAACATGGGCTCCCCCGACCACGACGTAACAATCATCTACAAACCACTTCGCAAGCTGTATATCCGCTCCGTCGCACGTGCGGCAAGACAAGCACAACCGAAGACTATCGCAGTCCTGGAGACGTACGTGGATGGATTCAATCAACCCGGTTACATCCCGTGGACAAAAACATTTGATGGAGGAAAGATGCTGCTGTTCCGTGATGGAAAAGTTATTGAAGGTACGTGGGAGCGTGAAAAAGGCGAGCCGTTCAGGTTTTATGATCTAGAAGGAAATATTTTGGGAGTTGCCAAAGGGCAGGTTTGGGTGACGATGTTGCCGACGCTGGATATGGTTTCGTGGGAGTGAGGGCTGAAGCCTGTGTAGTAAACAGCGTTAACCCCGCACTTAAGTGCGGGGTTAACGCATCTCGGAAATTGGGCTTTAGCCCCCGTGACCAACACAATCATTATCCTGCGTGTATTCAAAAAGGGTATTTCTCTGGGAGCTCTCGAAAAACAGAGAATATTCTCGCCAAATGTGTTAATTGCTGTTTTAATGCCACAGATGACTAAAGCAAGCATCAGATTTCAGATGGAATTAACTCCGAATCAAACACGACAAATTGATGCGCTAATGAGAAATTGTGAATTTCCTTTTTCAATCCCACACCTCATACCTCCTCCCGAACATCACCCTCAAACCCCCATACAGATTGTAGAGTTGCGAAAACAGTGAATAAGCAAAAGGAAGATGTATGCCGAATAGGTAAACCTTAAACGATTTATCAATGCTTTCCCCATAAAGGAGAGCATCTCTGTTGAGAATTCTCCGCATTACCGCACGATCTAATTCCCTTTTTGGATTTAAATTGGAGATTCTAAGACCATCACAAATAGATGTTGTTGGAACTCCTGCAAATGAAAAACCAAAAAGTGTGTATTCTGTTTTTTGGAGAAACTTATTGGAAATTCTAATTGTGATATGTTTTGTTAGCGCACACTCAAAATAATCGTCTTCAAATTTACCAACCAAAAGAAAAGTGAAACCAACGAGCCTTTCATGATTCATTTCTATCCACCTGAAAAACCCACATCCCCAACTCTTCTCTTCACGAACAAAACCATGTTCTTTTAGTTTCAACAAAACTGTATCAAATGCAGATTCCTCCAACACAACATCTACATCTCCAACAGTTCGATGTGGTTTTCCATTAAGCGCAGCAACAAGAAGCGAACCAACTATGCGATACTCTGCACCAGATTTATTGAGCACATCACCAATAACGGAAAGACTCTCCTTAATAACTTGGCTGTGATCAGCTTGGCCCATTTGCGCGTATTGTATCATTCGAATCCGCACCTCTTCATAAACTCATCAACCACTTTCTGCATAAGCTGATTGAGCTGCGTAATAGCAGATTCGTCTGGGATAAATTTTTCAAGATCTTTCATATACAAATTCTGATTCAATTCAATCTGTATGCCCGGTACCAGGAAATGGGGAATACGGCGGCGGTGGCAGTGGCGGCCTAAGGTGTAGCGTCCTTTGTACGGGAAGTTTATTGAAACGCTGTATCCGTGGCGCTCAAAAAACTCGCGGAAGAAAATTGTATGTTCGCGCGTGCAGGTTGTGTAGTTCACATTTCCAAGATTGATATCCGGACGGTTTTCTCCGGCATCAGGCTTTCCAACAGGACCAACAGGTTTGTAACTGTGCCCGTCGATGAGGAAGCGCGCATTGGGGATGTAAGAATCCACTTCTTCATGAAACGGATCATGGTACTTGTGTATTAATTGTGTGACCTCGGCCTCAGAGGGTTCTTCTTTGTAAATTTTTCTTCCATCCCATGTCTGATGAATCATCACCCCATCTTTCCCGCCCTCATACTCCTTCGCAATGTCATCCGGAGCGCGGTTTACATCAAGAACAACAAGCGATGTTTTGCTATGCACTACATAAGTATCCGGGATGGCATAGATACGTTCTGTGAATATATCGGTAAACGAAAGAAGGTCATGCTCAGAAAGCAATACCCTGTCCTTCAATTCCTCAGGAACCTTATTGGAAGCATGCGGTATTGTGATAATAACGGGACGCACATCAATTGAAGATTAGGAATTAGGTTTTAGTGGTTTGTTTCTTCGCAAAGGATTGCTCGCAGAACTTCTTCGCCGGGATCAAAACAGTGCCAGAATCAGTTTGAAGAAGCACATGTGTGAGTGTTACTTCCATAACTTCCCCTTCCACTTTATCAATCTCTACACGATCTCCCTTGCGAACCAGTTGCCTTACCTGGCGGCTGCAAAACATTTGCTCAAGTACAGGACGAATACCAAGCGCCACAGCAAGGCCGACGCTTGCAAGCACGACTGCAACAATCACCGCAACATTCGTTGTGATGATAGAGACATCAAAACCTATCTGCCTGAGTGCCAGAAGACATGCAAAAAGAATAATTACGACCTGAACAAGATGGCCAAGTACAACGCTTGTAGTCATCCCAACCCGCGCAAGAGAAGTAGAAACGATGTCGCGCAAAAATCTGCCAATCACAAGGCCAACTACAAGCAGGAGAAGACCGATTATAATGTTTGGGATGTACGACACTATCGCACCTATGGCATCCGAAACTGCGCCGAATTCAAGCGCCTCAGAAAGGAGCATCAACGCAAAAAGTATAATAAGCCAAAAGACAAGTATCCCCAGAATTCGTGAAATGCTGCTCTTGATCCCAATTGCCTTAATAGCATGATCCATATTCACTTTTGCTGCGATCTTATCAAGTCCGACAAAGTCCGAGAGCTTAAGCACAAGTTTGTACGCAATGTGGGCAACGAGCGCACCAACTATCAAAACTGCAACCGTAATGACGAGTTGAGGAAATATCTCCACAACTTTCTCCGACGTGCCTGCAAGCATCTCGGAATATGCTTCGCCTAGGCGCTCCTGTATTGAGGTGAACATCACTAACTATTGTAGCAGAAATGACATATATCTGTACAATCAATACATCATGCAGGATAAAGTTTTACAAAGCCTGAAAGCAGCAATGAAGGGCAAAAAGCTCATCCGCATGTGCGATACGCTGGAGCAGGGCCTTGAGCAAATAGTTCTGCCAATTCCACAGGAGATTTGGTACAAGTATCCAAGTCTGGATGAAGACATCATAAAACCGCATGTAGATTCTTACCGTCCGTTCAGCAACCGCGCACGCGACAGGAAATATACTTACGACGCCGTAATATGGAAAATCCTGGCAGATGACTATCTTAAGGATTCAAAAAATGAGCTTTTGTTCTTTTGTTTTCGTAAATCCACCAACCTGGAAGAAGCCTGCGAGCAGTATGGATTTAAGGAACTGATGCCGGATTACAAGTTATACAAGGAAATTCAGGAGAAGAATCTTTTGCACAAATTCGGAGTAGTGGAAGGTTGCGGAGCAATTCCTTCTCTGCGTGAAAACATCCAGGGCATGAAATACGACCAGATAGCAAAAAAGCTTGGAAACAAGTTTGTCGTACAGTACTCAGTTAATCTTCAGGGATACAGTTCTTCCGGAGGGCGCGATACTTATGTAGTTGAGAACAAAGAAGACTTTGAAGAAGTTAAAAAGAAAAACTATCCCGTTCCCGCGCGTATAACGAGGTATATATCCGGCATAGATCTCTCTGTAAATGCAGTGAGTACTGTAAAAGGTACTATCGCACTTGATAGTTTTACGCAGATTATCGGCGCAAAGGAAATTACAGATCACGCATCAATGTACTGCGGAGTGGATTTTAGTATGGATATTCCTCCTGAAGTTAAAAAGGAGATGAAGCGCATTACAAAGGCAGTTGGAAATGAGCTATACAAAAAACAATATCGTGGAATATTTGGCATAGATTTTCTGCTGGAAAATAAAACAAACAATGTTTACGTTTTGGAGATCAACCCGCGCTTTACGCGCGCAACAAATATGATTTCTTTTCTCCTGAAGAAGAAAAAACTGCTTCCGCATATCGCACTGCATTTCTGTGAATATTTTGATTGCTTTCCCGAGGGGTTCACAATCGAGGAATATGAGGAAGAAACCAAAAACTCTCTTGATGGCGGCTTGATTTACGTGAGAAGCAGAGAAAACGATGTAGTACAGGCAATAGAAGGTCCAGGCCCTGGCATTTATGAATTAGAAGAGGACGGAACTCCTCATTTTCTCAAGGAAGGTTACGCGGTGGATCAGCTAACCGACAAAAATCAAATGCTCATAACCCATGCACATCCGCATTCCCGTAACATCCCGCCATATGAACGCGCGTTCCTATTGCACACACTCGAACCATGCCTCGCAAAAGAGCATCACATACGTGAAAAATTCACAAAAGCCATAGACGCTCTATACGATCGATTTAAATTCGTTCCGAAAGATACATACAACAGCGATGTCCCGTATCAGGCAGATATACAGTAGATCGGATCTACCAGTCCATCTATCTGATTAACAAGACTAATATCATCAATATTAACTTTGCCGATAAAAAGTTTTTTTAAATCACCGCCACTCTCCAGATATTTCGTGACTTGCCCCCACCCACTAAAATACACAAGCTCTTTTGTGAATGCTCCTTTTTGACTTGTGTCGCCGAGGCCGCGTTTTATTTTGAGTGCTGTTCTTAGCGCACAGGCGTTATCAAATCCAAGACGACGTACGTACTTCATTAATTCCGAGAATGAATGCTTTTTCCCATAATTTATTGCAAGTATGTGTAACGCCGGCCAGAATCTTTTTTCGTTCCATTCACTAAGAACGCGCCTCTCGTTCCAAACCGCCAACCCTTCCTGCGTTGCCAGATACCCGGCCATTCCCCGCTCAAAAAGTTCATAAGGTTGACGTTTTCCATTCTCGCGCGTGAAGACGTGAACCTCTATCTCATGAACAATAAGACTTAAAACACGCTCTTCCGAGAAAAGTGCACCAGACCTCAGATGGATCTTTTCACGGCTTACAAAACAATCGGAAACTGCACTAGGATTAAGCTGCACATCCCATTCTCTAAGACCATACCCTTTGATGGCTTTTACAAGCCTTTCGCGCACTTCTTCCGCCGAAAACATTTCCTGATCATGTAATTTTCTTGCCCTCTTCTGTTTCTGCCATAGACGAAGAGTGGAGCGAGCTTCGCTAAGAAGAGATTGTGTTACATCCCCATAAAGCTTTTTTGATGCTTCCGTGAAACGCAGATTATCTCCACGAGATTCCAGTAAATCAATTTTCAGGAAAAGTTCGTCTCTTTTTTTCCTTAGCAATTTGCCCATTGCAGAATGATCCGAGTCCAGATATTGCAAACGATCGCGAAACTCTTTGGGGTCAAACGGCAGTTTCTCATAGGTGAATACGGGATTATAGGACGAATCTTCCTCAACACGCGCACGTTCCTCTTCCAGATTGGAAGGACGAATGTACCTCATGAGCTGCATTTTGCGTTCAATATCCGCAAACTGCTTATCAATCCGCGAAAGATCAACTGATGCACTAATCGGGCTCTGCGGCTTTTTACCAGGATCAACAAGGAAGCCCGAAAGATCGCGCTTTCCGATTGATGCACGAACTGCAGGATCATCTTCATGAATCTCGAGTGAGCGGACTATTGTTTGAAGTTTTTGACCACCAAGGGAAAATTTGACGCGGTAAGTCCCGTCTTTATCCTCCTCAATCGCCTTAAGCTCCTCAAGCTGATGTACAAGCGAAGGATCAAAAACTGTGCGGTCGTAATCCGGCCGAAGAACCGCGGGAACCATAATCTGCTTTTTGCCTCCAAGTATTTCTATCATCTCCCGTGTTGCAAGAACAGGCTTCTCGGTCTTTGATTCCTTTTCCTCCTTCGTAACGACCTTTTCGCCAAACAAATCCTGCGCCATCCTCACCCCCTTCTCCGGCGAACTTACCTTGAGTCCTTTAACCCGTTCCAGGCGTTTCCCAAGAGGCGCAAGATTCGCAATCTGCACCATCAAGCCCACACGTGCATTGACCTCTAAAAGCACTGGGCCAATTCCCTGATCAATCGTCATATCGACCCCAAGGAAACCGATATTTGTCATTTGCTGTATGCGTGATGAGATCAAAAGCATCTCATCCCACTTTGGAATTTTGAACCCCTTGGTCTCGCGGCCGTTTGGCAACATATCAATCCTTTTATTGTGCTGAACGCCGAAGGTTGTAACGCCTTTTGCAATATCAATCCCAAGACCAATTCCGCCAAGATGAACATTCGCCTTCCCCTCGCTCTCATCAGTCGGAAGCCTCATCATTGCCATAACGGGGACTAAGTTGAAAACGAGGATGCGAATATCCGGAAGCCCCGCGGGATTAAGCAATGCAAAATCATCAGAAGAATTTATCAACTGTTCGAAGAATGCAGTGTCTCGACGGTGATTGAGTGAATACATCCCATCCAGAATATTTTCACAGTGTTCAAAAACTTCCTGGTACGAGACAAGCCGACCTGATGCCGTGCGCCACCCATCTTTCTCCCGCTTCTTCAAAACCAAAATCCCCTCCCCCCCATAACCAAAGTTAGGCTTAAGCGCGCACTCATCCGGAATCACGCTGAAATCAAATTCTCTTAGCTCATCACGATTTGTTATCTTTGCGTAAAGCTTGGGGACGGGTATGCCGCGTGTCTCCAGGAAGATTTTTGTTTTGAGCTTGTCATCCGCGAAAGCGACTGCCTTACCAGGATTGAAGGGGCGCAGATACTTCAAGTTCCTCGCATTGATACCGAGAACGCCGTGGCTTTTTGGAAGATAAAACATCGAAACTAATAACTAAAAACTAGCAACTAATAACTATTCTTCCAAGTATTTAAAGATCTCCCTAAACCTCACAACCTCACTCAGCCGCAATCCCGTCCATCTACCCATCAACACATTCGCCACAATCGTGAAAACGATCATCTCCGGATAGGCCAGAATCATAGATTCCAATACATCCCACTGAACGATTACAAAGCAGATACAGGAGACGACTACGGTTTCGGCGACTGCGAATACGGCAGACTTGAGCCCCATCTCTGCTTTCACACTCATAAATTCCTCACCGAGCGTCGTCATGATAAGGAGGATGAAAATTGTGTCCGGTGCGAGCGTGATACCGAATGCTGCAGCGACTGCGAGGACAAGAAGGATGACGATGCTTGTGACAGTCAAAATGATTGCAATTTTTGGAATATAAAGGAGGCGATAGCTCTTCATGAGCGCACGCGTTGCATATCCTGCGATTAAGATGATGAGGAGAAGTACGATCCCGATTTTCCAACCAAGCGCGATGAAGGAGAGCGTGATGACCGCAGGTGTGTAGAGCCCGAATGTTGTGACTCCGACGACTTGTTTCAGGAACGTGATGATCATCAAAATTACGGGGAGCATCAAAAGAAGAATGATCATCTCGCTGCTTACTCCGCGTGTGACCATAAAGTTTACGAGGGTGGAAAGAATATTCCACGGACGAATCGCAAACGTGGCTTCGTCTACAACCGTGTAATCGATATCCGCTTTTTCGAGCGTTGCAAGAAACTCCTCGGTTCCGGAAGCGCCCACAAGAGGATTTATTGCCTCCTTTCGTGTGATGACGATCTGCTTTGGATCGAGGACGGAAAAAGGTCCGCGGATAATGCGTGCATGGCGCTGCAATCCGCGATCGGTAATGATGACGATTGTTTGATTGGAAAGATGCGAGAGCAGACTTTCATCTTTGCTCAATGCACGCGAAAGCGCACTCATCGCAGTTGTTCCATCCGCCCAAAGCACAATCTCCTCTGCACCAATCAATGCATCCGAGTTTTCTGAAATTAGTTTCGTGAGCGCATCTTCAATTCCAAGCGGGATGGCAATATCTTCCGCATGCAAAACCTCCAGGAACACACCAAGCTCCTCTCCGCTTTGCCTATGCAAATCTATCTTCTCCTCTTCTATCATTGGCCCTGCAACCAGTACGATCTTTCTTAGGTATGCGGTGACGAGCCGGGAAACTGTTTCCTCACGAGTGACATTACCAACGCGATCACGGATGCGAAGCGAGACCTCGTACGTCCCCGGCTTTTCCAATGTGAGAACTGCCTCTTCCGTGCGGCTGATGAACTGACCATCCAAAGTCCACTGATAAGAAACGCTTTCGGGATCTGCAACACTGAGTGATGCATCAAGAACCACAGTCTTCCCAACTTCCACTTCGGCTGGCCCAGTGATCACCGGATTAAGCGCAGGTGCCACAAGGTGCTCCCCAGTCTGTGCAAAGACCGTTAGTGGAACCAAAAGCGACACCAGTGTCACGCTGAGCGGAGCGAACGCATGCGTCAGCATGCGTGAGCGTAGACGAAGCGCGACACTGTAAAAACGATCCATATGAAAAATTAGGTATGCATCTCCTTATACTTTTCAATCTGCCTCTCGAGCTTCTCACAGCACCTATCAATCGCATCGAGAGCTTTCGGCTTACGAGACCCAGCCCTCAACGTCTTTTTGGGAAGACTGATCGTAACTGTAACCTTAACGCTATCCCTCTGCTTCTTTGTATTGCGCGAAACAGTCTCGACCTTGATGAGAGAACTTTCATCCATCAGACGATTGCAGTAGCGGCCAAGCCTGCCGACTTTCTTTGCAAGCATCTTGAGCTCGGGCGCCGTGTAGGTGTAGCCCTTTTCGAAGTGGGTTACTTTTAGGGGCATGACAGGGAAATTGAAAAGTAAAAAGGCAAAAATCAAAGGAAAATTCCTCACTTGAGTGTAGCATGAATAGAAGGAAAACCGTAAAATGCACATTGTGCCGCCATCGTCTAGCTCGGTCCAGGACGCCAGGTTCTCATCCTGGTAACAGGGGTTCAAATCCCCTTGGCGGTACCATTTCCATCACAAAAATGAGTAAAGTCACACAGCTTGACAAGCATGAGGTAATGAAACTGCTAAGATATGCAGCTGATCACAACAGATTCACAAAAAACGAAATAATTGAATCCTGCAAAATAAGCGAATGGTATCTTGAACATTTGATCAATACTCAAAAATTAATTCATAGAGTACGAGAACCTGATGACGATGCCACCGCATCTATCTTCACTGATCTCTTTACAGTATCTAAAGTTAAAATTGAAAACGTGCAAGACATTAATTCACCAAATTTTTTAGACAAAAACTTGCCCCAAATCAGCCTATAAAGTTAAAATTTTGCCAAGTAGTCTTTTCTCATCCAATAATGAGCCTGAAGGAGACTGAATGACCAGGAAGTGA
>CAZWES010000002.1:0-69998 GCA_964632395.1 uncultured Candidatus Peribacteria bacterium | reverse complement strand
CCCCCTTTTAGGGGGCTCTTCCAAAGCCACCGGCTCTGCCGGTGGTTGTTTACTTCGCTTCATACCTACGCATCCAAATAAGAAGGTGCAATGCATGCAGTAAGTGCAGTAGAACAAATCTGTGTTGGAAAAACAATGTGACGTAAAAAGTAGTAGACGGGTTTTTAATCCACCAAATGCACTCTCGTAACAAAGTTCTGCATCTCCGATTTCTTGTAGATCAATGGAATCCTTTACAGGTTCCCATCCCTGGAAGTTGTATTTGCAATCCCAGAGATCTGAGGAATCAAAGCAATAATCTGCGTTTTTGCAGTTTGTGAGGTAATCACCGACAACATTCTCATTTTGTACACCGTGTATGTGCTTCTGTGGATACTCAACTTTAAGCGCATCGAATCTTTTTTGTGCACGTGTGATGGAGCTCCATGTTTGCAGTTCAGATATGTATTTTTTGAACTCTTCAGGCGACACTTTCTTGTTTTCTACAAAATATTCCTTGTCGCGCAGATTGCTGCACATAAGGCAATTCTTGCAACCGATACAGTTTTTAAGAAACATCGAGTCGCTGCAGTTATCACAATCCTGAACAAACTTACAGTTGTAACACCGGACGCTATCAACGCATCCGTAACAAAGTTCGCCTGTTCGGATTCTTAAGCAATCAGCGCAGGTCTCACAACGGTTCATGCTGTAGCAGTAATAGCAATCACGATTGTAATCCGAATCAAAAATGAGATAGCAATCTTTGTTGTTGGTCGCGTAATTCGTGTAATCAGCATTTTCATCATATTCATATGTGGTGTTTATGTTGTGGCGTGGGACGGATAAGAGAAGTTCGTTGTATTGCTCAAAGAAAGAGCGGTTGAAATCAAAGTCTCTTCCATATTCAAGAGGATCCCACTTATCCGACCACCAGTGTTCCTGTTTGTATACCGGATATGGATCATCGCAGTGGTAATTGGAAATAATATCTTCACCAGATAGATTACATTTTCTTTTATACAAGTGAGTTTGATTTGCCTGCGCCAGCCTTCGTTGCTCTCTGCAATCCGGACATCTGGTTGGGATTGGGATCTGATACTTCTTTCCACCAAAAACTGGAGAGATTTTCTCGTAGAACTTAAGGTCGGAATCTGTGACTTCGAACGGTTGCTTACACCACAGGTTTTGGCAGGTTTTCTGCATGGAGTCAGTGTATCACTGTATGTTTTTACCCCAAGCGGAATAAATTCCGCTTGGCGAGGGCTAAAGCCCGCGCCTAATAATGCAAATGGCATTATTAGGATCGCGTTTCAACGCGATCCTCGCGCAATTTATTGCGCGAGCGAGGGGAAAAACAAAAGCATTCAACTTCGCGGATGATGGAGCCGCCGAGGAGATTTGAACTCCTGACCTATGCATTACCATTGCATTGCTCTACCACTGAGCTACGGCGGCGTCTCGGTGATAATGATACATTGCGAATGTTTGTGTAGCACGGGATTTTTCGCAGAAAATTTTCAATTATCAATTTACAATTATCAAACAATTTTCAAGGTTTAATTTTCAATTGATCAAACATCTTCTGTTTGAACCTTGAAAATTGATAATTGTCTGAAAATTGATCCCTGAACATTGAAAATTTTCTCTGACAAACTAAGGGCTTTCTTTCACAAACCCCATCACCCTCTCCCACACCTCCCTACTCCCCCACAAATCATTGTGCCCTTTTCCTGCTACGGGCAAAAATTCCACGGGTCCTCCCCAGGCCTCTGCGACTCTCCTTCCATGTTCAACCGGAGCCTGCCAGTCAGCTTCCCCATGAATTATCAAAGCAGGCTGAGTTAAAGTTGGTGCAAGTGCAAGATTATCAAACTGGTGCCGCAAAAGAAGTCTGATTACAGATTTTGGAACGATCGGGAACATTTTGAATGCTACATCTACAGTACTTGTAAAAGGGCTCTGCAGTATCAACTTCTCTACGGGCTTTACTGATGCAAGGTGTGTTGCAATTCCTGCTCCAATGCTCACGCCCCAAACTGTAATGCAGCTCCCATCAACCATTGGGTGTGAGGATGCAGCATCAAAAATCTTTTCTGCATCTTTTTTGAACCACTCAACATCCGGCTCTCCGGTACTCAAGCCGTATCCGCGGTAGTCAACTAGAAGAGCATTCACATTTTGCTTTGGAAATCTATCAAAAAGGTAGATGATGTGTTCCACTATCATTGCATTTCCGCCGAAGAATATGATTGTCGGTCGTGGCGTCACATCATCCGGATTTGATTTGTTACTCAAAAAAATACCCTCGAGCACTGCACCGTCGTCAGCACGAATTGAAACGTAATCGCCTCCCAGCGTTTCGATTATTGCAGTCCAGCGCTCGTCAGTCGTCTCCTGCGGGAAGAAAATCATGCTCTCCTGGAATGCCCAGAGGTAGGCAATGAAGCCGAGGTAGATTAAGAGGGGGATAGTGAGCCAGGTAATAGTGATGCGCTTGATATTCACAAGGAGTATTATAATCATATAGCAATATTGCTGTTGGCATGAACCTGCCACCATCCCGCCCCGGCTTCACCCTCATAGAGTCCCTCCTCGTATTTGCCATCATGGCTGCGCTTATGACTATTGTTATAGTAAGTCTGAATCCAATGAGGCAGCTTGCGCAGGTAAGAAACTCGCAGCGTGAGCACAGTACAAGGACCATCCTCGATGCCTTGGCTCACCATGCTATAGATAATAATGGTCTAATACTTGATCAGGTTGATGAGAATTTGAGGATGCTTGGAACTGCTGGGGATGATTGTGATGTTTTGTGTGGAGCGGAGTTTTCAGTATCTGCCTGCATGGATCTTTCGGCAGTGCTCGTGAACGACTATATGGCTGTTATGCCGTTTGATCCAAAAGTTGGTTCTGAGGAACGGACATATTATGCAGTTCAGAAGCTTCCAAATGGAAGAATATTTGTTGCGGCTTGCGGTGCAGAACTTGATATGCAAATTGGATCGCTCAGGTAAGGATGCGTCATGATATAATCTTTAAGATGATTCGAGTTCTTTTGCTATTTTTTCTTCTCGCTCCGCTTTCTGCGTATGCCGGATCGTTTCCTGATGTTCCGGAATCGCGTGAGGAATATGAGGCAGTAGAAAATCTTAAAACTCGCGGAGTCATCAAGGGCAATCCCGATGGAACATTTGGTCCTGATGCGTTCGTCAATCGTGCAGAAGCGATCACAATTGTCGTTCGTGCTGTTGCTAATGCGCAAAACCTACCTCCTGCGGATAGTTGTTTCCCGGATGTTGCTGGTGAAGATTGGTACGTTAAACCGGTCTGCTACGCACGCGATCTTGGTTGGGTTGCAGGTTACCCAAATGGAACTTTTCAGCCTGTGCGTACTGTGTCCAAGGTAGAATTTTTGAAAATACTTCTTAATGCGTATGGGGTGGATGTTTCTTTCGTGGAAGAATTCAAAGATCCGCTTGCGCCGGATGCTACAAATTCTGAAGAGTGGTACTTCCCATTTATTTCATATTCGCTTGCAAGCTCAATGACAAGTGCTGACTCTTTTGGAAATTTGAATCCCGGAGTTGCGTTAACACGCGGTCAGGTTGCATTGCTTATGCATAGATATCTTCTTTACAAAGAGGGTGGGCGCGCACAGGAATTACTTCTCTTTGCAGAAAAGGATATCCGTGCGGTTTTTTCGCATCTTGATGAACTTGAAGTTGATCGTGCAAAGTATGCGGCTTCCCGAGTTAAACTTGCGGCGTGGGGCGCAGAGCAAAAGCTTGCCGAGTCAGAAGTAGTTCTCGTCACCGAAAAACTTGCTGAAGCTTTGAATGCGCTCGCGGATGCTTACAAGCTTGTTGAAGGGGGGGCGGTGGAATCTGCACTGGAAAAAGCTCAGTTGGCATATCGCTTATCAGATGAGGCGGATGCGATAAGTGGAACGGCTGCGCTCTACACAGGCAGGGTTAAGTCTTATGCGCATGAGCTGGCGGATGATATTCGATCGTATCTATCGGGAGAATAATAAGAGGATAGAGGATAGTGGATAGAGGATAATAAGTTCCAACAACCACTTCGTCACTTTCCACTATCCTCTATCCACTATCCTCTCACTCAGAGAGTGAAACTGTTTCCAACCAACTCTGTTTCTCCAATCCTTTAGCTTTCCTCAGCGCATTCTTCGCACAATGCAAACTCATCAATGCACACTTGAATCTTCTTGGTCCAATCGGCACGCCAAGCATTTCGTAAACATCTTCCTTTTTCATTGCGAGCACTTCGTCTTCACTTTTTCCGATTAATTCCTCGCTCAAAATTGACATGCTTGCTTGGCTTATTGCGCACCCCGTTCCGCTCCAGCCAACTTTACTGATAACCCCATCATCGGTTTTTATTTCCAAATGAATCTTATCTCCGCATGCAATATTCTCTTCATCATGTGAAACCGTAGAATCGGTCAGATCCCCTGCATTTCTGGGATTCTTGGAGTGCTCGAGGATGTTTTCTGCATAGAGATCCATCTTTAGTCCGTGAAAAATTTGTATGCTTCCTTAATCACGTTGCATGCACGATCAATATCCTCCTTCGTATTGTAAATGCCGAATGACATGCGTGTTGATGCGTTAAAACCGAGTGCTTTGTGCAGAGGTTGTGCGCAATGCAATCCCGCGCGCATGCAAACTCCTTTTCTTCCGCAGTATTCGGTAAGATCGTGCGGGTGCACAGGTTCTGTTACAAGTGCAATGCAGCCAAGTCGATTTTCATTCGGCCCCAGTATTTTTACAAATTTTAGTTCTGATAGTTTTCTAAGAGCGTAATCCATCAATTCCGATTCGTGTCTCTGAATTCTTTCCCAGCCGATTTCCTCAATAAAATCGATTGTGGCATGCAGTCCGCGAGCTTCTGCAATTGGCTGTGTACCGGCCTCAAATTTTTCCGGTGGATCGGTTGCCGTAAAGCAATCCTCGCTAACTTCCTCAATCATCATCCCCCCGCCAAGGTAAGGAGGCATGTTTTTGAGTAGCTCCTCTTTTCCATAAAGAACACCTATTCCAAGCGGCCCGTAAATTTTGTGGGCGGAGAACGCCAGGAAGTCGCAACCGATTTTTTGTACGTCAATTTGGGAGTGGGGAGCAAGTTGTGCAGCATCCAGAAGGGCAATTCCTCCATGCTCATGGACCAGTTTGGTCAGGCTTTCAAAATCTGTGCGTGTGCCGAGCACATTGCTTACGCATGTTATGCACATGAGTTTTACGCTCTCCTCTCTGATTATTTTTTCCGCCTCGTCCATATCCAAACTCCCATCCTTTTTCACTCCAGCCCACCTGACATTTGCTCCTTTTCTCTCTTTAAGCTGTAGCCACGGCACTATGTCTGAGTGATGCTCAAGCAGGGAAAGCAGAACGGTATCTCCTTTTTTCAGATTTTCTTCCCCCCACGTTCTTGCAACAAGGTTGATGCTTTCTGTGGTGTTGCGGGTAAACACGATCTCTCGCCTTGAGTGTGCGTTAATAAATCCTTGGACACTATCCCTTGCAGCCTCGTAAACCTTCGTTGCCCGTTCCGCAAGTGGGTGCATACCCCGGTGTGCGTTTGCATTGTCCTTCTCGTAGAACTCGGATATTGCGTCTATCACACATTTCGGCTTTTGGGCTGTTGCAGCATTATCCAGGTATATGAGCGGATTCTCGCCAATATTTTGGGAGAGGATGGGGAATTGAGGCCGAATCTCATCCGAAATTTGTGGCATGGGCTTGACCTGTATGGTAGCGCAATCCTCCTTCCTTCCCATCAATAGTGATGAAGATAATGGAGATAGGTTGGCTTTGAGTGGAGAAAATCGTGCTTATGACACGAGTAATTCAGAGTTGAGATCTTTAGTGGCGCAGGGTGCGGGACTTGGATCTGAAAGCGACATTGTTCAAACTGATGCTGCGGACATCGTAGATGGACTACTTGAGCGTGTTGATAATTTGGATGAGTTGTTTGCTGATAATACTCGAAAAGAATTAATTGCATTCATCAGTTGTTTACAGGAGCCGCCAGTTGCTTCATAAATCCAAAAACCCCTCCACATACATTTTCCAATGGGCCGCGGCCATATTTTTAATTCCAAGGGGCCGCAGCCACACTATGTTGAAATGGTAACGGGCACGGCCGATGAAAACCGCGTGTCTATCCCTCGATACGTGCCTCGATACGCCCTACTTCGCGCTTCGCGCTACGTAGGGCTACTCGGCACTACTCGGGATGACACGCTAAAAACCCCTCCACATACATCCCCCTCGCAGTTTTTTTATCTATCCCCCGTGAGGCCATATAAAACAAATCTTCCTCGTTAACTTTCGTCACCGTGGCAGAGTGACTAGCTTTTACATCGTTTGTTTTTATCTCGAGCGCGGGGACGGCATCCACTTTTGCGGTTGAGTCCAACATCAAAATATTTTCAGCAAGCTCAGTTTCTGTTTTTGAGCCGCCGGGTCCAATCTTTATCATCCCGTTTGCTTTTACATTCGCTTCATCCTCTGCAACTCCTTTCATCACAACATTACCCTTTCCGTTTGGTGCATTGAAGATGTTTTGAACGGAAAGATCAAACTGAGCTTTTTTCGTGGCGTGGAAAATCCAGCTCACTTCACTTTTTGCATTAGCTCCCTCAACTTTTGAACAGAGTGTGTGATTCACACGACCGGTTCCAGTCGTAACATTTTTTATGTGGAGCACAGCGCCTTCCTCAACAATTGCGTTCTGCGTGATGTTTGCGCTTTCCCCCTCATCAACTTTTGTTTCCAAAACGAGTGTTAAAGTGGCGCCCTTCTTAACCAAAATTTCCATCGAGCAATCTTCATTCTCGATTTGGTGGTGGACTTCCTCTTGTTTTCCCTCCGGGATGGAGAGTGTGAGGGGGGCTGTGAGGGTGGGGGAGGCGGGCACGATATTTGTACTATTTATACCATTATGGTGTATATTTGCGATACAGCACTGGCTATTAATTTAGATTTGACTAAGTACAAAAGTACGATATAGTATCACTTGTCACTTTCCTCATCACCTTATGGATGAATTTACAGTCAATTTCCATACTTTCGATGTCTCTCAGGATTTGGATCCTGTGGTAAGCCACACAATGCCGATAGAAGGAGATTGTAAAGATCAGGCAGGTGTTGTGAGTAGAGAAGTAGTTAAGCATCGCATTGATCAGTTGAGACGGTGGTTTCCGCAGTATGCTGCAAAGCTTGCTGAAGATTTTGATAGATGTCCTGAAGACGAGATGTGGAGATTTGCAAATCGAGTTCAACATGTAGTTGAAAGCGTGGATTAATCCTGGTGCATCATTCAACATTTCCCCTATTCCATGTTATGGGAGGAAAATGTACAAAACCGTCGGGTGGCAAGGGTGCTCAATTGGAGCTTTGGGATGATGTTGGTCAGCTAATCGGAGAAAATCCATTTAAGAAGGGGGAAATGCCGTCCTTACTGGATTCGGGTTCCGACTGGAGTGCACTTTTTAGCCAGCTAAACTGGCATTGGCAGACCAACAGGTTTCCTGGAAACCAAAAACAAGTCATCAGAGATGCTTTCATGGAGTTGAAGGGATATGACTTTCCTATAGTCAGTATCAGACGTGCAAGAGATCTTTTGAAGAGAATAGTTGAGGATTCAGGAGAGTACCGTGGCATGAGTGATTGGATTGACAGTGATATTTTTAAGGACGAGTTCCTTGTTAAATGTGCTGAGTTGTTTATTAAAAAGGTTATCGAAATACTTTGTCGCAGTGAGCTGTTGAAAGCTTCTGATGCTCTAGAAGTGGAGGTATGTCCGGAAATGATAAATGGATTCAGGGAATTTATAAAAGGGTTGTTGGATGCTTAGCCAATACCACCCTCCATCTCAAGCTCAATCAACCTATTCATCTCCACTGCATACTCAAGCGGCAGTTTCCGCACGATTGGTTCCATAAATCCATTTACGATCATGGCTTTTGCTTCCTCTTCTGCAATACCTCGTGACTTCAAATAAAAGAGATCTTCGTCACTCAGGCGTCCGACACGAGCTTCATGTGCAACAGTCACATCATCGTTTCTGATTTTTATATCCGGAATTGTGTCTGTTCGACTTTCTTTATCAAGTAATAACGCATCGCACTCAACATTTGCAATGCAGTCATGTGCATTCGGTGCAACGAATAGCTTTCCACGGTAGACGCATGTGCCACCTTCTTTACTCACAGATTTTCCAACAACTTGGCTTGAGGTATGCGGAGCCAAATGCATTACTTTTGCTCCCGTATCCTGCCACTGATCGCGGCTTGCGAATGCAAGGCCTAAGTGATCTGCGCGCGCACCTTCACCCTGCAAAACCGAACATGGGTAAAGCATTGTGCAGCCGGAGCCTAAGTTTCCTCCAACCCATTCAATCGTTCCATCTTTCTCCACAAGCGCTCTTTTCGTATTCAAATTGTAAGTATCGCGGCTCCAGTTTTCGACTGAGGAGTATCTGACCTTTGCTCCGGGCTTCACGAATATTTCCACGCATCCTGCATGCAGCGCCTGTGATCCGTACTTCGGCGCACTGCATCCTTCAATGTAATGCACATCTGATCCTTCCTCCGCGATCACCAGAGTATGTTCGAATTGCCCCATGTTCGCTGCGTTCATGCGGAAGTATGCCTGCAGCGGATCATCAACTTTTTTACCCTCCGGGACGTAGAGGAATGTGCCGCCTGACCAGACTGCACCATGCAGTGCTGCGAATATATGGTCAGAATTTGGAATGCACTGCATGAAATATTCTTTAACGAGTTCCGGATGCTCACGCACGGCTTCTTCCATGCTGGAAAAAATCACGCCTTGCTTCTTCCAGTTTTCTTTTAATTTGTGATACACAACATCACTCTCATACTGTGCGCCGGCTCCGGCTAGCATTTTTCTTTCTGCTTCCGGAATGCCAAGCCTGTCGTAAACTCTTTTAATTTCTGCGGGCAGCTCTTCCCAATCGTCAGTTTCTTCTGTGCCGGGTCGTGCGTAATAAATGATGTCATCAAGATCTAATTTTGAGAGACCAGGTCCCCACTTCGGCAGCGACATCTTTTTAAATTTTTCAAACGACTCAAGTCTCAAGTTAAGCATCCACCTGGGCTCTTCTTTATCCTCGGAGATTTTTCGGATGAGTTCTTCCGAAAGGCCACGTTCGGCCTTCTCTGCGTATGGTGCAGGATTGGCTTGGTTGAGAGCTTTTTTGAGGTTTACGGTCGCAGTAGGCGTGGAGGGACTCATGGATGAATGATCATACCAGAGCCAAAGATCACTTACCGCACTTCGTAGGTCAAACTAACATTCACCTGAATCTCCTGCTCGCCAGCCGGCATTGGAGGTGCGCCTCTACCACCACCTATTCCAGCTTCCATCATTGCAAAGTCACCGCGGTACATTGGCATTGCATTGCCACCCTCGTGGAATCCTTTGAGTTCTCCAAGTGAGACTCCAAGATCGCGTGCGAGTTCTTTTGCCTTTTGCTTTGCGTCGTCAATTGCTTTCTCACGCGCTTCGCGTTGCAACTCTTCAGGCTCATCAATTGTAAATGAGACTCCTCCAGCCTGATTTGCACCTGCGTTTGTGGCTGCAGAAAGAGCTTCACCAACTTTATCCAGATCGCGAACTTTTACACGCAGGCTCTGGCTTGCCTCAAAGCCACGTGGGATCCGGCTGCCCTCATTCCAATCGTAAGCAGGATTTAAGCGCAGTGATTCTGTGCGGATATCTTTTTCTTCCACTCCGGTTTCCTTAACTGCATCCATAATTGCATTCATATCCTCGCTCAGTTTTTCCACGGCGGCCTGCGCGGTCTCCTGCCTTCCGGTTTGCACGCCAAAGGAGAGTGATGCAATATCCGGCACTGCGGAAACTTCGCCTTCGCCGGAAACGGTGATGGTCGCGGGATCGCTTTTGACTTCCACGTTTTTACCTGCAACAAAGAATACGCTGCCGATTGTGACAGCAATAAGAATGGTGAGTTGGGATTTGGAGAGCATAGTGGGGGTATTCTACCTGTTGACCTGGTTGGATGCTATATTTGGTCTGCATCAAAAGTATTGCGCTCGGGATTCCGTGATCCATTTGTGCCATTTTTTGGTCGTGTCATCTGGTCGTGTTCATCTGGAATAACAGGTTCTGAACCATCACCGGTTGTAAGAGATTCGACGTCCTTCCTTTTGCCAAAATGCGTGAGAATTTGTGGTGCCAGTGTTTCACAAACACCATCGGGGTCCCTTTCGGGTTTTGCTACTTGGGGAAAGCTTTCGAATAGACTCATGTCAATCTTGGGGAGATATTGTCACATGTTCTACTCCTATCGGATTTGCTTTTCAACCCGCTTTAAGTGGAATTTGTGATCGTTCAGAATATCCTTCCTTCTCCAATCTCTCTGCAAGCTCCGCTCCGCCGCTCTCAACAATTTTCCCTCCAACCATCACATGCACGCGATCGGGAGTTAGATACTCAAGTATGCGCGCGTAATGTGTGACAATTATTGAGGAGAATGTGGGGCTCTTCATACTATTCACGCCTTCCGAGACAATTTTGAGCGCATCCACGTCCAGGCCGGAGTCAGTCTCATCAAGCAGTGCAAGATGAGGTTTTAAAATCTTTAACTGAAGAATTTCTGCTTTCTTTTTTTCTCCTCCACTAAAACCTTCATTCACTGAACGCTCGGCGAATTCGGGATTCATGTGGAGCTCTTGCATTACATCTTCGAGGTGCTTTTTGAATTTGATAGGTGATTGTAAAGTGTCACGCTGAGCGGAGGCCGGCGCAGCATGTGCTTCGTCTCCACTCGCCTTCGGCTCGTTTCGCTCAGCATGACACGCTGCGCCGGCCGTAGACGAAGCGCGACACACCTTATATGCAGCAAAAAGAAGTGACCTCAAAGTTACCCCAGATATCTCCTTTGGATACTGGAAAGCAAGGAAAAGTCCCGCACGCGCTCTTTCATCAGTACTCATTTTAAAGAGATCTTTGCCTTTCCATTCAACCGATCCTTTCGTAACTTCAAATTTCGGATGTCCCATCAGAGTGTTCACAAGCGTGGATTTGCCTGAACCGTTCGGACCCATGATTGCATGGGTTTCGCCGTTATTCACTGTGAGTGAGATTCCACGTAGGATGTTGGATCCTTCTATATTTACATGGAGATCTGTGATTTGGAGGAGGGGTGTCATGGATAAATTGTTATATTGCTATAGGATTATATTGTTCGCCCGTCCGACCGTCGAGCGGGCGGGCAGGCGGACAATATAGCAATATGACAATATAACCATTCGTTTCCATGTGGCTCCTCTTCGCCTCCCTCTCGGCCGTCTCGTATTCCTTTCTCTGGATATTGGCACGTATGAGCCGAGGGATGCCGAGTAGGGTAGTCACATCACTACAATTTGCAATCGGCCCAATTCTATTCATATTTTTTGTGCCGGATGTGAATTTTCCGTGGAATGAATCGTGGTGGCAGGTTTATATGATTTTTTCTTTCATTCTCACTCCTCTTGCACTTTGTGCGTTGACTTATGCAGTTCATATAACGCCTGTAACTGCAGTACAACCGCTATCTGCAATTTCCTGTTTTTCTACTTTAATGATCGGTTCGCTTATTCTAGGTGAAAGTTTTTCATCATATGGTGTTGTCGGCGTACTGATCATCACATGCGGCTTACTTATTCTTTATCATGGTAGATGGGATATGTGGCGCAAATCTGGTCCATGGATAGCGCTAGTGGCTTCACTGGTTCTTGGTGCTAATCTTGCAATCGCCAAATTCGTCCTCTTCCGATTTCCACATATTTTTGCTGTAATGGCTTTAGTGCTTACAGCATTTTTTGTTATGAATGCAATATTTGCGGGAAGATCATGGAAATCTTTAAAGCTAACAAAATTCAATGTGCTTATTTTATGTGGAATGATGATTGCTGTAGCGGTTGATAACTTTGGAATATTTTCTGCGCTTGCACTTGGTCCCTCTGCTTATGTGGTTGCTATAAAAAGATCCAGTATTTTGCTCACTGCGTTCATTGGGTATGTATTCTTAAAAGAAAGAGATCAATCTTTGTCCAGATTGCTTGTTGCGAGTGGGATAGTTGTGGTCGGAGTTGTGATGTTGACTATTTAAATTCGGAGTACGTGAAAAAAATGCGAAATGCTAAGTGCGAAATGCGAATACCTGATAGTATGGTTGTGCCATGGTTTCAGATAATGCCAAAAAGGATAAGTATTACGATTTGGAAGAGCGAACCGAAAAATTTGCTAAGGATACACGGAAGTTTGTGAAGGCTTTTCCAAAGTCAATAACAGGTGGATAGTTTTTTCGCATTTCGCATTTCGATATTCGCATTTTACCGTCAGAACTACACACTCTATGAAAATCGTCGCCCGCAACAAACGTGCCCGCTTTGATTACGAAATCCTCGAGGAAATCGAGGCAGGGATCATACTGACGGGGCAGGAGGTTAAGTCCGTTCGCGGAGGGAATGCGGACTTGAAGGGGGCGTATGTCTCATTTGCAACTGGAAAGCCGGTTCTAAAGAATTCAACGATCCAGCCTTACAAGTATGCATCAAACTTGGGTGGATATGACCCCGGGCAGGATCGTGCCTTGCTTATGAAAAAGGCTGAGGCTGAAAGGATGGTTGGAAAAACAGAAGAGAAAGGGATTTCTGTTATGCCTTTGGAGTTCCGCGCGGGACGGACGATCAAGATTTTGCTGGGGGTAGGGCGGGGTAGGAAGAAGTATGACAAACGTCAAAGGATTAAGGAGCGGGATGTGGAGAGGAGGCTGCGTCGCTCTGCAGAGGATGTGTGATGGTTACTGTTGAGATACACGGAGATCACAGATTATGCGGTAGGCTCCATACTGTTCTTCATCCAGTCTGCCATCCCCTCTCAAGATCAGGATGATAGCTTTAATCGCTGCATTACTTGCTGCCCCTAAATGGTCTCTTATGTTGTCCTGTACGAATTGTTCTGCTGTATTCCTATCTTCCTTTTTTGCAACTTCAACAGCCTGATTGGCTTTTTGTATTATCAGGCTGCGCAGATCTGGTTTAATTTCATTGGACACTGATGGTGAATAATACACTTTGTCCGTGACCTTTGGCGAGGTTTCGCTTATTCTGGAATACGATGCAACCACTACTTCCCCCGCAAATCCGCTCTGTAATCGAGGAATTCAGCAAGCTCCCGGGAATTGGGGCAAAGTCTGCGGAGCGCCTGACTTTTTATCTGCTTCGTTCCTCCAAGGCTGAGCCGGAAAAATTGAGCCGTGAGCTTGCAGGGCTTAAAGAGGGGATTTGCTTTTGCAAGAACTGCCAGATGGTTTCGGTTGATGAGCTTTGCCCCATTTGTTCGGATAAAAGCCGCGACCACTCAACCATCTTAGTTGTCGAGGAACCTCTGGATGTTGTAGCATTCGAGAAATCAAAGTTTGATGGCGTCTATCATGTTTTGCACGGAGTACTTTCTCCGATTGATGGAATGGGTCCGGAACAACTCAAATTAAAAGAGCTCACGGATCGCTGTTCAGTCGGAAACATCAAAGAGTTGATAATTGCAACGGATCCGGATGTGGAAGGGGAGGCGACTGCGACTTTTTTGCAGAGTGAGCTTTCGAGCCACGTTGAAACCATCACACGTCTTGCACATGGGCTGCCGATGGGTGCGGATATTGAGTTTGCGGATCAGGTTACTTTGAAAGCGGCTGTAGCTGGACGGAGAGAATTGTGAGTGTGATGGTGATCGCAGAAAATTTTCAATTTTCACCTCGCTCCGCCGTAGCGGTATCGCCAACTTATCACATGCATTCTTGTATCACGTTGGCGATCCGGCTACGCGAAGGCGAGGGTATCAATTTTCAGACAATTATCAATTTTCAAGGTTCAATTGTACAATGTCGGTTGTTTGGAAATTGAAACTTGAAAATTGTTTGTAAATTGAAAATTGATACTTGTAAATTTTCTCCGATCAAATTCAATGAAGTATTTATCCCTTCTGCAAATTTTACTCCTCATGTCCTGCTCCTCAAGCAACAACTCTCTGCAAAAAATCACTCTCCAAACAGGCGATCATGAAGTCACACTCCAGGTCGAAATCGCCGATTCTCCCGTAGAGCGTGCAGAAGGCCTTATGGGCCGTACAGAACTCCCCGATGGTCAGGGAATGTTATTTATCTTCCCGGAACCTCAAAATCTCTCCTTCTGGATGAAGAATACGATGATCCCACTCGATATCCTGTTTTTCGACTCACAGAAGAAATTCATAGGCTGGCAGTCTATGGAGCCATGCAAAATAGAACCGTGCAAACTTTATAGTTCCAAAAGGCCTGCTACTTACGCGCTCGAAGTCGCCTCCGGTTTCTTTGTAGAGCAAATAGAGCCGCACCTCCAAGGCTCAAAAGAACCGTTGCAGCTCCGGTTTCCGGAAGAATAATTGTTTCCATAATTCCTGTAGATTCATTCCCGGTTTCATCAACCGCAGCCACCTTCAAAGTGAAGGTACCCGGAGGAATATTTGCGATAGTTGTACTTATGATTGTGCCAAGTAGTGCAGTTGGTCCGACGAATGAATCTCCTTCATTTGAACTTTCGTATAAGTGATATGCGGAGAGATCACCTGCTGTGTTTGCACTTCCTCTCCAACGTGCATGTACTTTGTATCTGCCATCAGACTGAAGTTCCTTTTCAAGAGTCAAATTGCTTGCATCTTCAGGTGGCGTCACATCTTCAATTGGCTCTGAGATTGGAGTAGGTTCAGGAAGAGGTGAGATTGCAGGTTCCGGTTGAGGTTGAGTTGGAGGAGGTGCAATTACAGGTGGAGGTGCGGTATCTTCCTGCGATGGCCTTGCGGCAAAAATCGCGGAGTTCTTTGACTGATCAACCGCTTCATCCTCTTGTGACTTGATGGTTGCTAAAACGGTTACAGTGTGCAGCTTTCTGACTGCCATCGGTGTCGTATGCAAAACAAGAACTCTATCGCTCGCTGTTACATGCATTACCTCCACACTGTTTCCATCTTCATCTGTAATTTCGAAGTGATCAGAAGGTAAGCCCTCCGGCTCTGCAACCGGTGAAGAGAAAAGAAGCCGAATAGTTGCCTGGTTATCTGCGATTGCATGCTCAAGAACAAAAGATGCGGCCATATGCCCTGCAATCTGGACGGTTGCTCTTCCTTCCTCACCAAATGAAAGGTTTTCGTATCCGCTTTCATCAACTGCAGTAACCGTTACATAAATTTTATCGCCGCTCATAAATCCGCGATTTGCAAGATCCATAAGTGCAAGGCTTGTTTGATTCCCGATTGTCTCCTCACTTCCATCGTATCTCCCATTATTTTCCAGAATGGATTGCTTTGCGTAATAGATTTTGTAGTGATCAACGGTGATTCCCGCAGGTGCCTGCCACCTTATATTTACAGCATTTGGTACAGGTTGCAGATCGATACCTGTTACATTTTGTGCGAAGGCTGTCGGGATTAATGAGGAAAATAGGATTAGAGTTAATGCAACTGTTATTGGGTTTTTCATTAAGTTTGCGTTTTTTATCAATGCCGCATTTTTTACAAATCCGGCGGAATTCATTCCGCAAGGGTTTTTAAAAAATGTTCTTAATGTTTGTTTTGCCATGGAATCGTCTTATTCTAGCAGAAATCTCGCTTTTGATCAATTTAGGATGCCTGCGAGTTCTTTTGCCATATCCTCTGCAGCCTTTCGCGCCTTCTCCTTCCAATCACTTCCGGATGAGGCAAAGATTATCCCGCGGCTACTATTCACGATCGCACCAGTCCCATCTGCAAGGAATCCGCTTTTAACATCTGCTGCGCCACCTCCCTGCGCACCGTATCCCGGTATCAAAAATGGGCAGTGTGGCATTAGTGTCCTCAAATATTTTAGTTCCTCAGGATAAGTCGCACCGACTACTGCGCCAACGCACGAAAGATTCGTCTTACCAAGGCACTGTGCTGCCATTGCTTCTATGAGTTGTGCCACATGCTCGTGTACAACTTCATCACCAGTTGGCAAGTCCTGCAGCTCCCCGGAGCTTGGGTTGCTTGTTTTAACAAGAACGAAGATGCCTTTATCGTTTTGTGTGCATCGCTCGATGAAAGGTTTGATGCCGTCGCTTCCAAGATACGGAGTCACGGTTAAGGCATCTACAGGTGAGTTGGGTCCAAGGTATGCGTCTGCATATGCTTCGCAAGTTGAGCCGATGTCGTTTCTCTTTCCGTCGGCGATCACTATCAAGCCATTCTTTTTTGCATATTCACATGTCTCCCAGAAAACCTTGATGCCGTTTGTTCCAAGTACTTCATAAAATGCAAGTTGCGGTTTTACGCACGCTGCGATGTCTTTGACTGCATCAATTATTCCTTTGTTGAATTCAAGGACTCCATCAGCATCTTTTGATATTCCTTCCGGAAGTTTATCGAGTCTTGGGTCCAGCCCAACGCAGACCGGCGAGGTTTTTTGTATGCGCTCGGTGAGGAGGTCGGAGAAATGCATTTCTTGAGGTGGTCGGAGAAAATTTTCAGGTATCAATTTTCAATTTACAAACAATTTTCAAGGTTCAATTTTCAAACAGTCGACATTATACAATTGAACCTTGAAAATTGATAATTGTCTGAAAATTGATACTTGAAAATTGAAAATTTTCTGCGTACACCCTTCATTCTCGTAGTATTGAGAGGACATCTGTCATTTTTTCCACTACCCAGTCCGCCGCCCCCAAATCCTGCTCCCCGGACCCCGGATTCTTAAACCCAATACACATCATTCCTGCGGCTTTTGCGGCATGAACTCCGTGGGATGCATCTTCAATAACAAGGCAATTCTCCGGTTCAACTCCAAGTTTTTCTGAGGCAAGCAAAAAGATATCCGGATGAGGTTTGCCGCGGCCGGGAGGAATATCATCATTGCTCACAATTACCTTCAACATTTTTTCGAACCCCATATTCCCGAGTAAAAAGTTGATGAAATCGCGGGTGGCACTGCTTGCGACTGCACACTTGAAATTCCTGGTTGCGTATTCCACAACTTCTTTTGCTCCCTCAATCGGCGGCATACCTTTTTCCTCCATTATCTTTGGCATCACTTTTCCATATTTATATTCCATCATCTGATCTGTTAGGTTCGGATCCTTCCTGTTCTCAATCGAAAGTTCCATAAATGTTTGCGTATCCGGCTTGCCGGCTTCTGCCATCATTTCTTCTTCCGTCACTGTGATGCCAAAATGTGCACAGGTTTCAACTTCTGCCAGGACATGCAGTTTTTGGGAGTCTGCGAGGACTCCGTCCATATCGAAGATGATAGCTTGGATATCTGGCATTGGCTGTAGGTTACCTTATCAGTTTCTTGTTTGCCTGATTTTGTTAGATGTGGTTTAACCTTCACTCTTACCAGTATTCTGGAATACTGGTAAGAGTGTAGCTCCACAATATCTTCCGCATTCCAGTATACTGGTATACTGGAGTGTAGGTCAGATTTTTGCCGAGTTAGATGAATTGTGCTGTGGATGTTGAGGATGAAACAGAGGGGAGTGGGTGTTCAGAGCAGTAAAGTTAAAAGTTGCCATTTCATGCATTTGTGGTACAATCCATCCCTTTCGCATCACCCATGAAATTCTTCCTCACCGCCTATGTGCTCCTACTCGCATCACTCGCGCTACTCGCACACGAGTGGGTAAGGCTGCCGGACGGCAAACTTCACGTTGCATTACTCGATATCGGCCAGGGTGATGGGATTTTGATTACAACACCCGTAGGTCAACGCATTTTAGTTGATGGAGGTCCGGATTTGACTCTACTCGAAAGGCTTGGTGAAGAGTTGCCGTTTTTTGATCGCGGAATTGACCTCATGGTTCTTACGCATACGGATAGTGATCATGTAACTTCATTGCCATCAGTCCTCGAGCGCTACCGCATCAAGACAGTTTTGATGACTGGAGTTGATGCATACTCCTCACGCTACAGGGCGTTTTTGGATGCGGTTGAGAAAAGTGATGTGCAGGTCATTCTTGCAGATGCGTCACATGACATAGATCTTGGTGAAGGTCTGGTTCTTGATGTTTTGTGGCCGATTGAGTCGATGCTTGGTCAGGAAGTGGAAGATCCAAACAATGCATCTGTTGTTGCCAAATTGATATGGAAAGATCATGAAGTCCTTCTGACAGGTGACATCGAGGAAGAGGCTGAGCGCAAGATTCTTGTGAGTGGTGCTGATGTATCTTCAGATATCCTCAAAGTTGCGCACCACGGAAGTAAGACTTCATCTTCCACAGGTTTCCTTCTTGCAGTAAATCCAGAGCTTGCTTTGATCTCAGCGGGGAGAGATAACTCATTCGGACATCCGCACGCCCAAGTGATTTCACGATTTAATAGCCTAGATATAGATTTACGAAGGACTGATAAAGAAGGTAAGGTAGAAGTGGTGTTAGAATGATCATATGAAAGTCCTGCTCCTCCTCGCCGGCCGCTCGCAGCGCTTCTGGCCGCTTACAGAAAAAGCTCTGTGGCCTTTTGTGGGTGAACCGCTTCTTTCTCATCAAGTCAAACGCCTGAAGGATGCCGGGTTTGAGGATATTTCATTCGTTGGCGGAGCGCATAATCTGGAAGCGGTGCACGATCTTTTTCCCTCAATCGGTGCAATTGAGCAAGAAGATCTCACTTTGGGAATGCGAGGTGCACTACTTTCCGCACTTCCGGAAATTGGCGACGAGCCTGTGTGCATCGTAAGCAGTAACGACGTCATAGAACCTGAGGGGTACAGAAAACTTCTTGAGGCAGGATCAAAGAGTGGTGTTGAAGGTGCACTTCTTGCACAACGCGTCAGTAAACACTTCCCCGGCGGCTACCTAGTCACATCACCCGGTGAAGATGGGAAAGAAGAACCGCGGGTTGCAGGTGTTGTGGAAAAGCCCGAAGAGGGGAGGGAGCCAAGCGATCTCGTCAACATAGTTGCCCATGTCCACAACCATCCCGCAAAGCTTCTGGATATTCTGGAAGATACGTCTTCCGATCGAGATGATGCGTACGAGGTTGCACTCACAACTCTGTGTAAAAGTATGAATTATGTTGCAGTTCCGTATGAGGGTCGCTGGAATGCCATCAAATATCCATGGCATATCCTCGATGTCACTGAGAGATTTCTATCTGAGTTAAAGGAGGATCAAATTCATCCGGATGCATCAGTTCACGAAACTGCTGTCATCAATGGCCCAGTTGTAATGCAGGAAGGTGTGCGTGTTATGCCGCATGCAACTGTTCAGGGTCCGTGCTTTATCGGAAAAGGAACAGTCATCGGCAACAACACTCTGGTTCGGGATTCAATTATCGGAGAACAGTGCGTGATTGGTTTCAGTTCGGAAATCGTCAGAAGTAATTTGCATTCGCACGTCTGGGTTCACAACACATATCTTGGCGACTCTGTCATTGGCCGGAACGTAGCATTCGGAGCAGGATCGGTTGTTGCTAACTTCCGGCTGGATGAAGGTGAAATCTCGTCAGTTGTTCAGGAGGAAAAAATTAACACGCAGCGCAAAAAACTTGGTGTTGTGATTGGTGACGACGTACGTGCTGGCATCAACACAAGTTTTGCTCCGGGAGTTAAAGTTGGAAGCGGCTCTTTCATCTCCTCCGCAACATACATCTCAAGCGATGTCGCAGAAAATCGCTATGTACACGCCAAAGAGGGCGTGTTGGAGGAGCGCGAAAACAAAGCTGATGTACCGGGAGTTCGCTCATCATAGGAGTTTCTCCATCAGTTTCCTTGGATATGGAGGCACCCAGCGACCCAGCATCCACTGAATGTGCTTAGCAACATGCTTTGCTGTAATTGCGAATGCAAGGATGGAAAGTGAGCTCTCCACAGTCCCGAAAGGAGGCCCGTTCGGGCTTAGATGCACTTTTACGACTCCAACGATAGAGAGGCAGAATGTGATGATTAGCAGGACAAAGACAAGCCATTCTTCTACATATGGAACCTTTGCGGAGAACGAAATATCTGCATGTCGGGTCCAGTACATTGTTGCTAGAACAATCGCCATTATGCTAAGGGAGTTCTCCATAGTTCCAAACTCCATTCCGCCAGGCTTAACGTGCGAAAAATAAAGTCCTGCAATGGAGACGATCATGACGACTGTAAAAATAACGGTCAGAATGCCTTTTACAACGATTACGGCATCCGGAATTTGCTGCTTTTTTTTCTTGGCTCGTCCTGAGCTTGTCGAAGGGGGCATGATGAGAGAGGGGAAGTTCGCTGTAATAGTACCTACATCTTAGGAATCTTCACAACCTCAAATTCATGTCCTGTCTCTTGCAGAAACTTCTTAAATCCTTCTTTATCAATTACGAGAGTTGCGGTATTCACAAGCGGGTGGAAGCGAAACTTGCCTATTTTCCATGCATCCTCGTCCACAATGACTCTGACTTCATGACTGGCGTCAAACATCAGGCCAAATGGAGTCACCGCCCCCGGATCAACATTGAACAATCGCTTTAGATCAGGCGGAGATGCAAAACTCAGACGACCAGTGCCCAAAAATTCCCCAAGAGCCCGCGTATCCACAGTTTTATCATGCATGACTACTGCAAGCACGTAATGGCGCTTCTTCTTATCCCTCATCAAAAGCTGCTTTGTGTGCGCACCGGGGATCTCTACTTTTAAGCCATCAGATTCGGCGCAGGTAAATACGGCTTTGTGTTGGAATTCCTCATATGGGATGGAGCATTTTTCCAGCAATTCGTATAGCATATCTACATGATCTCCGAAAATGTCCTAAAAGCAAAGCATGACTTCTCCCTCATAATCTTTGGAGCCTCCGGCCACCTTGCGCAGATTAAGATATTCCCGGCACTTTATTTCCTTGCACTAAAAAAGCGCTTCCCGGAGCACTTCTCAATAATGGGTTATGCAAGGAGCGAGATGAGCGATTCATCCTTCCGTGAGCATTTTGCAGATTCCGTACGTCGTCACGTGGAAGGATTTAATGAAGATGTTCTCTCCGACTTGCTTTCGCATGTTCACTACAACCAAGGTCAATACGATGATGTTAATGACTTCAAAACCCTTGCAGAACATCTAGATCAAATAGAGGAAGGATATTCAGGTGAATCGGTACGTCTGGCTTACTTTTCCATTCCACCTGCATTCTTCGGTACTGTTGCAGAAAATTTGTGCAAGGGTGGAGTTCGTGATGAAGGTAAGAAATTTCGTGCAATTGTAGAAAAACCGCTTGGGGATGATGAAAAGAGTGCGCAGGAGATCAAAAAATCACTTTCAGGATGTTTCCCGCAGGAGGAGATTTATCTTCTTGATCACTATCTTGGGAAAGAAGCTGCGCGAAACATCTACTATCTTCGTCTTGTAAATCCGATAGTGGAAAGAGTTTTAAAGCACACTCTAGTCACCAATGCACAGATAACAGCATCAGAGTCAGCGGGAATTGAAGAAAGGGCGGGATATTTTGAATCTGTAGGGACTCTTCGCGATATGGTTCAATCGCACATGCTTCAGCTCATGGCACTTTTGACTATGCAGCTTGTAGAACGAGAAAAACTTCCTCAAGCTAGGCTTGAAGCGCTTAAAAATATCTACGTTCCTCCCACCGGGGATCTTTCGGGCGTTATTCTTCAGGGGCAATACGAGCGATCCGATGAACATCACGGTTACCGTGATGAAGAAGGTGTTGCAGCAGATTCCAAAACTCCAACATTCGTTGCGCTAAAGTTGATGACGAAAGCACGCAGATGGGAGGGCGTTCCTTTTTATCTCAGAACCGGCAAACGTCTAAAAGCGAAGGAAACAAAGCTCGCATTCGAATTCAAAAATCCATATGCCGTGGTTGATGTACCCCCAAGCCGCGTGGAAATCATTCTTCAGGGCGAGGCGGGGATGAGGATGCACCTCCACACAAAAATGGGAGGATCAGAACCAGAATTCCGGCCGCTTGTTCTCGAGGATCCACTGGTCTGTGTCGGCGATTGTTTGGATGAACACGGTTTACTTCTTCTTGAAGCTGTCAACGGCAAGCAAGACTGGTTCCTGGATTTTGAGGAGGTGATGACAGCGTGGAAAATTATCGACCCGCTTCAGTCGTATCTGGATCGGGGGGATTCGGCGCTTTCCATGTATCCGTGTGATTCGAGTGGGCCTGAGGAGGTTTGGGAGTGGATTAAGGGGGAGGGGTTTGAGTGGATTTGAGAGAGAATATGATAGACAAGGGAATGTGATGGTATCCTTGTGCTTATGGAAGAATCACAACGCATTGTTGCTGTGGAGGATATGAGTCAGGCGATTTCGGATCTGGTAAATGAGTTTTTACCATCTGTTGTGAGTGGGACGATTGTTGAAGGTGGGAATTTTCAGATACGAGATGGAAGATATCAAGTTCATCCTCTGTGTGTATCAACATTCAAGGCTGCAGTCCAGCTTGTTTCTCGTGTAAAGGAAGCTGGGAAGGGTGAAAAGGATATGAGCAAAGTGCGTTTGGGTTTTCTCGTGGATAACTTCAGCATTCGCGGCAAGGAGTTTCGTTTTCCGGATGAGTATTATTCCCTGTTGGAGAAATACAACCTCGGTTTTCGTGAAGTTGCCTTGTTTTGGGAAAGCAATCTCAGGAACAGAGCAAAGAACTCAATCATCAAATGTGTTGAAGAAGGCTCCATAGCATTGGATGGGGGCAGTAAAGGTAAAAAATGTTTCTTAACTATGGATGATTCCAAGTTAAAAGTGGCTAATCTGCACGATGATCTGAAAATTCCGACGCCAGTCGGACGGTCGCTGCTGGCGCAAAAGCTTCTGGACTGTGAGAATGCGGGTTACAGAATGGCTATCAGTTTCATGCACGAGGGGTCGTATGAGGTTAAGGATTGCTCTTTTGTTGATGTATTTCATCTTTTTGGTGGGACAATTCCAGTCGTGAATGTATGGTTTGCAGAGAAAGAAGATGGCATACAAATATCTGTCACCCCATCTACCCATGCCTAATTTTACTTTCCGCCACATCCCCCTAGATTCCGTACAGGAATTCATAGATCGTGCTACGGCCGAGCTTGAGCAGGCGATTTGTGATGCGACTGAGGATCATGGAAGTTGTGTGATGGGGCTTTCGGGTGGCTCTACACCTAGGCCGATTTATGAGGAACTTGGCAAACTGGTTGCAGTTGAATGGGATAAGGTCAAGATTTTTCTTGTAGATGAGAGGTATGTGCCGTCTAGTGATGAGAGGAGTAATCAGAGGCTTGTGCGTGAGACGTTGTTGAAGAATGCTGCAATTGCTGAGCATCAGATTGTTTTTCCGGATACTGGGTTGGATTTGGGTGAGTGTGTGGAGGAATATGAAGGGAAATTGGAGGGGTGCTCAGCCGTATCGCCCCTCGATACATCCCTCGATGCTTCGACCGTGCTCAGCACAGGTACGCCCTTCGGGCTACTCGGGACTACTCGGGGTGACACGGCTGACATTGTCGTCCTCGGCCTCGGCCAGGATGGCCACATCGCCTCTCTCTTCCCCGGCGATCGTGATGCCATCATGAATCGCGATAAAAACGTTATCCACACACAGACTGATGAATTTGATGTGCGCGATCGCATCACAGTTACAATGCCTGTACTTGAGTCAGCGAAGCATCAGTTCTTTTTCCTAAAAGGAAAAGGGAAGGAGAAAATTTTTGATGAGGTGATGGAGGCTGAGGAAGATCCAATTAAATATCCTGCACATGCAATCCTTAAATCAGGGCGTACAACATGGGTGACATGCTTTGAATAAAGGAGTAGCATCTTCTACCGTGAGAAGATTGAGCACCAGAGGGGGGTTTGTGTTGCAAATTGCGATTGCTGCAATCCTGCTTATATCACTCATTTACATTTTAGGCGGACTGCACCATGACCCGTTTTTTGGATATTTGTATCCTGTTTCCTGGCTGATTATTTTCCCGAAGGGATATGCGATTGCCAGTTTTATTAATTCATTTGCTGTTAACGACTGGTGGATGCTTGTGGAGATAGGGCTTACGTTCTTTATATGGCTTGTGATTTTCTTCCTGATTCGCGGTGTCTACTACTACATGACTTCCGTGGGCGATATGTCTACATGGAAGGTATTTGTAATATGCATTGGAATTGGCATTATTTTCTTCGTTCTTCTGCTGATACCTGTTTACAGGCAAATAGATGTTTGGTGGGAAGCGTGGCCGGAAATACGCGAACCCAAGGTGGCTGGCGGCGAATAGGTATCCTTCTGTATTGCGTTGACTGTACCGCTTGCAGAGGTCTAGTATTTCCTTTGAGTTATCCCCCCATATCCATAAATGCCATTTCGCAGACCTTTCAGGAGACCACAGCCCAAATTCCGTATCAATAATCAGATCCGCGCGCGTGAGGTACGCCTTGTTTCGGAAAAGGGGCAGGATGTTCTTCCGCTTGAGGAGGCAATCAAAATGGCGCAGGAACAGGAGCTGGATTTGATAGAAGTTTCCCCAAATGCCAAACCTCCGGTGTGCAAGATTCTGGATCGTGGATCGTACCTCTATCAGCTCCAGAAAAAAGAAAAGAAACAGCGTGCGCACTCCAAGCAGACAGAAGTAAAAATGGTGCGCTTCGGATTTCGTACGGATAAGCACGATCTGGAGCGGCTTGCAGGTCAGGCTCGTAAGTTTCTTGGTGATCGTCACTTGGTCAAAATTGCCGTCCGATTACGTGGTCGCGAGTTTACGAATCAGGATTACGCGAAAGAAAAATTGCATGCTTTTGTACAGGAGCTTTCCGATGTCTCAGAAATTGAGCAGCCGATGCGGCGGCAGGGCAACCAATTTATGGTGATTGTGAAGGCGAAGAAATAGTGAGGTGGGGGTTGATTGTGTGCATTGGTTATATTGTTATATTGCTATATTGTTCGACAGAGCGATCCTTGACTGCTTTGCGGGTATTGGGGTTGGCAGGAAAAGCAAGTGCTAATTAACTCGCTCTGCCCGCCCGATGGTCGGACAGGCGAACAATATAATCCTATAGCAATATAACAATATGGCCTTTTTCCTTCCAATAACCTCTGGAATCCTCTACCATGCCCCGGCAATGCCAAAGATGAAGACCCACAGTGGCACCAAAAAACGGACCCGTAGGACAGGTTCCGGCCGTATTGTGGTAAAAAAGGCCTGCAAGAACCATTTGCTTCAGCAGAAGAGCAAAAGGCAGAAGAGGCTTTCGCGCACGCTTACGCCTTCCTGCAACAAAGAACTCAAGAACCTTGCTCGTCTTATCCCGAATAAATAATGAGAGTTACACGCGGTACCACCAGTCACAGGCGACACAAAAAGCTCCTAAAGCAGGCCAAGGGCTATCGCGGGCTTCGTCACAAGACAATCAAGAAAGCAAAGGAGGCTGTGATGAAAGCAGGGCAGAATGCATATCGCGATCGCAAAAGGAAGAAGCGCGAGTTCCGTCGATTATGGATTACACGACTGAACGCAGCACTGCGTGGGCATGGATTTATGTACAGCAGATTTATACGGGCGGCAGAGGAAAAGAAAATCGAAATCAACCGAAAGGTCCTTTCTGAGCTTGCAATACACGAGCCGGAAGTCTTCGGGAAGGTAGTTGATGAAGTGATGGGGTAAGATACTTCTGTTTTGCATAATCATTTGCGCCATCGCCGCTTTGGATTCACGCTTGTTGAGCTTCTACTTTTGATAGGAGTAGTGGCGGTTCTTGCGGCCGTTACCATAGTGGCGATAGATCCCATAAGAAATCTGGCCAGCTCCAGGGATGTAGTACGCAAGAACAATGAGAAACAACTCACAAATGCGATGTTTCAGTATTTAATTGCTAATGAGAGACTCCCCGGTGATAAAACCCTTCTCGAGGGGGAAGAGAACAAAACTCCTATATGCAGATTGACTGTAACGGACCCCTCATGCGTGAATTTTGATGAACTTGTTCCGGATTATGTTGGCGAGCTTCCTGTAGACAGGCTGGAGCTAAATGTTAAGCATACAGGCTACGCTGCGTATAGGCAGGTCGGCCGCGCCTTCGCCATTGCTCTCTACATAGGTCAGGAGGGAGGGGAAGCTCCAGCTATCCTAACTTTTTCTCCGGTGGATGATGCAGCAAATGTGGGCATTTCTAGTAGTTTTGTAATCACGTTTGATGAAGCTATTACAAAGCAAACCGGCAACGTTACTATCAAACGCACAGAAGATAGTTCCGTTTTTGAGGCAATTGATGTTACATCAGCACAAATTAGCGGTGACGGGACTGATACGATTACAATTAATCCGTCATCCGAGCTGGAGTACGACACGTCTTACTTTATCGAGATTGATAACACTGCATTTGCCGATCTTGCATCCAACAACTTTGCTGGAATATCTGATGGTGCAACGTGGAATTTCGAAACAGATATAATTTTGACAGATATTCTGCATCGCTGGGTCTTTGATGACGGAGAGGGAACGACTGCCAGTGATGATATTGGAGGAAACGATGGAACATTAACGGATATGGACCCGGGAACATCTTGGGTTGCAAATGTGCCAACGGGATTGAATGTATCCAGTGCCCTGGAATTCTTTGGCAATACCGGCGATAAGAGTGATCGTGTTCTGCTCGGCACGCCAGTCACATTGTCTGTAAATGGCTCAAGTTCGTGGGCCATTTCTTACTGGGCGTATCAGGATACGAATAACAGAGTGGTTATGGGTCAGGACGGAGTCGAAAAAAACCGTATTTACCACAGAAGTCCATCTATGCGTAATTATCTGGATAATGACGAGTACTTCAGTGTGAATTACAACATGAATAGCAATAAGGGTGCGTGGCATCATGTTGTTCTTTTGTGGAATGGCTCGGTGTTTGAGGGATATGTTGACGGGGTGTCGTACGCTGTGGCCGGGGATTACTCCGGCGGGAGTACATCGTTCATAATCGATTCGATTGGCCGTGCGTATGATAATAACAATAACACCTGGGATGGCGTCCTCTCCGATATACGTGTATACAATCGTGTACTAACTCCTACGGAGATATCTAATATTGCTGGTGGGAAGGGGTAGGGGCGATAAAATGCCGAACTCAGCTGCAGGGTGCTTTCTGAGCTTGTGATACACGAGCCGAAAGTCTTTGAGAAAGTGGTTGCGGAGGTGATGGGATGGGAGTAGAAATGTGCAGCAATGGAAAATGAAGTACAAGAACCACCTAAGGTAGAAATAGTTGGTCCTGCCAATGATGACTTTTTTCAAGTCAATATGATAATGATCAAAGTAAGAGATAGTATTGCATTGATGATGCTCGTACATCCCGAGAAAAAGCTGTGTAAGGTTGCTTTTGATGGCGTAAATCGTCGCAAATTTGGTAACGAAAGAGAAATTTCTGAGCTTCAAGAGTTTCCTACAGATGTTTTTACGTATGGTGAAATTCGAAAATGGAATCCAGGGATAGAACTTCCGGAGGAAAGTCCAAGCTAGTTTATACAGCCACCGCAGCCTCCTGAGCCTCAATCTGAGCCTTCACCTTCATCGTCCCAATAATTGCAGCACGTTCGGTCTCATCAAGCTTCAATCTGATGTATTTGGTCGTATCCTTGAGGTCAGGAATCATTTTGTGCTCCAGTGCGTTTACTCTGCGTCGAGTCGTCTCCAGCTCGATTGCCATCGCCTCTGCCTGCTTTTCGATCTGTGCGAGGTTGATTAAGGTTTCGAAGGCTTCATCAAAGGCATCAATTGCTTCGTCCAAAAATGCATTCGTCCCCGCCATCCCGTAAGTTTTTATGGTTCCGGATTTTTCGAGTGAGAATTCCGGAATTCGCACGCTCATCACATTCTTCGTTTTCACAGAGAGCGAAAGCTTGGCTTGGGGGCTACTGAGTGCGTTCCGGAGGTCTGATTCTCGCATCCACGAGGAGGCTATCAAAAACTGCTTAAACGCGTCTCCGAGCATTTTTTCCACGTCCTCACGCAACCTCTTTGCATCACGGATTATTTCCATAAAAGCCTGCATCAATCCATCCTGCTTATCCTTTAAAAGTTTGTGCCCGCGCTGCGCGGATTTTACTCGACGTTTTAGGTCGAGGAGGGCCATTCGGGTGGGGTTGACGTTTAGAATGGCCATCTCGATTGTGGATGGGGATGCGTCATGTTCAACTTTGTAGCGGCAAGGCAATGCCTTGCCGCTACAAGATTTTGTTTAGCATGACGCCTTTGGTGTATCGAAAGTATGTTCATCATTTCTTAGGCATGTATTTTTCAATCTCCTCATCTTTAACACGCTTCAATTCACTTCTCGGAAGCATACTCAAAAGCTCCCACCCGATCGTCAGCGAATCCTCGAGAGATCTATCATCAAGCTCACCCTGGCGCACAAACTTGTCTTCAAACGCATCGGCGAACTTCATGAAGCTTAGATCAGTTTCGTTCAAAGCTGATTCACCAAGAATAACCGCAAGCTCACGGACATCCTTACCACGCGAGTAAGCTGCAAAGAGCTGTGCCATCACATTCTTTCTGTCATCACGTGTCATTTCTCCGGAAAGTGTCTGTTGCAATCTGGAAAGCGAGGGCAGCACATTCACTGGCGGATAGATTCCCTTTGCATGCAGTTCACGTGAGATCACAAACTGCCCCTCCGTGATGTACCCGGTCAAGTCTGGAATTGGGTGAGTAATATCATCCTCTGGCATAGTCAAAATTGGCACCTGTGTGATTGATCCATTCTTGCCTTTAACACGACCTGCTCGTTCGTAGACTGTTGCAAGGTCTGTGTACATATACCCAGGGAACCCACGGCGGCCCGGCACTTCTTTTCGTGCGGCAGAAACCTCACGCAGTGCTTCACAATAGTTGGTCATATCCGTAAGTATCACAAGCACATGGTAGTCTTTATCATATGCAAGATATTCTGCAGCAGTAAGCGCAAGGCGCGGAGTTGCGATTCGCTCAACCACGGGGTCTGCAGCGGTGTTTATAAAGAGGATGGCGCGCTCGAGCGCTCCGGTTTTTTCAAGTTCACTCCTAAAGTACTGCGCCTCTTCAAACGTAACACCCATCGCTGCGAACACAACTGCAAACTTTTCTTCTTTTCCTTCCTTGCCACGCACTTTCGCCTGCCTTGCAATCTGTGCAGCCAATTGGTTATGCGGCAATCCTGCTCCGGAGAAGATGGGGAGCTTCTGTCCTCGTACAAGCGTGTTCATCACGTCAATTGTGCTAACTCCTGTTTGGTAGAAATCACTTGGGAAGTCACGTGAGTACGGATTGATCGGAGCACCGTTAATATCGCGCCTTGCCTCTGCAATCGGCTCTGGCCCTCCATCAATCGGCTTCCCCGCACCGGAGAATGCGCGCCCAAGCAAATCCTCCGTAACTCCAAGCTCAAAAGTTTTCCCGAGGAACCTGGCCTTTGTACCTTCTGTTCCAACCCCCTGAGTGGTTTCGAAAAGCTGAACGACTGCAAGGCCAGTCCTCGCCTCAAGCACTTTCCCAAGCTTTTTGGTTCCATCAGGAAGCTCAATCTCTACGAGTTCCTCGTACGTGATGCCTTCGACATCTTTTACCATTACGAGTGGGTCTGCGATTTCTTTGACGGTTTTGTAAGCAGTGGTTGACATTTTTTAGGGAGGTTAGGGAGTCCCGCCTTCGCCCTTCGGGGCTTCGGCGGGCAAGTAGGGAGTTAGGTGGTTAGGTGGTTGGTGAGTCGGAGGAGTCTAGTTCTTTCTGTCTTTCTTCCATTCGTTGTGCGTGATCTTGTGCATCTATAACTTGTCGTACTGCTCTGGTTATTGCCCACTGTGCTCTATCTAACGCTTCGGTATCCACTTTACCGTCTTCGCTGATAATGCTTGGATCTTGAGATATTCTGACAAGTTCCTGAGCAGCTCGTTTTACTTGATCGAGTGCGCGCCATGTTTGAATAGTCTCTTTTGGTATAGTTGTGCACTCATCCTCATCAATTGCTCGTTGGATTGATTGGTGCGCCGCTGGGGCTTCCGATGTTGGTGCGTCAGTGCTCATGATGAAAATTGGGAAGAATTAAGATTTAAGTGCAGAAATCTGTTTTCTATTTCTAATTACCTCGAATTCGGGGTAATAACAAGTCAGTTTTTTAATTTGGTCGAATTCGACCAAATTAAATTTACCTTTGTATGGTGACTGATCACTAGCTTTGCAACTTTTTAGCCTATAGGGGGCTAAAGCCCACGGTGACAGATGCGTTAACCCCGGGCTTAAGCCCGGGGTTAACGCATGACTAAATCGGGCTTTAGCCCTGTCGATGCTGATCACGGTAATGTCCGTGTCTTGCACTATGAGCTTTGCTGTTTTTTGGTAGGTCATATGGATAGAAAAATTAAGCTTTAAGTGCGGAAACCTGTTCCTCAATCTCCCTTTCAATCTCATCAAACTTCTCCCATTCTCCCTCCGGAATCAAATGCGCCTTTACCATTTTTTCACGCACAGGAATTTGGCGCAGTTTATCGAAATCAAATTCTTCCTGATCAACGACGTTAAGTGCTGCGTTGTAAAACTTCACAATCGTCCTCAAAATCCGGTACTGCTTGAGGATGGAAGAATACGCGTCCACCTCATCAAACGCATTCTGGAACAGGAAGTCCTCGCGGATGGCTTTTGCGGCTTCCAGAATCAACTGCTCCTTTGGTGAGAGCGAATCTGCACCAACGAGCCGCACAATTTCCTCCAGCTTTGCCTCCTCCTGCAAAAGTGCGGAACCTTTCTCACGCACATCCATAAAATCTTCTGCAATTTCTTTGGTTACGTATTTTCTCAAATTTGCGAGATACAGTGAGTAGCTCTGCAGCCAGTTGATAGCAGGGAAGTGGCGCTTGTTTGCGAGCTTTGCATCCAGTGCCCAGAAGACTTTGGTCACACGGAGAGTGTTTTGTGTAACAGGCTCGGAGAAGTCTCCACCCGGAGGCGAAACTGCACCGATCACCGTCAACGACCCCTCGCGTTTCTCACTTCCTAGGCATTCAACATATCCAGCACGCTCATAAAATCCTGCAGTGCGTGATCCAAGATATGCTGGATAACCTTCCTCTCCTGGCATTTCTCCCAGCCTCCCGGACATTTCCCTCATCGCCTCCGCCCATCTTGATGTGGAATCCGCCATCAATGCAACGTGGTAGCCCATATCGCGGTAGTACTCGGCTATTGTGATTCCTGTGTACACGGAAGCCTCACGTGCGGCTACGGGCATGTTTGATGTGTTTGCGATCATTACAGTTCGTTTCATTAATGGTTCTCCTGAATGTGGGTCAATAAGTTCCGGGAATTCCTTAAGTACGTCTGTCATCTCATTTCCGCGTTCTCCGCAACCGATATAAACGATCACCTGTGCGTCGCAATATTTTGCGAGAGTTTGTTGAGTAACAGTCTTTCCTGCGCCGAATGGTCCGGGGATTGCACCGGCTCCACCCTTCATAATCGGGAAAAGCATATCCAGAATTCTTGTTCCGGTAGTAAGAGGTGTGATTGGCTCTTTTTTTGCATTGAAAGGACGGGGATTTCTAATTGGCCACTTTTGTAACATCGTTATCTTTTTATCATCAACAGTTGCAACAACTTCTTCGATCGTGAACTTCCCCGATTCAATTTTTGTAACAGTTCCCGAAACTCCCGGTGGCACCATTATTTTATGCATGATCAAAGAAGTTTCTTCCACTTCTCCAAGAACATCACCTGCCTCCACTTTGTCACCAGCTTTTGCGACTGCTTTAAAATCCCATTTCTTTTTATGATCGAGTCCCGGAATATCAATCCCACGGCTTATGTAAGAAGATTTTGCATGTTCTTCGATCAATTTGAGAGGGCGCTGGACTCCGTCGTAGATCATCTCCATTAGGCCTGGGCCAAGCTCCACAGTCATCGTCTGCCCTGTGCGCTCAACAGGTTCTCCGGGTCCGATTCCACCGGTATCTTCATAAACCTGAATGGAAGCATCATCTCCATGGAGTTCGATCACTTCGCCCATCAGCTTCTCCTTGGAAACACGAACGACTTCGAACATTTTTGCCTCTTTCATCCCGTCTGCGATGACGAGGGGGCCGGCTACTTTTGTGATGGTGGACATTTTTTAGGGAGGTTAGGGAAGTTAGGTGATTAGGGAATTAGGAATCAGGGTTTGGTATTTCAGATAACAGATCATTGAGTCTTGCCATTGTGTTATGGGCAAGTTTTGTATCTTGATCATCCGGATTTTGCAATGCATCCAAAGAGAGTCGTCCGATATGGATTCCAAGTTCCCGAGTCAATATCTCTCTAGTTTCCGGGGAACGAACCATATCGGTCAGCCTGGTTAGTGCCTGTTCGTTGGGTCCTGTTGTCATAATATGAAGTTAAGGATTACTTGAGAATATCCGAGCCAACAGCCCGTTCGACTATTCGGCTAAGCCGTGCAGTCGAGTAACCTGTCGATCCCAGATGTGATGGGAGGGGAATAATTGCTGGCAACGGGTCTTTTGCAAAGTATCTTTCATCGTCAGTTGTGAAGTCCTTTGCGAGGTCTTCTGTTACAAAAATGATTGCGTACGCTTCGACTCCGCGCTGCGCATCCTTATCGGATGCTTGCGCTCCGCTCAGCGTGACACCATTCATTTTCTTCATCTCTTTTATCTTCTCCACAGCTTCGGCTGCTGAAGATGCAGGAACGGTGGTTACGCCAAGGAGGGAGAATCCTTCGATTGCTTCTTTGGAGCCGACTATCGCAATCTTGTATTCCATCAAACGAGTGGCGGGAGTAATGACTTAACTTCCTGAATCGGCAGATTATTTACTTTTCCAGTCAACAATATCTTCAAAAGTTGGATGTGGTTGAGAGCTCGTACTGCATAGCTGAAAGTAGCCTCTGGCCCGAGCATCATCTGCTGCATATCGTCAAGAAGATCACTGAGTTGCGCTACTCCTTCTTTTTCGAAGGCGATTGTTTCGATTGAGTTGGTGTCCGAGTCGCGGGTGGCTGAAGAATTGGATCCCGCATCGCGGGTAGGTGATGAGTCGTGGCCCGCAACGCGGGTATTTGATGTGGTGGTACCCGCAACGCGGGTAACCGAACCCGCGCTGCGGGTTCTTACTCTCAGAGCCTCCAAGTTCATTGTTTTTTCGACGAATGATCTGATCAATGCACTACCTGATCGTTTTGCAAGCATCAACTTTTGTTCATTGATGGACTCTGCAACCACATCATCAATTTCCTGCGGAGTTTTGAATTCCTGATCAAATTCCGATGCAAATCTGGTTGAGACTGGAGGACTGGGAGGAGTTGCAATTTGACTTGTGAATCCGTGTTTTTCCTTCAATTTATATGCAATCCATGGACGATCAAAATCTATCCAGAGGATATTGAAGATGAAATGTTTTGGTTCGGGAATCATCCTCTCAACAGTTTCTTTGAGTAGTGCTGTGGTTGAATTCAGAGTCTCCTGAAATGCCTCATCCGATTCCGGTGTTGCAATGAACTCGATGTCGCGGAGCATCTTTACAGACTCAGCACCATCCGATGCACCGAGCAGGCGATCAATATCAGTTGTTTTAAGCAGCTGATCCTCGAGTGCGCCGAGGCGGCCTATTGCGTAGGCGTAGTGTTGGCCGATTAGGTGGGGAGTGGTGAGGGTCATACTTTTTTTAGAGGTCGTGTCATGGTTCGACTCCGCTCACTATGACACTAAGGTGGTGCTATTCGAATAATTTTGCAGCAACTTCAAGTTCAGTCTCTGGTCGAAGTACTGTTTGTACGAGGTGCGGGAAAGTAAAATCTTCCTCTGCTTTTTCGGAAATGAGCGTGAAACCGCCTTCCTTTGAGGGATGCTTCTTCCCTTTATGCTTTGCAGTTTTCTTTTCCAGTGCCGCTTCCAATTTCTTTACCTTTTCCGGCGGCAACTTCTTGAGCTCTGCAATCACCGCATCGTAAACGCTATCAATCGCTTTTCGCTTTTCTTCAAGTAACGTCTTTCTGTGCTCCATTTGCACCATCGTCTCTGCCTTCTTTTTAAGCTGTTCCTTTTTGGATGCAGTCTGCTTTTTAAGATCGTCTTCGTAAGTTGCGAGTTCATCATCGGTTTTCTTTTTGCAGGAATTCTTTTCGTTGAGCGTGCGCTCCTGCAGGGCGGCGAGGTCCTTATCTTTCTGAGCGTTTATGGCGGAGATGATATCGGCTAAGGCCATTTTTTTGATGGGAAGGTGGTCAGGGAAAATTTTCAATTTCCAATTTACAATTTTCATTCAATTTTCAAATTTCAAGATTCAATTTTCAAATGATTGGATTATGCGGAAAGTCCGCCTGCGATGTTAAGCAAAGAAAGGAAGCTTATCAGGAAGCCAAGAATGGCAAATGTTTCTACAACTACAGCCATGATGATAACCTTGCCTCCTGCCTTTTCGTCTGTCGCCATCATCTTCATGCCGGCAGCGCAAACTTTGCCCTGGAAGGGACCAGAGAGCATGCCAGCAAGACCGACAGGGATACAAGCATACAAAATACTCATTCCTGTTGTGAGTGTGATGGGAAGCTGATCAGGTGATCCTATTTTGAAGAAAATCAGCACTAGGAATGCGATTACCATTCCGTAAATACCCTGTGATCCTGGCAATGCTTCGATAACCATAACCTGTCCGAAGGCTCTTGGCTTTTCTGTGAGGAGGCCTGTTCCAGCTTGTCCTGCAGCAGCTACGCCTATAATCGAACCAATGCAGGCAAGAGTCACGGCGATTGCCGAGCCAAGTATTGCCATAGGAAAGCCGAATAGATCGGCTCTCTCGGCGGTGAATTGTACTACTTCGAGTTCCATGGTGTGTAAGGGGTAAGAAAGTGAAAATAGATTAGTTATTGTTAGGTTTGTTGCGGTGCCTCTCTGAGCTCGGTGGAAAACTGAAGTGCTGTTTCTGCTGCCTTGCGAGCAGATTCTATTTCACCGCTGAGATCACTGGCTTTTTCGAGAATGGACATTACTGGATCCTTTACGGATCGTATGACCTCATTTCTGCCTTCCTCATGTGCTATCGATGTCAGATCTTGCACGAGAGCGGCAACCTCTTTCGTATGGACTTCCATTTGTTCCTGTCTCAATCCTTGGCCGAATCGCATTAATCTATCAATTTTCGCGGAAAGCTCAGCAGCTTTTTCTTCTGATGTCTGCCTGTTTTGTGGTTCTTTTTCATCCATCATGCAATTGGGGAAAGAGATCGTTTAAATGGTGTAAACTCACGTCCTCCACCCTGGAAAAACTGTCCGAAGAACTCAATAAACTGAAGTCGTCCGGAGTGAACGAATGAGCCGAGGCCGTTTAGGGCGAGGGAGATCATATGTCCGAATAAAAGGATACAGATGAAAACGGGAATTCCTAAGAAAATAGGCAGCAAATCTTTGAGTACAACTGCCACTTGGTTTATAGCGAAAGCAAGCGCACCGGTTGCTAATCCGAGTGCGAGTATCCTCAAGTATGAGAGTATATTACTCATGATTCCGATTAGAAAACCAAGGGCGCCAAGCGTTCCGACCAGAGGTCGTACGAACCATGGGCCCTTGCCTTGCCCCCAGATGAAGAGAAGGCCGATTGCAATCAGTGCGTAATCCATGAATGGAACACCAAGTGCATATTTAAGTGCGAGTGCAATTGCGAAAAGATGAACTGTGAAGTGTGATGCAATTGCCTCAAAAACTTTTCCGTGAATTGCCTTCCAGTAACCTGCAAGGAATATTCCAAAGAGGATTTGTATTGAACCGAGCGTGAGTGCAAGGTTCCGGAAGAAATCCACGTCTTTCGTCAAATCCCAAATCTGTCCGACAAATCTCAGGTCACCGTTAGAATTTGTGTAAGTCAAAAATGCGGGGACTGCATCCGGAGTTATACCAAACCATCCGCCAAATGGGATTGAAACGAGGAATGTGACAATTCCTGCGTAAAAAAGAAGCCAGACCAGTTTCTGTTCCTGCATTTTTAGTTTGAACTTCCAAATTAATACACCCATCAGTGCCGCGAGGATAAACCCATATCCTGCATCAGTCAGACAAAGTCCAAAATAAAGAATAAAGAAAGGCATGAGCGGACGTGTTGGGTCCATTTCACCTCCACCTGGAATTCCATATAATCTCGTCACAGCTTCAAACGGCGCTACCGCGTCAACATTTTTGATCTGCATCGGTGGCTCTTCACCTTCCCTAGGTTCTGTTTTAAGTAGAGCGACTGCCGGGAACTTTTGCTCCAACTTCTTTTCAAGGTCATTAAATTCTTTGGATGGAATCCAGCCCGTGAGTGAAACGGTTTGGTCAGTCGCTGAAAATTCCGACCGCACGGATTGCTTTTGATCAATCCATTGCAGATATATTCCAAGGCGAACTAGATCAGGAAAACTTTTTGCAAGTTCCGTGCGTTTGCGGTTTAGCTCCATCTCATTCTCCTCAAACTTTTTCAACTCCTGATCAATTCGGCCAAGTTCCTGCACAGGAGCGCCACCTGCTTCCGGCAGATCAACTGCAGTAAATCCATGTTTTGCGGATGTTCTTTCAAATTCTTCCGTGTCCTTCTTCCAAACTACTGATGCTAAGAATACTTCATTTGAGGCTTTCTCGATTTGCACGAGCTCAACCTTCAAATTCTTCTCATCAATTTCCGCCCTGAGGTCATCAATGGATGCGGGCGGACATGTGCCGTACGTCACTTTAGAAGTTTTGGTTTCCTTCTCATTTAAATTAAGCGGAGATTTTTGCCAGGGCAGGAGTCTCTCCTTTTCCGCTTCCAGTTTCTGCCTTTCACTTAAAACTTCCGATGATTCATCCTCAAGTTTTTTACACTCGTCAATAATTGCACGGAAATCTGTGTGCAATGCAGCTTTCCTAATATCATCATTAGACCCCGGGCTCTTTGCGATTTTAAGTGCTTCCTTGGTTGCACTCGGCCTCAAAAAATCAATTGCAAAAACGACTTCCGCCTTTTCGTAGGAAACCTTGGGGTGCTCAATATCAACTGTTTCCTCGTTCGGGCTAACTTCCATTACGCCTTCATCCTGCAGGAATTCGAGTAAGTCCTCACTGTGCGAGTTGTGGGAGAGGATGGCCACCTTTTGCATTTTAACGACTGGCATTTGTTGTGGTTGGGTTGGTCGGGGAAAATTTTCAATTTTCAGGGATCAATTTTCAAACAAGTATCAATTTTCAAGGTTCAAACGGAAGGTGTTTGGTCAATTGAAAATTGAACCTTGAAAATTGTTTGTAAATTGAAAATTGATACTTGTAAATTTTCTGCGACCATTATGGGGTGGTAAAAAAGGAAATAAACCGATCCACGAGCTCACTAACAATCCCCGCCTTCTTCCCCTCAACCCCCTCCCTCAACTTCTTAACCTCCCCCTTCGTCTTCTCCTTTCCCTCCTTAAAAATCACCCCCAGCGATTCCTTCTCCGCGGCAAGCTCTTTGGTTGCCTCCTCCTTGCGCGATTCTTTGGTTTTTTCGAGTCTGGCTTGCTCCTCTTTCTTATAGGCCTCCACTTCCTGCGCGGCCAAACTCTTCGCCTCCTCCAGTTTTTTCTTAGCCTCAGTCTCTGCGGTGGTAATGTCTTGAACGGGGGATTGAGTTGTAGTAGTCATAGTAATCAGGGTAATCTTGGTGATCAGGATAATGTAAATTTGTCAATAAATCATGCTAATTGAGGCATAATCATGCTGATCATGGTCAAAGCGCGCGGAGTCTAGGGAAGGGATAAAGGATATTCAAGGGTTGGGTACATAATTTCACGTTGTTTTTCGTGGGATTTTGTTTGATTTACAAGTGGAGAATTGTATTGTTGAATTGTGGATATCATCATTTCACCCAATTAATCATGACAAGTACAGAAATGCTTAGGAAAGAAGCCATGCCTCAGCCAGAACTGCCAGAGGCTGTAAGAAATATAGCTGCCAATCTAGGACAGGAAGTGCAGGAATTTCTTGAGAGAGAAATGGCAGGTATCGCACCGAGCGAACTTCTAGGAAAATTCAGTTTTTTGAATCATCCGGAAGTTGGCGACATGATTGTCTGCTATCTCAATGCTCTTTTTCATCATGAAGTTCCGTATGCAGCACGGCATGGAGCTATAGAGGCAGTTATGTTTGGTGCTCCATTGCAGGCGTATAAGAATGCTAGGGAGAGTATTCGTGGAGGAATTGCAGGCGAATCTGATTTTGATAAACGACGGAGAGAGCTTGCGATACTTGTGGAAGAGGCTAGATGGAGCAAGGTTGATGAGGAGCTTGATACATATAAAGAGATTGCTCAACAACAGCATGATACGATAAGGGCAGCGTATGCAAGGGATGGTCTTATCCCGCCGTCTGAGCAGGAACAAGAAGGCGTGTAGTTTGGCTGCATAAACGGTAATCTATCTCCCCGATGGACTACTACCAAACCCTCGGCCTCTCACGTTCGGCTTCCGCGGATGATATTAAAAAGGCGTACAGAAAATTGAGTAAGGAGTATCATCCGGATAAACATAAGGGAGACAAAAAAGCGGAGGAAAAATACAAGCAGATTAATCGTGCATACGAGGCGTTAAGTGATCCAAAAAAGAAGCAGTCCTACGATCAATTCGGTACAGAGGATGGACCGCAGTTTGGTGGGGCGGGCGGGTTTGGCGGGTTCAGTGGATTTGGAGGAGGCGCTCAGGGGGAAGCGTTTAGAGGAGGGTTTGGAGATATCTTCGAGACATTCTTTGGTGGCAGAGGACGTGGTGGAGGAGCTACTCGCCAGCAAGGCAGAACTTTGGAAGTGCAGATTGCGATTTCTCTGGAGGATGCATTTAAGGGAACGCGCAAAACTATCAGATTAAAGAAGATGGCTGCGTGTTCTTCGTGTTCCGGTTCCGGCCAGAAAAAAGGGTCCAAGTCGGTCAACTGTTCAACTTGTGGAGGAACTGGTCAGGTCACCAAAACTGCGCAGTCTTTCTTCGGAGTTATCCAGCAAAGCATGCTTTGTGAGAAGTGCCGTGGGGCAGGGAAAGTTCCGGAAAAGCCTTGTGGGGAGTGCGTGGGTGAAGGTCGCGTGAAGAAATCAGAGGAAGTTATCGTTGATATTCCTGCAGGCATCAATGATGGTCAGACTTTGCGGATTCGCGGGAAAGGGGAGGCTGGTAGGATGGGTTCAGGGGCAGGTGATTTGTATGTGCATATCCGCGTAGCTCCTGATGCTCGTCTGGTTCGTGATGGGAATGATCTGCGTGCCGAAATCAAAATTCCCGTGGCCGATGCGGTGCTTGGCACGGAAGTCAAAATTAAAACTTTTGAAGGAGATGTTAAGGTCAAGATCCCTGCGGGGACTCAGCCGGGTCAGATTTTGCGAGTGAAGGGTAAAGGTATGCCGGTTGTGAATTCCTCGAGGCGAGGGGATTTGTTTGTGAAGATTGCAGTTGATGTGCCGAAAAGGTTAAATAGAACAGAGAGAAAACTCTGGGAAGATCTTAGGGGTTGATGTTTTTGGGAATAGCATGTTATCTATTCTTGTCTGCTCGTTCTTTTCAACACCATCCTTCATGTGAAGGGGAAAACCATGTTGCGTACTGATGATAATGGAGAATTGCGGAGCAAATTTGCAAGTTTTGGTCATGGATGGATCTCTGTGAGAGAGTTAGTGTTATGGCCTCTTGCGGCGGTTGTGGTGGGGCTCTTGTTGGGGTTCTTGCTAAAGCCGCACTGGCTAAGTGCAACCATCATTTGTGTAATTGCTACCTCAATGGGGATCGGTTCGGTGGTATGGTCCGTGCGCAAGTTCCAGCCTGGGCGTCATCCTGGAATGTATGGAATTGCGTTTGTCGCTTTGATTATGAGGGGATTTTTGGTGGTAATCATAGCGACATGTATCTCTGTTAATCTGATGACTTTGCTCAAGCTGTGATCAGGGCGATCAGGTTCTTTGTCGGCCTGCCGTTAGGCAGGTCGACATTTTTTGCTTCTGAGTGCATTCTCGTGTTCAATATCAACAATATGCGTCGCAGAAACTTTCTCCTCGGTCTCTTCCTCCTCTCCGTCGCCACTGCTCTCGGCTGGCAGATTGGTGTACAGATGGAAAGGCAGCGCTCGCAGATGCAGTACTCGGAATTCGTCGAACGATTTGCGCTAACAGGCTCTGGTGCCACATACATCGAAGATCCCGAGAAGGAAGTTGATATGGAGCTACTTTGGACCGTGTGGAGGTTGATAGATCGCCATTATGTGGATCCGGATTCGTTGCAGGTTGATAAGCTCAGGTTTGGTGCAGTGCAGGGGCTTGTACGCGGCGTCGGGGATCCATATTCCGCATTTATGACACCCAAGGAATCGAATGACTTTCAGGAGGTTTTGCGCGGGGAACTTGAAGGAATCGGCGCTGAGCTCACAATGCGCGATGGGAGGATTGTTGTGGTTGCACCTCTAAAAGGGTCACCGGCTTCCGCTGCGGGATTAATACCGCAGGATGTCATCACAAATGTTGATGGGAAAGATATGTCTGGAGTTAGTCTGCAGGAGGCCGTGCATCTCATTCGTGGCCCCAAAGGAACAGATGTTACACTCACGGTTTTCCGGCCCAAAATTTCCGACAAACTGGATATCACAATTACACGTGATGAGATAAAAGTGCCAAGCGTGGAATATGAAGTCATCGAAACTGGAACGGGTTCAGTCGGTTACATAGAGATAAATCAGTTTGGAGAAAACACTGTGAGTGAGGCGCGAGCTTCGGCCAAAGCGCTTGCGGATGAGGAAATTGCAGGAGTTGTGCTGGATCTTCGTTTTAATGGTGGAGGGTACCTTGATGGAGCAATCGACATTGCATCAATATTTTTGACTGATGGGAAAATTGTAAGTGTCCATCGGCGTGGAGAAGAAGTGGAGTCGCATTACGCATTCGGTGACCCCATAATTCCAGATCTCCCGATGGCGATTTTGATAAATGAGGGTTCTGCAAGCGCCTCGGAAATTGTTGCCGGTTCGCTGCAGGATCATGGACGTGCAACGATAATCGGCAAGAAGAGTTTTGGGAAGGGGACTGTTCAGGAGGTGGTTGATCTTCCGGAGGGCTCCAGCCTACGCGTCACGGTTGCAAAGTGGCATACGCCAAGCGGAAAAGATCTGAGTGAGGAAGGGGTCGTCCCGGATCTGGAAGTTGAGATGGAGATGGAGGAGTTTGTGGAGGGCAGGGATGCTCAGAAGAAGCGTGCAATTGAGTATGTTTTAGATGGAGACTGATGGGTGTCAAATCCCAAGCACCAAATTCCAAAAGAATTCCAAATCTCAAATTCCAAAGACTGTTTGAAATTTGGAATTTGAGATTCTTTCTCGCCTTCGCGTAGCCGGATCGCCAGCGTGTTGCTGGCATTATTGCCGTGAGCTGGCGATACCGCTACGGCGGAGCGAGGTGGAGTTTGGAATTTGGTGCTTGTTACAACTACACTAATGCCAATGAAGAAGTACTTAACCGAAACCCTCGGCACTTTCCTCCTCGTCTTCCTCGGGACATACTCAATCACGCAATTTTCTGGAAACACTCTCCTAATCTCCGTGAACTTCGCCGTCGCTCTCTTTTTGATTTATCTGATCTTCAGCCGCATCTCCGGTGCACATGTTAATCCTGCAGTTTCCGTTGGTGCGTGGATCAGCGGCAGACTTTCAACTCACGATATCCCTGCATACCTGATTGCACAGTTCATCGGGGCAATTGTTGCAAGCGGTGCAGTTTTTATGATTGTAAAAGAAGGATCAATTGGAGAAACAGTTTTCCAAGCTTCAACTTCGACTGCATTCATCATCGAGGCAATTTGCACATTCATTCTCGTCATCACATACGTTCTTGCAGCCGAACGTATCCGGTCCGCATTCCTCCGCGCAATCATAATCGCTGCTTTGTATTTTGTAATTCACTACATTGCTCTCCCGCTAACCGGTGCCGGAGTGAACCCTGCAAGATCCGTTGCCCCGGTTGTGATCGCTGCAAATCCGATGGCGGCTAAGCAGATTTGGGTTTATGTAATGGGCCCGTTTGTTGGGGCTGGAATTGCAGGGATTGCCATCAAGTGGCTTAGGAAAGGCAAATAAATAATACTCTACATCTTTCTGGATTCTTTTTATCTGAAAAGTTACCATGCTCCTCCATGGCTTTTCTTAAGGTTGATTATTGTGGTGCTCCAATATTTGCGAGCAATGTGAGCCAAAACGGTATTGAGTTAGGGGAAACAAACATAATAGGCCGTGATGGAGCAACAGTAGATGTAGTTTCTCTATCCAGAAGGGTAAGCAGATTACACTGTCTTATTCGTAAAGGAAAAGATGCTTATTATATTCGGGATCTGGAGAGCACGAACGGCACAATTTTGAACGAAGATGAATGTAGATCAGAGATGAAGCTTGAGAACGGAGATGAAATTTGGTTAGCTTCTGCAGCGTGCCTTCGTCTACAGTTTTTTGAAACGTCTTGCGAAAAAGAAGAGGAAGAGGTTGTGATGCTGGAAGAGGCAAGTGATACCTAAAAAACTTTCTCATCCCTAAAAAACCTCGCCACCTCTTTTTCTGCAGCCTCCGGGCGATTATCAACATGCGTGTCGATCACGGAGTTATGATCTTCAGATCTGGGAAAGTTTTGAAACCTTTTGGGTTGTTCGTAACGAGCGGAACACCAAGCGATAGTGATGTGTGGGCAATGGCAGTATCGGCAAAAGCTGAACTTCTGATACTTTTTTGTCGTCTCTCACGCAGGCTTTCCGCAACGGAAATGCCAATATCCACCTGCAGAGGTACAACCTGAATTCCAAGCAGAACTCTTGTGAGCATTGCATATTCCTTGCGATCATATGCACCGGTGAACAGCTCTATCGCAGAGATTACGCTAATGCCAAGCGTGCCAAATTGTTGCACTGCGTTAACATATTTCCCCTTTCCATGAAGGATATATATGACGATGTTCGTATCTAAAATTACATCGATCATTTTTGCCTTTTGGAATTTTTTCTTCTCGCTTCCTTTTTTCTTTTTTCAATTCGCTCCATAAACCCCGAGAATATATCTGGTCGCTCTATTCGAATTGGGTTTTTGAGTGACTGAACACGCCGTGCAAGTTCTGCTCCCGTAAGCGCGGGATGGCTGCGCAATTTTACTTCCAACACTTCTCCTCCGGCACTCACAGAAATCTGCTTTGCGTTTCCGCTCGTCAGCATATCTCTAAACTTTTTGAAGTTTCGGAGAAATTCGCGCGTGGTAATGATTCTCTCATTCAGCATGGTTCCAATATACTCAAATGTCAGACAGTTGTCAAACATTTTATCAAAATAGCTCCTCAACCTCAAAAAATCGCTTAATCTCCGCCTCTGCAGCCTCCAGGCTGTCACTCGCGTGCACAATATTCATCATCTTGCAGGTTTTTTCGTCTTTGCTGCCAAATTCTGCACGGATTGTTCCGGGAGCAGCTTCCGTGCAATCTGTAACCCCAAGCATCTCGCGCATTCCATCAATTATGTTTTCTCCCTCCAGCACCATTGCAATCACGGGAGTTTGCTTCATAAATTTTTCAACTTCCGGATAGAACGGCTTATCTGCAATATGTGCATAGTGCTCGCGCAGGAGTTCATCCGTAAGTTGCATCATTTTGCAGGCAATGATACAGAATCCTGCTTCCTCGAACCGTTGCAGCACTTTGCCAACGCATTGTTTTTGGATTGAATCGGGTTTGAAGATGATGAGGGTTTTTTGCATGGGGTAAAGATAACGGATTTATCGGTTTATGAACAGAAAAAATATCCTCGAGGTGGTGGACAGAATTCCAAGAGCCACCACCCCGAGGTGCACAACGGCGTTGGAGCTATTGCGAGGGCGCTCCTGCCAGACGCGTATCCATTCTCCTCACGCCTGGCTGCCGTCTTAACCTGAACAAAGAGCTTCCATGCTCAGTCAGGTATGTTCTATCACCTTTTTTGGTTTTGTGCGAGTGGAATGTGGGATTATTCTTCTATGTCGTATTCGTCAGGATCATCATCATTCAGAGGGTTTCCTGCAGTGTGTGCTAATGCTTCTACTACAAACAACAAAAGATCTTCAACAGTTTCGATGGTCTCCTCAGGTTCGAGGTCTGGATCTGGTTCTGGGGATTCCGGGATTTCGTGTGGCATGGCAAAAAAGGGATGCGCCAAAATATCACGCACAGCTAGCTTGTAAAGCAAAAGGATGAGAGTTTTACCCAAGCAACGCACCCAGCTCCTCTTTTTTCTTCCTATCTCCAATCACAACCAATCTAAGCCTCTCCGGCACAAATATGCGTTTTGCCAGTGCATCAACTTGGAGCTTATCCACAGCTTCTATTTTTTTAACCAAATCCGGAATATCCAGCACTCCACGCTCAGTTTCGGAGTACAGTAGCTGCTGGCGGCCGTAGAAGTGGGCGCGCTCTTCGCTATCCTCGAGCGAAAGTGTGATTTTGCCTTTAAGAAAATCCTTTGCACGGGAGATTTCTTCCTCTGTGACATCATCTTTAGCCGCAAGCATGAGCTCATCTTTTATAGCCGTGATTGCCTCATCAAGCCTTGATTGATCCACGCCAGCGCGAACGGAGAGTGCGCCGGCATCGAGGTAATCATCAGTTGAAGTGTTTATGTAGTAGCAGAGTCCACGAGCTTCACGGATTCTCAGAAACATTCGCGAGCTCATGTTTCCTCCAAGAATCACGGAGAGGATACCCTGTGCAAAGTGGTCTTTATCAAGTGCGCTCACGCTTTCGACTCCCATAACAAGATGCGATTGCTCCGTTTTCTTATTCGTCAAAAGAACTTGATCTGTTCCACGACCATCAATCGGAGAAAATTCTCGTCCTTTATTTCCACCAAGTCCTCCAAAGAATTTTTCTCCGAGTTCAATTGCGCGCGATTCATCAATCTTCCCCGCAAAAACCAGAACCATGTTATCCGGTGAGTACAAAAGATTTTTGTGCGCTTTAAGTTCATCATGTCCTGTTTTAAGAATCACTTCTTCAGTTCCGATGGTATCCCACCCCAAAGGTTGATCGCCGTATACAAGTTTTTCGAAGTCCCACCCTGCCTGGTACATCGGCGTATCCTGGTACATCCGTAATTCTTCGATGATGACCCCGCGTTCTCTTTCTGCTTCTTCCTGTGGGAGCGTTGCATTCAAAAGCATGTCGCCCAAAACATCACACGCAGTTTCTATGTGCTCTGATGCAATCTTTACGTAATACCCGGCATATTCCTTCCCTGTGAAAGCATTAAACGATCCGCCGAATGCATCAATTGCCATGCTAACCTCTGCAGCACTCTTATATTTCTTTCCACCTTTGAAGAACATGTGTTCCAGGAAGTGAGATATCCCGCGTTCCTCACCTTCCTCATATCTTGAGCCTGCGCCAACGAAAGCGTGAACGGTCACAGATTCAGTTCCTGGAACTGGAGCAGTCAGGATCGGTAGGCCATTCTTAAGCGGGGTGATCGAAAACACGATTTGTGGTATCATACAGGGATTTATGGCCAATACATACCACCATCTTCGTGTGGAGAATGGAAGGAGCACATTCGACAAAGTGGTTCTTGTGTTTGCGATTATTGCTCCGTTTACAAGCATTCCACAGGTTCTTAAAGTTTATGTGGAACAATCTGCAGGAGTTTCGCTCGCATCGTGGTGTATGTATGCCTTCTTTACTATCCCGCTCATCATTTACGGATTTGTTCACAGAGATCGTGTGGTTCAGTTTAACGCGTCGCTAAACTTTCTTATGCAGGTTTCGGTTGTGGTTGGAGTGTTGATTTATGGGTGACATTCGGCTCAAGTTACTGCAAGTATTTCCTGCTTTCATCTACTTCTTTCACAAGGAACGATTTTACATCTTCCCATGAAATATCTTCCAACATTTCCAGGGGCCGTTCATGTTCGTCTCTTTCTTCTACATCTTTGAAGTAAGTGAGGCTTCTGATAGCTTCTGTGACAGTGTCCCTTTTGGGGAGATATTTTTTCATATGCAGATCCAAAAGTTCCGGGAGTTGCATCTTAAGATGGCGGAGTATGGCATAAAGATCGATATAATCGCGCTTTGTTGCGCGTCCGGCGATTGCCTCCAGCTTCATTGCTGCGCCATCCCTCAGATCTATAATTGGCACACCTTCGTATTGTAGAGTTTCAAAAAGCAGTGGATATTTGTAGTAAAAACAGCTGAACTGCACGTCTCCGAAGTAACCGATTACAGTTCTCCAGTTTAAACTTTGTGTGCGCATACCATCCTCCTCCAATTTTTCTGCAAGGCGTTCTTCTTCAAATGCTTCAGGAGTAAAGAAATCCAGATCGTGGGAAATTCGGTGTCCTATCTGGAGAGCAATTGCCGTTCCTCCTGCAAGGAATGTATCACTGGGCAAGCCATTCTTGCTAAGCTTTTTTAGTATCGTAGCGGTGTTGCCAGGTAGAGTTTCGGGATGAAAAATCATCAGGTAGATCAACGTGAAAGAAAAGAGACCAGAAGCTGCGGCTATGCGGTGAAAGCATTCTTGTAAGCTTCAATGTTTCAATCATATCCTTTTCTTTGTAAGTACGCAGCATCCAGCGCCAGGCATCCAGGTTGCCGTATTCCATAATCTGCTCGATTATTGCTTTCCTATGTTTACTCGTATCAAGATCTTGGAACCTGCAATTCCAGAAGTATGGTCGCAATGTTTCGGGAAGTGGCATTGTCTATATTATACCATTATTGAGGGGATATTTCTCGTCATTGAGGGTCGAGAAAGCCTTATTCCCACGCCGTCCCCCTCGTCACAGGCTGCCCAAACGGAACCCACGAAAATGATGTAGTCCCGTCCGTCCACGTAACACTTCCTCCTCCGCTCGGTCCTCCCGGGTTATTTATTTCAAGTTGCAGGAATGGGTCCGGGTGAGTGTCACTCAAACTAACGTCAGCATATACAGAAAGTTCGCGCGGTGCCTCAATCGATCCAACGTTTGATGGAATTGAGGAACATGTGATTTCTGAGCTTGCAAAAGTGCAGGCGGTTTCTGTACCTGCGATAGGGTCACGTAGGATCGGATTTGTGATATCAACTTCAGATGGAGCGCTTACGGAGAATGTGATATCAGTTAGACGAGGATCTGCATCAGGATCAGATATATCTTTTGCTGCAAAACGGAATGATCCAATAAGTTTTTCTGTTCCAAGTGCAAACGTTCCGGTTTTTTTGCCGATTGCTTTTATATCATCAATTGTCGTGAGCGCAGTCACATGTTCTTTGTAATCCGGCCCCTCTGTAGTTACCGAAACTTCTCTGCTTGTCCAATAACCTATTGCTGTGATATCCACATCCGAGATTTGCACAGATTCTCCGCTTGCGCCTCCGTCGTCGTTACTTTTCAATCTTGCCCGAAATGCAATTACAACTTCGTCATCCTCGCTTATGTGGTAAGCATTTTTTGGGCTCAGGCTCATTGTAAAAACATCTCCATTTGCTGATGCTGTCAGGTCAATTGTGGCGCTTCCAAGCTCGAACCCCAGCTCGTCAAATATTTCGATAGCGGTTAGCGAATCTACTGCACTATCCAGGGTGATTTGAATTTCGCGTATCTGGATGGGCTCATCGCGCGGGTTTAATTTGAGGGATCCAATTATTCTGTCGCTTTCCCCGAGTACCAGGATTTTGCTTGAGGTTTCTATCAGAGGTAGTGGATAAGTTGGTGTGAAGAGTTGATTTGGTAATTGGTCATCCATTTTTTTAGGAGTTTCTACTTCTGGAGGTTTGATAGTTACTAGTTTTTGGTTTTTAGTTGTTAGTTTCTCACTTTTTGTAGAGGGTGAGATCTGTGCCAGTTTTTCGCGAACGCTTGTGCAGGCTTGGTCGGCAATGGAGGAGGGGAGTACGTGCTCTGTTTGGCCTTCGCGTCGTGCGAGCCGTTCTGATCTCCTTTCTGCTCGGCGCATGCACATTTTGTCCCACCTCTGGAGTCGTTCAAGAAGACGCGCGGAACGATTTGCGAGGAGGGATTGGACTTTGGAAGAATCAGCAAAAGCGTTGGTGCTCATGCTGATTAAGATAAGTGTGAGGGTGAGGGAGAGGGGGCGGGTCATGGGGGGATTATACCCTGCTAATAGACCTCTTTTAGGTAACAATCTTCACAAAAAACGGTTTCTGGTCGTTCAGGTGTGTAAGTTGTCTGGATTCCCTTTTGGCATTTTGCGCATTTCCTCCCCCAAAGCCTCGGCGGATTCCTCCTCTCAATCCGATCCGCATGGCGCTCATCTGGATGGAGATGTGGTACGGGGATCTGCATTTTCCTGTAGAAGGCATATTCCTGCCTGACGATTCTAAATGGTCTACCTGAACGCTCGCATGTTATTGCCCAATTCAAAACATCTTCGGGGATATCTTCAATCTTTTCTGGCAACCTTTCTGCTGGAATGATTTTTTTAACATCAGGAGCTTCCTGTTTGCTATCGTGCCATTTGTATCCTTTTGCGATGGCTTCTTCTTTCTTAAGCGGAAAGCATTCCTGTGCAAGTGTTTCGTTATAACCATATGGGCAAAGCTCTTTCGGGAAGTATTCTCCGTACTCACCGGTTTCACGCATGTGTGCGATTATTTTATCCTTCAACTTTTCATATTCCTCCTGTGAGTATTGCTTGTTAAAAATGCAGTACTTTTTTCTCTTCAAACCAACACAACCAAAGCAATCGCTGCATCCTGTTGAGTGACCGCAATACTCCAGGTTGGTATTGTTAGTTGTACAAGTTGTGCAGAACTTGAGGTTATACCCGTTATCCCCGCATGCAGCACTCTGGTACATGCATTCCGATTTATCTCCCCATGATGTGTAATCCATAGATGATTTAACACTAAAGACACGTGCACAATATTTACAGTCCTCAAGATCCTTGCAGTCGTAACATTCAAATGAGTTTTTTGAGTCATATAGGTAATTCCCGGAGCAATTCTCATTGTGTTTGTTCTGCAGATTCTTGTGCGGATATTTCAGAAAGAACTCGTCTGCTTCTTTGCGTGCTTTTTGAATGCCGGAATACGTATCGAGTTTCATCTCTGCTTTTCTGGCTTCGTATTCATCTTTACTCAGTTGTTCATTGAATATCATGTACTGCTTTTGCTGTTGGTTGATGCATGCAATGCAGTCCCGGCACCCGATGCAGCTTTTTAGGAAAAAGCTATCAAAGCAGTTCTCACTATCCTGCGAGTACCTCGTGTTGTTGCAGTTCCTGCAGTCGATGCATTCGTAGCAATATTGATCTTCGTAACAGTTTGAACAATCCACCAGGCTTACGTTGTGGAAGAGGCGATTTCCGTAGTAACAATTCTCATCGTAATCTGCCTCGGCAATCAGGTAGCAGTTTTTGATGTAACCCGCACAGTTCACGTAATCGCAATTTTCCATCGTGCCAGAGATTACGAATTGTCCCTGATGAGGGACACGGTTCTGCAATTCATCAAATTGTTCGAAGAAGTTCCTGGAAAAATCAAAATCTTTGCCGTAATCCATCGGATCCCACTTGTCACTCCACCACGCCTCCGGCGCGTATACAGGGAAAATATGGTCCGGATGGTATGGTGAAATGAACTCTTTTCCGGTGAGGTCACATTTTCTTTTATACAACACACGCGAATTGCGCTCATTTAACCTGCGAACGAAGCGGCATTGCGGGCAACAGCGCGGGGGCGGGACGTCAATTTTTTTGTAAAAGCGCTGATCATCTTCCGGGATGTCGAAGAGTTTGCTGCAGTCGGGGCAGGGCTTCTGCATGTTGGAAGTATACCTTGTAGAAAATTCCAAGCACCAAATTCCAAAAGAATTCCACCTCGCTCCGCCGTAGCGGTATCGCCAACTTATCATATGCATTCTTGCATCACGTTGGCGATCCGGCTACGCGAAGGCGAGAATCTCAAATTACAAAACTCTTTGAGATTTGGAATTTGAGATTCTTTTGGAATTTGGAATTTGGTGCTTTCTTGGTAAAGGGATCAAACCGGTATCAATTTGCCTTCGACCCGTCTTCGCGGTGTTCTCGCATCACATTATTGGCAGATCATGGAAATAACTAAGTTGGCGATCCCGCTTCGCCGGGTCTCGGGGTTGATACACGCATACACTTCGTTATTATTTTTATACTGGAATTAATTTTCCCTCGACTTCGAAAACCTCCGTAATCTCCGCTTCCAACGCCTTTGCAATCTTGAATGCCAAAAGCACGGATGGGTTTGTGTTCCCGTTTTCTATGCTCATGATGGTCTGGCGGCTTACGCCCACGCGAATCGCAAGCTCTTCCTGAGTCATGTGTTTTTCGAACCTTAGGACGCGGATACGATTCTTGATAGACATCTGAGCCATAGCGAGAGTGGGAAAAATGTTTTTGAGTCCAGCGCATTCTACGTATCAGAAATGATTTAGCAAGCAGTTTGTCCCTGTTTTTGTTGACGTATTTTGAAGAGGTGCGATTGGAGAACAAAAACTGTAAGCACATTTTCGTTGTTTGACCTGGACATAAACTCCAAGTACCAAGCTACAAGTTCCAAAAAGTTCCAAAAATTTAAAAATAAGGAACATTTGGAATTTGGGGCTTGGAGTTTTTTTGGAACTTGGAACTTGAAGCTTGGAAATTTTCTCCGATCGGCCCCAGTCATCTCAAGGATCCCCAAATAAAAGGGTTGACATACAAGGTGTACGAAAGTACACTACACCTATCTTTCCCAAACTGATTATGCTTGCACGCATTTATTCTTTTGCAACTATTGGCCTCCACTCAGAACTCGTCACAGTAGAAACTGACGTAAGTAGAGGTATGAGTGGCATGACGATTGTGGGGCTCGGGGATACTGCTGTTCAGGAGAGCAAGGAGCGTATCCGCTCTGCCATACGAAACAGTGGAATGTGGTTTCCGGGCTCGCGCAGAACAACCATCAACCTTGCACCTGCGGATATAAGGAAGGTGGGTCCGCGTTTTGATCTGCCGATGGCAGTCGGGATGCTGCTTGCCTCCGGCGAGCTCGATATGGATCCGGATAGTTTTTCGGATACTGTTTTTATCGGCGAGCTTGCACTGGATGCTTCACTGCGTCACGTTTCCGGAGTTTTACCCGTTGCACTTGCAGCTCGTGCAAAAGGGATGAAGCGAGTTGTGGTTCCGGCAACCAATGGACCGGAGGCGGCACTTGTTCCGGGGATCGAAGTTGTCGCACCAGAAACACTTTCGGAACTCCTTATGATTTTGATGCGTGAGGTAAATCCTCCAAAGATAGATCCCCCTGCAAGCGCACCGAAGGGTTTTGATGATCTTGTGGATTTTGCAGATGTGCACGGACAGGAGACTGCAAAGCGCGCGCTCGAGATTGCAGCGGCCGGTGGGCACAATGTTTTAATGAGCGGCGCACCGGGTGCGGGGAAAACTTTGCTTGCAAAAGCGTTCCGTGGAATCCTCCCGCCACTCACGCGTGAGGAATCTTTGGAAGTCACTCAGATTTACTCAGTTGCAGATCTGCTTCCGCGCGATGTTCCGCTGATCGAAAATCGTCCGTTCCGATGTGTTCATCACACGGCGAGTGGAGTAAGCATCGTCGGCGGCGGGAGAATGCCGGGTCCCGGCGAGATAAGCCTGGCACATCACGGTGTTTTGTTTTTGGATGAGCTTGCGGAGTTTCCGGTACAGGTCTTGGAGGTGCTCCGTCAGCCATTGGAAGATCGCACTATCACAATCACACGTGCGAGTGGAAGCGTTTCCTTCCCCGCAAACTTCATTCTTGTTGCTGCGATGAATCCTCCGCAGTTTGCCGCAGGAAGTGCTCAAAGGATTCAGCGCAAGATCAGTGCACCGCTGCTTGATCGAATGGATTTAACGATTGATGTGCAGCCTGTGGACATAGAGGATATCCGAAGCCGTCGTGGGCCGCGTGGTGAAACAACGGAGTCTGTTAAAAAGAGAGTGATGGGTGCGCGTGATCGTCAGAATAAAAGATTTTCCGAGTCTTCCATTCAGGTAAATGCGCAGATGGATGTTCGTGCGATTGAAAAACTTTGTCCGCTTGATGATGAGTCCGAGTCGCTGCTTACTCAGGCAGTACGTCGTTTGGGTCTTTCCATGCGTGCGTTCCATCGAATGATAAAGGTGGCGAGGACGATTGCGGATTTGGAGTCATCTGATGCGATACGGCAGGAGCATGTGGCGGAGGCGTTGCAGTATAGGCAGAGTGTTGTGCCTGGGTAATTTTCCTATCTATCATGATTCAACAGTACATCACTGGCAAAGTATTTGTTTGCATAGACGCTGCAAATTTGGAACGCTCTCTTAAGAATCTTGAGTGGCATGTTGATTATTGTCTCTTGAAACGTCTGTTTGAGCGAAATCAAATGTACCAGATTAGGTACTATTGTGTAGATCACAAGACAGCTAACCAAGGAACATTCTTTTCTTTCCTTCGTCGCATGGGTTATGTGTTGGTTACAAAGCCTCTCAAGGTTATTTCAGATGTCGAGCAGGGTGATGTAAGGAAAGCAAATTTCGATGTTGAAATTGCTGTTGATTCTATGAGGATGATTTCGCACTACGATACGCTTGTACTATTTTCAGGCGATAGCGATTTTTGTGCTCTTTTAAAATATCTTCGAAGGAGCGGGAAGCATATTGTTGTGATATCGACGCGTCATCATGTTTCTCGTGAGCTCATTCATGTCAGCAACAAATTTGTGAACATCAAAAAGCTGAGAATGTATGTGGAACGATTACAGGTACAAAAAAGCCCGTCTTTAGGAGAGGGTCCATCAACGGGCGGTTGATAACGGGCGGTTTCCCACCCTCGAGAACATTCTATCACGGAATTTTTGGTAGTCAATGCCAAAAACGAGGGACATTAACCGTCGGACAGAACCTAGGTGTGTCCCCTCATCGTGATTGCCTGCATTGTATCGTACGTACGTATCTCTCTGTATAAAAAACACACATTCTTCTGGACAGGGGGTGTAAAATATATGAGAATTCTCCCCCTATGTTAGACACTAAGAAGTCCAAGAGGCCTAGAGTCAAAGATCAGGAAGCTTTTATTCCTACCGAGCTCACGCCAGAGCAGAGGCAGAGATGGGGTGTTTACGCACCCATACAGTATGGTGATGGCAAGGCTCCCCATTGGTGGAGGAGGCTCGGAGAAGTCAGAGACCGTATGAATAACCTTATCAATAAATGTAGAGATGAGGGAAAACCGGTCGATGTAAGCTTGCTTGCAGATTTTCATGAGTGTGATCGAAGGCAAGCGGATTTTAGGGATCAAGTATCGCGGGCAGAAGAAGAATGGAGTGATGGATATGTTGATTACGATGAGTTGGCAGAGTTATTTGAGAATAGATTCAGAAAAGTCATTTTTGGTGAGGTTGCTATGCACATGCATGCCGATGGTAATTTGCCTACTAGCGGCGACCCCGATCAGCATGCGAGGGAGAGGCTTGTGAATGCTTGGGGTGAAGAGGTAGATGAGTGAGAATTGTGGTAGAATCATCCTCACCATGAAACCCACCACCTCCGCTCTCACCATATTTGTTATTGGAGCAGGCGCCTTTGCCAGCCTCCATCTCATTTCCACCCAAGCCGACGATGCCGGCGGTGCTGCGTTCTTCAATGATGTTGAGCATCAGGCTTATTACAATGCTCCCGCGGCCGCAATGGCTCGCAAGGGGATAGTAAAAGGATACGATGATGGTCGATTTGGACCGAACGACCCCGTCACGCGCGGACAAGTTGTCACTATGCTGCATCGCTATGATCAATCAGTCGTTCAGCCATTGCGTGAGCAGATTGCAAAACTAAGGGATATGATGAACCTCGGGCGTTGTGGAGACGGTCAAAAACAGATTGGTGAGCAGTGTGATGATGGGAATGTTGTGAGTGGGGATGGATGTAGTGCGGAGTGCCTTAAAGAATTCAAGCCAAAACCTGTTCCTGTTGCTAAAAAGAAGTGCGTTATTGGCGGATGTAGTGGGCAGCTTTGTGGCGAAGAAGGAGATGACCTCACTAGCACATGTGAGTTTCATGATGAGTACAGATGCTTTAAGAAATCAGTTTGTGAGCGACAGGCGAATGGCCAATGCGATTGGACATTAACGCAAGAATACAAAGAATGTATCGAAGATATCTTTCCAGGGGCGGGGTGTCCCGAGGACGTAAAAATTTGTCCCGATGGATCGGATGTTGTTCGAAATGCAGCTCTCAATTGCGAATTCAATCCGTGTCCTTCAGGATCGCAGTCATGTGAAGATCGTGAACAGAAACTTGCAGATCTAATCCGCAGCAAGCGCGCATGCAGAACAGACGATGATTGCTCCGTGCTTGTCCGCGCTTGTGGCCCATTCATGACGTGTGGAAAACCAGTAAGCACGGGCGCTCTTGGAGATGTAAAAATAGCAATTGCGGATTACATCAGAGCATGCCCAGGAGAAGAAGCGACACTTAACAACCCAGGTTCTTGTGTAGGTTGTGCTCCACGTAGTGCTGTGTGCGAACGAGGTTTCTGCATGTTGAATCCACCTGATATGCCTGAGTGTGGCAATGGTATTTGCGAGGAAGGCGAGGTGGATGAATGTGAGGAGATCGGCGATTGTCCAGATGGAGAGCAGTGTGTCACGGGAGAATGCAAAGTTGGAAGCTGTCCGCAAGATTGTGTAGCACCCGCAAAGCGTTGTGAAATATATCGTCGTGGTGATTCCGAGGAAGATGTTTGTGCAATTTGCGGAGATAGCCGTTGTGATGCATATGAAGAGTGTACTTCCTCTGATTGCACTAATATGGGATGTACGGATGATTGTGGTCCGCTCTACTGTCCGGCGGATTGCGAGTAATACAACCCACAATTCCGTCAACAAAATTTCTTGACTTCTCTGTACTAATATCTACCATACGTAGGCTATGGACGCATTTTCCTGTGGGGAGAGGTAGGCTGAGATGATGAAGGGCGTCCTCGTGGCGATCCTTCACATCATTGCAGAGTAGAGAAGTCTAAAATAGCAATTGGCTTTTGGCATTTGGCTATTGGCTTTATGTCGATTCGTCAGTTGCTCTATTCCTAGAGAATAAACAGTTTTTGATCATCTGTATAAAATGATCTTTTGAGCTTTCAGCTCTTTCAAGCAGTTGCAACTGTTGCTAGCTAATAGCCAATTGCCAATTGCTATTTTGAAGAGTTTGATCCTGGCTCAGAGTGAACGCTAGCGGTGCGCCTAACACATGCAAGTCGCACGCGCGTCTCACTGTTGGTTTCGGTCACGCTTGATGTCATTTTTCTCGTCCTTTGGGCGCGTGCGAATTGATAATTGATAATGGATAATTGAGAATGAACGAAAATAATTATCCATTATCAATTATGCATTATCCATTCGCTCGCTCATTGTGCAGGAAAAAATAAATCAATCATCAAGTGGAACCCACAGTGAGGCGCGAGTGGCGAACGGCTGCGTAACACGTTGGAACCTGCCCCGAACTCAGGGATAACCAGTCGAAAGATTGGCTAATACCGGATAGTCCTGCGCTTCGCTTTGGCAATTAGCAATTAGCAGTTAGCAATTGGCTACTAAAATAGCCAATTGCCAATAAGCTAATTGCCAACTGCTTTCAAGGCAATGTTGCTAAAGCGAAGCGTGAGGTAAAGATTTATCGGTTCGGGAGGGGCCTGCGGCCTATCAGCTTGTTGGTAAGGTAACGGCTTACCAAGGCTATGACGGGTAGCTGATCTGAGAGGATGATCAGCCAGAATGGGACTGAGACACGGCCCATACTCCTACGGGAGGCAGCAGTGAGGAATCTTCCGCAATGGGCGCAAGCCTGACGGAGCGACACCGCGTGAAGGATGACACCCTTCCTGGGCGTAAACTTCTGTTCTGAGGGAACAAATTTTTGAGTGTACCTCAGGAGAAAGCATCGGCTAACCACGTGCCAGCAGCCGCGGTAAGACGTGGGATGCAAGCGTTACTCGGAATCACTGGGCGTAAAGCGTCTGTAGGCTTCGCGTAAAGTCCTGCTTGTTAAAGCGCAAGGCTCAACCTTGCTGTTGCACGGGAAACTGACGCGATCGAGCAATTCAGAGGCACCTGGAATGCTGTGAGTAGGGGTAATATCCGTTGATCCACAGTGGAACGCTAAAAGCGAAAGCAGGGTGCTGGGGATTCGCTGACGCTGAGAGACGAAAGCGTGGGTAGCGACCCGGATTAGATACCCGGTTAGTCCACGCCCTAAACGATGCGTGTTCGGTGTGGGGGAACGTTCGATCGATCCTCCGTGCCTTAGCTAACGCGGTAAACACGCCGCCTGGGGAGTACGGTCGCAAGATTAAAACTCAAAGGAATAGACGGGGACCCACACAAGCGGTGGAGCATGGGGTTCAATTCGATAATAAGCGGGGCACCTCACCCAGGCTTGACATCCCAAAAAAGCCCTCGAAAGAGAGCCGTGCCGCAAGGAATTTGGTGACAGGCGCTGCACGGTCGTCGTCAGCTCGTGCCTTGAGGTGTGTTGTTAAGTCAATGAACGAGCGCAACCCTCATCCTGTGTTGTTTTTTCACAGGAGACTGCCGGCTCCAAGTCGGAGGAAGGTGAGGATGACGTCAGATCAGCGTGGCTCTTACGCCTGGGGCGACACCCGTGCTACAATGGCCGGTACAACGGGCAGCCAAGGAGCAATCCGGAGCTAATCCCTAAAGCCGGTCTCAGTTCGGATCGAAGGCTGCAACTCGCCTTCGTGAAGTTGGAATCGCTAGTAACCGCGAATCAGCCATGTCGCGGTGAATATGTTCCTGGGTCTTGTACTCATATGAAACGCGCCTGGCAGCCGTTTCGACTACGTGGTTTAAATCCACGCCTCCCTGCATCCCGTCAGGGAGCGTAGCTCAAGGACAGCCCTTATCGGGTGACTGATAAGGGTGAAGGGTCCGATATGCAAATCGCAGCCCATACCAGATAAAGAACCTGATCGACCTTTACAAGGTGGTGAGGTATAGGGAAGATCAAAACCCAAGGGTTCGGTATAGGATGTGAAGAATAGTCGACTCGGTGACCCAGGGAGATCTTGTATCGCTAGAATCATCGTTTTGGAGCGATGCAAGAAGTCAGCTGGATCGTAGTACTGTGATATCCTTTATATATGTCACAGGAAGGATCTTCTCTGATGTTGATAGTTAACTGTTAATTGTTAACTGTCATATCGGAGCTCGCTGTATGCGGGAAATCCGCACGTACAGTGGGAACACGAATATGCGAAACATATATCGTAATCCGCCCGTCAAGTCATGAAAGGCAGAAACGCCTGAAGCACTCTTATCCGCAAGGAGGGGTACCACGGTGGAGCTGCTGATTGGGACTAAGTCGTGAACAAGTTGCGACCCCTTGGGAGCAATCCCTTGGGAAAAACTCGGCTATATGCTGGAACATCCGAGTATGGAGCACTACTTGACAAAATTTTATTGTTGAGTGAAAATGTGACTCCTGCGGACAATCAGCAGGAAATTTCCTTTTATTGAAAATCATGAACGAAGAATTACATGTAGTAGAATTGGGACAGGCAGCATTTTGTAATCGGGACGAACAACTGAGAATAGCTCAGCTTCTGGATGAAGCTGATGAAAGACCAGGACACGAAATACCAGCAGAAGTACATGAAATTGTTAGATTAGCCAAGGAAAGATCCTCAGAGACTACACGCCGAGCCCCTTCGGAATAATAAGCAAATTCTAAGCCATTTTGGTGTTTGAGATTTGAGATTTTTTTGGAGCTTGGAGCTTGGAATTTGGAACTTGCCCGAAGGGTGGTGATATAGTCCATGCCTTATGGCGACATAGGGAAACACATGAACAAGGTATCCGTAGGAGAACCTGCGGATGGAACACCTCCCTACAAGGGGAATTTAAGATCGAAGGTTCTCTGTAGTGCTGCGAAGCAGCTACTACAGAGTCCTTTCCGGCGGGATTTTTATCCCAAAGGAGACACGGACTCTCTCTGCTCTGCAATGGTGTGATTTTTATTGGTCAAGCCAATCATTGAGCAGCGATTCACTGATATAACTTTGCATTATTTTGGCTGGCATTTCGTCTGCTTCAAATTTCTGGACGCTTTCTTCAGTTTTTTCCTGCGGTCTTTGGGTTTCTTCAAGTACATGTTCGAGGATTCTGGATTGTGTAGTTCTATATTGCGCTCTCGATATCTCATCCAAAATATGTGCTCTCAGGCTATCCATCTCTTTTAGCAGATTTCGAAATTTTGCTGCAACTTCATCAGTTGCTGTACGGGCGATTCTTACCAAATCATCATAATTATCACATTGCTCTCTTTCGTTTAGGCGCACTTGGCGCAATGTGCACCATTGGATGAAACGAGTTCTATCTGCCTGTTTAAAAAGCCATAGAAACTGTTCCAATGTCGATGCTTTTATTTGATCAAGAATGGAGCGGAACTGATTTTTATCCTCGTCGCTTTCTGCTTCTTCTACCAGTTCGTCCATTGTTTGATCAAACCCGTCACCACATGAGTTTCTCCGGACCTCGTTCATATCGATTTCGATCTGGAGTAGGGCGGTTGACTGTCTCCAATCTTCTTGCATGCACAGAGAATACAGGATTCTCTCTGCTGCAATGATATGTTGACGTCTGATCCGGACTGTAATACACTATACTTACAAATGCGCTCCATCCTTACACTCTCATTGCCGGCTGATGTGCTTATGCGCCTTAAAGAGAAGGCGAGGCTCGCGGGCATGTCTGTGAGCGCATACGTGCGGCGTGTTCTTGCGTATGAGGAGCAGCTTATAACGGAGGATGAATTGCTGGAGCGTTCCCGGGATGCGCAGAAAAATTATAAGAAAGGCAAAGTGAAAACTTTGAAGAATGTTGATGACCTGGATAAGCCATGGTAGTCAAAGGCATCATATACGATGAGGGTTTTCACAAGGAGTACAAACGACTTTCTGCTACTTTGCAGAAAAAATTCAAGAAGGCAGTTTCTCTGTTTCAAAAAAACGCTTTCCATCCGTCGCTTCGTCTGCACAAGCTTTCAGGCAAGTTGGATGGATTATGGAGCATCTCAATCAGTAAACGATACAGGGCAATTTTTCAGACGCTTCCGGATGGAAAGGTGCTCATGATCTCCGTGGGTACGCATGCGATATATGATTGACTATGTTTCTGATCCAATATCCTGCAACGCCTCCCAAACAAAGCTCCTCGTAAACACCGGAACCTTGTTCATAACCTTTGCAAGAATCCTCCCGCTCTGTGGACAATCAGGTAGAGTTGAAATCTGCCTCAAGACCTCGTTCCTCTGCGCACGTGGAGTTTGATATGTGTATACGGATGCGAGGAACTGGTTAGTTCGCCTCAAGACTTCACGCACTGTCATGCAGATATTTGGATTCTCGTCAGTTGTTGCAACGGTTGTCGGAGTGGGGGATGGAGAAAGCCCTTCCACCCTTTCCTTGAGTGACGCGATCAAAGCGCCCTCATCACCCTGAACAATTTCCTCTGCCTGCGTAAGCGAAAAAGCAATTGAGCGCAGGATTGTCTTCATGGCTTTCAAAGAATCTTTCTCTATAACTGTCTCCCCGAGCATTTGATCTGTGGCGATTGAGGCGACTGCACCCTCAATTCCGTTAAATGCCGAAGTTGCCTGGAGGATTTCTCCCTGTGCGATCAGGCTTTCGATTTCAAGCAGTGCATCACTCAAAAGGTAAAGATCAATTTCATTTGTGCTAATTTCCGTTGCCTCCACTTCTGCGGCAGCCTCCAGCACTGCTTCTTTTGCCGCGTATAGATCAGAATTTGGCAGCGCGTCAGCTACAGTTGCTGATGAGGTGAGTAAGGAATCTGCGAGAAGTGCGCGCACCTCTTCTTCACTCAACGTTGCGATCGAGCGGATGGCTTCGCGGTATGCCTCGAGTGGTCTTGCTGCTTCTTTTGCTTTACCTGCGTTGAGGAGGGCGACTGCTTCATTAAGTCTTGTCTGTGCATGCATCAACTTCTTTTCCTGTCTGGATTTTCCACTCAAAGTTAAACCAAGATCAAACTTCTCGGATGCGAGTTTTAAAAGATAAAAAGCAGAGTCCGGGAGAATTCCTGCTGCAGTTTCTGCAAGCTCCTGTTTTCTTTTTGTAACTTCGCTCCTGTGAACTGCGTCACGTGAGAGGTTTTTTATCACCCATTCTTCCTCACGCATTACGTCTGTAATTAGGTGGCGCTGGGTTCCACCTTCCGGAAGCAGAACGAGTTGGTCACCTTGTATCAAATGAATGGGATCCTCTCCTGTTGGCATGATTCGTGCGAACCCGTGGAAAACCTGTACAGCGCTTTGGCCGGGATCCGCAAGAATACTTACGCTTCCTTGTTTAATGCCAAGCGTCCCCTGAGGCAGAACAATTGAAGTTCCGGCAAGCAATGCTTCCGGCAAAGAGCTCATCACCCAGAGCTGCCCGTAAGAGACGCGGGCGATTGGTCCTTTGTTTGATGCATCAAATGCTGCTTCCCTCAAATTAACTTCCGTGTTTTCTCCAAGCCTCAATACCGCATCGCTCCCGATCACGATTGTTGCCGATGCATCTCCTCCGGTTCTGATTGTTATCGGATGATCCAACGCAAGCTCTCCACTAAGTTGACTCCACTCCGCACCATCAGTGACAGAAACCATTCCTTCAGTTGGGTTCAACAAGTTTTGTGATGATGCTTCAATCGGGCTTGCTATGAAAAGCGCCGGAGTCATTCGCAGAACCAAAGCAAGTGCCGCAGTGACTGCCACAGGTTTCCATGTTCGCTGCCAGAGCGGTGCAGGAATTGGTTGCCACAATGCGATGCGGTCTAAGATCTCTGCACGAAGATCAAGTGCGGTTGCAAGTGATGGTGAGAGAGCAGTTTTGATCCCCTCGAGAACGCCGGCAGCTTTGGGCATCGCAACTCTTGCAAGTACGTGTTTTTTGAGTTTCACACGGTCAGGAACTGCGGATTTTGCTGTATCTGTGAGCAGGCTACCCTCAATCCTACGCAGAATTTGGCTGCGTACACGTGCTTTTGCGCTAGGAGAAGCGGTTTTAGCAAGTCTCTGGATGGTGCTTTCAAGTGGCATCAATGGCAGAGGTTAGAACGGGGGGGAAAGGGCTTTGTTACGCGTAAAAGTGGATTTTTGAAGCTTTTTTTTGTTCACGGGGATAGTTATTAGTTACTAGTTTTTAGTTGTTAGTTGGGACAGTTTTTTAGAGGTGATGTTTGTCATCAAATGGTAAGAAACTAAAAACTAACAACTAACAACTAAAAACTTTTCAAGGTAATTCTTCCCGCATAGAAACAGGCAAAAGCTCACCAAGCTTCTTCAAAGCCCTATGCTTAAGAATCCTCACGCCACCCTCGCGCATCTTCATCGCTCTTGCAATTTCGCCGTGGCCTAAGTTGCTCATAAAGGAAAGAAGAAGAACTTCGCGATATCGTTTTGGCAATTTGTTCATTGCCTGACGCAGAAGTTTTGCCTGCATTTCCTGTGTGATGCCGAGCACCGGGTCATTCCATCGATCTTCATCAACATGCACTTCATCCAGTTCAACTATCTCCTTCTGAGTTCTGTACGTATCTATCACGACGTGCTTTGCAATTCGGAAAAGCCATGAACTAAATGGTGTTCCTTTTCTCCCTTTGTATGAATCCAGCTTTTCCCATGCTTTAACAAAAACATCAGCGACAATATCTTCAACCAATGCTTGTGGCAGACGGAATGCTACGTATCTGTGAATAGGAGTCACGTAAAGGTCATACAATTTTCCGAATGATTCGTGGTCGCCCTGCTTGGCCTCACTGATGAGTGCGAGGATTTTTTGTTCATCAGGCGAAGCAGGTTCGGGTCTCTTTTTGGAGACTTCACTGGTGTTAACGACTTCAACAACCTCTTCGTTCTCCATCAAGAATTTCCTCAACTCATTCTCGTGACGAACGGGCGTAAGTTCCATCAACTCTTCCGGCGTAAACCATCCGATTCCAACAATATCTTCTCCCGAAAGTTTCACCTCTCTACCTTTCCAAATTACATGCCAGGCAGGACAGATTGAATCCGGCAAGTCCAACTTTCCGATTTCCTTGCTTGGCCGAACGGTGATGCCAAGCTCCTCTGCACATACGCGAATCAAAGTCTCCCGTGGTTTTTCTATCCTTCTGCATTCGCCGCCGGGCAGTACCCACGTTCCGGGGTCTGCAATGTGCTCGCGTCTTCGCTGCATGAGTATCTTTCCGTTTCGCGAGATAATTGCAACGGCGCCTTTTTGGCCTGTTTTGGCTCCTTTAGGTGCAGCTTTCCTGATCCTTTTGGAGCGCTGTATGGAGACTCTTTGTGGCACTATGGGAGTTAGTTTAGCGGAAGAAGATGGGGTCGTCATTGTGCTTAGAAGTGTGGTATTTTGTACGTATGAGTGCACAGGATGATAAAGCTTACTGGGATGAAAGCGGTGGATCAGTCTGATGGAGGTTTGAAGGTACTCAAGTCTTTTTGTCCTTCGGTTAAGTGTCAGCAGGCTGATATAACATCACTAGATTTTCCTGGTGGCTCATTTGATGTCATTTATGCTCATCTCAGCCTCCACTATTTTGATGATGCAACTACGCGAAAAATTGTAAAAGATCTGCATTGCATGATCAGGAGCGGTGGATATTTATTTGTTAAGTGTAAGTCAGTTGAAGATCCGCTTTATGGGAAAGGTGAAAAGCTTGGTGAGGATATGTACCTCTCCGGGCATCAGCGGCACTTCTTTTCCGAGGAGTATATGCGGTCGATTCTTGAGGGTAGTTTCGAGATTCTTGACCTTCGGTCGACGAGTTCTGAATACCACGGGAAGGAATCTGCGTTTGTGGAGGCGGTTGGGCAAAAGGTGGCGTAAAACCGCAGCAGAATAAATTCCACGCGGATTGGAGAGAGAATCTCCCGCTCAATCGTCGCCGGCTATTCCCACTCGATGGTAGCTGGTGGTTTATTGGTCACATCGTAAAACACCATATCAATCCCATCAAGTTCCAAGAGATCCTTTGTCACCTTATCCAAAAACTCTTTATTCAACTCAAATGCATTTGCAGTCATTGCCTCTTGCGATTCAACTGGTCTCAAAACTATTGAGTGATTACCTTCCTTTGCCCCAACAGGGATAAGCACAACCGGGAACTGCCATATTTTTCCTTCCAGGCCTGTTTCCTGAATTTCTTTGTAGATGATGTGATCAGCCTCTCGCAATAGATCAGCCGTATCGCGCGTGATAGTTGTTTTTGTGAAAGCGATTTCCGGGACACCCTCTCCGCCCGGAGCATCTGGTGGCCCGTGAGAGGTGCACACGAGAACGCGGTTAATTTGCGGATGAGTGTTTGGGAGCGCTGTTGCCATTCCGTGCATCGCTTTTAAGTCATTGAATGGTTTACTGAGGAAGATCGCAAGCGGGTGCTTGTAGGATCGGCTATCACCCTGAACGCCGACTGAACGAATGGGGAGAGTTCGGAATTTGTACATTTTGGAGGCGACGCGGATTTTATTTTCTTTCTCCTTATTCATCGGATTCGGTTCATCGGCACAAATGATGCGTACTCCAAGCCCCGGTCCCGGGAATGGGTGGCGTTGCACAAGGCGGTGCGGGAGGCCAAGGCATTCCCCGAGCTCACGGACTTCATCTTTATAAAACTCTTTAAGAGGCTCAATTACTTTACCTTCTTTAATCATCTTCTCTATTGCATCAACCCGGTTGTGATGGGTCTTGATCCGGTCAGCGTGTTGAGTGCCGCCGGTCTCGATTGTATCCGGATAGATAGTGCCTTGCCCGAGCATCCAGTTTGGGCCATCCAACTTCAAACGCTTTGCAACTTCCGCTTGCGCATCTACAAATGCCTCTCCGATTATTCGACGTTTTTCTTCTGGGTCAGTAACGCCTTTCAGTTTCCCAAGGAACATTGCTGATGCATCCTCCACATGCAGATTTGTCCATCCAAGATTTTCGAATGAATCCGAAACTGCCTGAACCTCGTTCTTTCGCATCAATCCGTGATCGATCAAAAGCCCGTAAACTCTTTCCGTTCCAAGAATCGTATTCAAAAGTGTGCATGCAACGGTGGAATCAACGCCGCCGGAAACAAGTATGAAAACATTTCGATCACCGACTTGGGCTTCAATTTCCTCCTTCAAACTTTCGATCAGACTTTCTGGTTTCCATGGTTTGTAAATGCATTGATCAATAAAGTGTTGGAGGATCTGCTGGCCGAACTCTGTGTGGTGAACTTCCGGATGGAACTGCAAGCCGAAGAATTTGCGTTTAGGATCTGCCATTGCTGCGGTCTTACAATCTTCTGATGACCCTGTGATAACAAATCCTTTCGGCAGCTCAGAAACTTCATCACCGTGCGACATCCAAACTGTGAAGTGTTTCTTGAGGTCTTTTAGGAGTGCGCTTGCGTCATCTGTTAATTTCAATTCGCTGTATCCGTACTCCTTTGTTTTGCCCTCCTTAACTTTTCCGCCAAGTGCCTGCGCCATCCATTGGTGCCCATAGCAAATTCCAAGCACCGGAATGCCAAGTTCAAATATCTTCGGGTCAGCTTGTGGGCTTTTTTCATCATAAACACTTTGCGGTCCGCCGGAGAGAATGATACCCGCAGCTTCCTTTATTTCATCCGCCGCCGTATCTGCCTCATGAATTTCTGCAAATGCGCCAAGTCTCCTTGCCCTGTTTGCAATCAGGTGGGCGTACTGTCCTCCGAAATCGAGGATTACGATGCTTTGGGGGTGCAACAAGGGCATTTGTTTGTGATTGTAGCACGAGGGAGATTGTTTCATTGCTCTATTGTCCCATTATTCGCAAGCGAGTTAATGAGCTTTCGGAAACGATGGGTAGCCGCAAGCGTGCGGTACGCTTTGCCCGCCCGACCGCGTTCGGGCGGGCGTAACAATGGAGCAATGGAACAGTGGAGCATCACAAAATCGCCTCACCCAACACCATCGCCCCAAGCACAACTCCCACCACCAAAACCACCGACCCAAACACCATCGAAAGCAGATACGGCAGAGGTCTCATCTTAGAAATTCCAGCAGCAATCGAGACCCATGGTCTGATTGGGGCGTACCATCCGCCGAAGAATACTGCATAGATTCCCCATTTTTTAAAGAATCTTTGCGCACGAGTCAGTCTTTCATCCGCCTTCTCTTTCCACCTAACCTGAATTCTTGCCTGCCTTGCCGGTATGTATGAGAGCAAATGCCCGACGATCAGTCCTGCGGTTGCAATCGGGATACAGGCTATCAAATTCTTTGGATCATCCTTCAAAAACAATGTGACAACCATCAAAGTTGAAATTCCGGGTACGAAGAATGATGTGAGAGGAACTGATTCCAAAAGCATTGCCAGAAACAGCGCTCCAACGATCACGCGCGCATCAAAAGTATCTATTACATCAGGTAGCGCCGTGATAAACGGCATCATCTCATCCGAAATAATCAGTGCGGCTGCAAGGAAAAGGTAGACAGACCACATCCAGATTCCGTATTTTCTAATTGTGGAGAGGAAAAAGTGAATGACTGCAATACTGGAAACTGTGCTTGCCGTGAATCCAACAAGAAGTGGAAGCTTTCCTATTGTTGCGAGGTCAGTAGATCCTGATGTGAATGCGTAAACCAATGCTCCACCAAGCGCTGGCGCGCCGAGCAAGAATGCAAATGCTGTCGCGCTGTGTGCGGTCAGCCCCATCAATCTTCCGCTTGCAATCGTCAGTCCCGATCTGGAAAACCCGGGGAATACCGCAAGCGCCTGACCAATTCCCGCTCCAAGCGATTGTTTCCACCCCACACTTTCCCTTGCTGCAAATCGTGATTCAAACCACGAGGATACAATCAAAAATAGTCCCGTGAATACAAAGCCGAATGCGACGAACATTGGGGTCCTTGTATTTGCCTCCAGCCAGTCTGCACTGTAATAACCTGCAATTCCGATCGGGATGGTTGCAACTATCAGGAGCAGTAGAAGAGGGGGGCTGCCATCGTGCTGTTTTCTAAATGGAGCAGAAATAATTTCTATCCAGGCCTTTCCAAAATAAAGGAGGATTGCAATCAGCGAACCTCCGTGCAGTGCAATATCAAAACTAAGTAGCATGGATGGATCAATTGCAACTCCAAGGTAATGCTCCATAAGCACAAGGTGCCCGGAGCTACTGATCGGCAGGAACTCGGTGATTCCCTGGATTATCCCAAGTAAATACGCGTCATACAGAGACATTTGTATAGCAGTCTAGCACCATAAGAGAGGATAGTGGATAGAGGATAGTGGATAGTGGTCACTATCCTCTATCCACTATGACCTATCCTCTTTTTTTCGTGGTACATAACTCGATCACCAGCACGACTGCAATGCCAACGATAATTAATCCAATTCCAACTCCAATCTCAAGTTCGCTCTCTCCTCTCCATGGCCAAAGCTTCCGCAAACTCCCAATCATCAGCCCCATCAAAAACACAACAGTCAAGTTGTGATAGCGGCGGAAGAGCCAATTCAGGATTTTTGAGAACAGCACGAGTCCAATTACTGCACCGATTGCAAAAAGTATCAGTGTCATAAAATCACGATCATTAACTGCTGCGAGTGCTGTTTGATATTTTCCGAGAAGCAGAAGTAGGAATGCACCGGAAATTCCGGGAAGAATCATTGCGCATATAGCGATTGCTCCGGCAAGAACCAAAAACCACCAGGCGTTTGGAGTTTCGACTGGCACGAGTCCAACAATCAAATATGCTAATGCTGCTGCAACTATCAGAGTGATGAGTTCCTTTGGGCTCCATCTTTCAATTCTTTTTGAGATTACAAATACTGATGCAAGTATCAGTCCAAAAAAGAAACTCCAGACGAGTGCAGGGTGAGTTGCAAGCAGGCTTTCCAGAGTATGTGCGAGTGTGAAGATGGCGAGCAAGATTCCAAACAATACGCAGAATAGGAAGCCGAAGTTTACCGATCGGAGTGCATCGCGGATTCTTCCGGTGAGGACGTTTCTCCAAAATTCCTTTCTTGCGAAGGTTTGGATTGATTCGATCAACTCCTCATAAATTCCGAGGATGAATGCCATTGTGCCGCCGGAAACGCCGGGCACCACGTCTGCGGCGCCCATGCAGAAACCCTTGGATATTAGTGAGAGATATTGGGAGGGGGTACGTGGCATGGAGGTGGTCAGGGAAAATTTTCAATTTTCAATTTTCAATTTCCAAATAATTTTCAAGGTTCAATTATCAATTTGCAAACATTTACCATTATAGGGTTGAACCTTGAAAATTGGGAAATTGAAAATTGAATGAAGATCGAAAATTGGTACCTGAAAATTTTCTCCGACAGCCTTCAGCCAACAAAACTTGCACTTGTCCTTCGAACAACTTTTTAGTACTCTGAGCGTAACAAATGTCAACTTCCCGCACGCACGGCATTTTCAGCGCTCTCATTAAGGAAAAAGGAGGGCTTACGGCAGCCAAATCCGGTGGTAGTGTTCCTGTTACATCAAGTGATGATGCGGCGGATGCTTCCACAATCACACGTGGACACATTGCAGTGGATATTTTTGAGGAAGAGGGCTACATAATCGTCAAAGCCCCGATTGCAGGGGTAAAGCTTGCAGATCTGGATATTGATGTTGCGGAAAACGAGCTAACTATTCGTGGTAAGCGCTCGCAAATGGATGACATTGCTTCTGATCAGTACGTTTTGCAGGAGTGCTACTGGGGCGAGTTTGAGAGGAAAGTCACATTGCCATGCACGGTTAATCCCACAAAGGTAAAGGCAACGTTTAGCAAAGATAACGTTCTTAAGGTTTTTGTGCCAAAGGAGGCAGGGAGGAAGGTTAAAATTGTGAAGATCAATGAGGGAGGTTAGGGAAATTAGGGAAATTAGGGAAATTAGGGAGGTTAGGTTGTTAGGGGTTTTTGGCTTAAATAAGACAAAAAGGAGGGGGTCTTGAAATTGTTTTGTTTTGGAGGATAGTGGGAGTAAATGAGTGTTGAAGAAGCCAGTGATAAGGCAGATGAGGAGTTACCTCATATGAGGAGGCTACCAATCGGCATTCTTGATCATGGTCTCGTGATGAGTTTTGTTGTTGAGCGAGAGGTGTCCGATATCAGGTTGATAGATTCTCCAGAAATGATGGATATTAGGCGTAAGATTTTTTATTGGAGTCTAAGTAAGGAAGATAACAGTATGCTTACTGGTGAGCGATTGAAGGAGCAGCATCGTGTTGAAGGTGTTTGCGACACAGATCATGACAGGTCATGGGAGTTGGCTGCAAAAAAACTCTTGTGTTGTCCGTCTACGGCTGAGTAGGATCGGCGCTGAAAAACACATCCGCACTTACCTCCGACCCGCTATATTCAGTGACCGTACCATCTGCAAGATCAAAGACATGCAGAGTTGGAACAATTGTGCACGGCTGATCGCCGATGCACCCCTCAGTTTGATTTGGATGAATTTCGGAGTACCCGGTAACTACAAACTTTTCATCATCAATCCACATTGCCCCATCAAATGCGCAAGGTGTTCCGCAGAAGAGCAATGAGGAGAAATCTTTTTCGCATGGTGGGAATGATAGCATCTCTACAGCCCAATCTCCTGCAAAAACTTCTGCCACGGCAGCACGCGTACTCCGTTGACGGTTTTGGAAATGTTGCCCATGTACACGATATACGAGCGGTGCTTTTTGTCGTAGTATTCGGCGAAGCTCTTAAATCCGCGGGTGTCGGCGCTTCTGATGTTTTTGGAAGCCTTTACTTCCGCCGCAATCACTTCCCCCGCAATCTCCAGAATAAAATCGACTTCTGCGCCATTACTTGTTCGGTACGATGAAATTCGGACCTGACTATCTTTAGCGTGCGCACTATCCATGATCTGGTTGAATATCAGGTGCTCAAATAGCATACCGATCCTGTCTTGCGACACAGTGAAGTTTTCTATGAGGCCGTTTAAAACTCCGCAGTCGAAAAAGAAAAATTTTGGGCGAAGAATCAGACGCTTGCGTAGGGATTTGGAGAACGGTTCGCACCTGCGTATAATCAGTGTATCCGTGAGAATATCGAAGTACCGTGCAGCAGATTGGCGTACAATCTGTGCTTCTGAACTCAGTTTCTCCATGTCCAGAAACTTCCCGGATTCGGCGGCGGACAAGAAAAGAAAGCGCGAGAACCCCTCCACGTTACGCGTGAGTGCTTCTGCCTGAATTTCTTCCTTAAGGTACGCAGCTGCATACGACTGCAAAGTCTTTTGTCGCTCCTTCCGGCTCTCTTCTGTCCAGATGCCGGGCAATGTTCCGGTGGAAAGCGCCTGCTTAATATCTATGCTGTACTTGAGTTCATGAGCTGTCAAAGAACCCAGTTCATACGCATGTATCCTTCCGGGGAGGAGATTAGCCTTTCCGCGCTTGAGCTTTCGCGCGCTTGAGCCTGTCAAATAGAATTTCGGTGGCGAAGCAGATTCGTCCAGAATTGCCTGAATTGTATTCAGCATGCTTGGCAGGCGCTGGATCTCGTCAATTAATACTGTCTTGTATTGTTCTCCCGAAAGACGCTCCTCTAACTCGCTGGAATTGCGGGCAAATTCAAGATATGTTTCCTCGCGTGCCAGATTGATGGTTAAGTCCGGCTTCAGACTTCTCATCAGAGTGGATTTGCCGGTCTGGCGCGGGCCAAGAAGTAGAACGCTCTTTTTGGATTTGGCGATTTTTTCTGCAAGAGTACGTTTTATCATAACGTGGGCATTTTACATGGTTTATCGCTCACATGTCAAAACCGTATCAAAACACCGCTTTACTGTTGGTTTTACTAACTCCAAATGCTTCTATATTTTCCGATATGGGCGCCCTTCGCCCTTCGACTCCGCCAAAACTCCGCTACGCTCCGTTTTGGCTCCGCTCAGGATGACGCTCAGGACGCCGATTTACCTTTAGTTTTATTCACTCCAAAGGCTTCAATATTTTCGGCTTTTAGGGAATTTTTAGGTGCTGAAAGTTAAGATTTATCGCTAGTGTAAGAT
>CAZWES010000001.1:0-125854 GCA_964632395.1 uncultured Candidatus Peribacteria bacterium | reverse complement strand
TTGTTTATACCTAAAGTCGGTGATGGTGGAGCTGAGGAGATTCGAACTCCTGACCCCCGCGTTGCAAACGCGGTGCTCTAGCCAGCTGAGCTACAGCCCCACACAACAATAATACACATGCAAAACAATCCGTGCATCCATTTTTTCAGAAACCTGTATTCTCAATTTCTCCTCCGCCCCCCGGAAAGAAAACCCCTCCAAGCGGCTTGAGCAGAACATCCGTTGTACCCGTGATGGATGCAACTCCCCAAAGAAAAGTAACCACTCCGAGGATGATGAAAAAACGGTAAGTGCCCCCCATTCCCAAAAACTTTTCTGCCCAACCGAATTTTCCTGTCATCCCAACGATCCTCTCACGGTATTTGATGAGCAGGAATGAGGCGACGATGGCGAGGAGGCCTTTGAACATGTTATAAAACCTTATCCAACTCCTCCGCTATAAATTCTTTAGTCTTCACCCCCACAAAATTCGCCGCCACTTCTCCGCCCTTGAATACAAAGAATGATGGGATGCTCATCACATTGAACTGCTGTGGAGTTTCGGCATTTTCATCCACGTTTACTTTAACGATCTTCACTTTGCCCTCGTAATCCTTTGCAACTTCCTCAATAACAGGAAGCATGGATTTGCATGGGCCGCACCACGGCGCCCAGAAATCTACAAGAACGGGGGCCTCGCTTTTCAGGACTTCTGCCTCAAATGTTGCATCTGTAACTTCGGTCATAGGAGTATTGGGAAGATGGATAGACTGTAGCTGGGATTTGGCGTTTATTCAACCGATAAAGCTCCAAGCACCAAATTCCAAATTCCAAAAGAATTCCAAATTACAAATCTCAAAGAGTTTTGGAATTTGAGATTTGAGATTCTTTTGGTGCTTGGTGCTTGGAATTTGATAACCCTAGACGCCCTTCGAAAGCAGGTCTTTAGCGATTCTTTTGCCCATCTCTACTCCCGGTTGCCCATACGGATCAACTCTATACAGCTTTCCAAGCAATACGACCTCGGTCATGAATAGGAACATTAGTTGACCCAAGTGATACTCATCAAGCCTTGGCAAAGTGATAGTTGCATGTGGACGCTTTGCTACAGTGAGTGATTGTGCTGTTCCCTCGTATAGCGCATCCAAAATCTGACCCAACCCTTTACCCGAAAGGTAGGAAAGTTTTTCGATTGGTATCTGTGGAAGATTCACACGTTCCTTTTCTTCCTCACGTATAAAGAGGTGCCATGCAACTCGCCTGCCCTGAACCCACTGCTGGAGCATAGAGTGCTGATCCTGGGTACCGATTCCGGCAACAGGTGATGGACCATATGCTTCTGTCTTACCCAAACTTTCTGCCAAGAGCTGCTGCTCCCATCTCCCAAGAGATTGCAGGCGCGTTGCATACGGCATCACAACGCGTATCAGATAATTCCTTTTTGTATCCAGAAGGAACTGAATTGCCGCAAGTTGCGCCGCGGGGTTTTCTGCAAGCTCCGAGTTCTGGCACACAGTATCCATTTCTTTTGCACCACGGATGAATGCGCCAGCATCACCGCCAAGCAGCATGATGGGCAGGAGTCCAATTGGAGTAAAGATGGAGTATCGCCCACCAATATCCGAATGAATTGGAAGAGTCGCATATCCTTTTTCATCAGCATATTTCTTAAGCGCACCTTCCTTTGGATCTGTGATCGCAACAATCCTGTGCTCTGCAACTTCTTCACCGACTGCCTGCACAAGCTTTTCTTCAATCAGGAAGAACGCACTCATTGGCTCCAGCGTTCCACCGGATTTGCTTGCGACCACGACAAGTGTGCGATCCCACTCAACCATTTTGAGTTCTTCAGAAATTACAGCAGGATCAATTGTGTCGATGATTATGAGTTCGGGAGTATTCGCGGATTCAAATACTTCTTTGATAGCTCGCGGACCCAAACCTGAGCCACCAATACCAATCCAAAGAACCGTCTGAATTTTCTCTTTGCGAAGCCCGTGAACAAACTCTTCAACTTGATCAAAAGTTTCTTGATCATACGGAGCCATCGCCCATTTGTGATCTCCACCTTCACGCTCCTTAAGAAAATCCTTCACATAACTCAAAAGTGTGTTTCTGATGGTAGATATATCGTTCTCGGGTATTCCGAGCGAAGGCGTGATTACCTTTGCGAGGGTGCCAGTGATATCTAGGGTAAGCATGTGGGAAGGTACTGTAGCATAGGATTGTAATGGCGTGTACGCATAAGAGCCAAATTCCAAGCACCAAATTCCAAAAGAATCCCAAATTTCAAAATCCAAAACCATTGGCCCCCTTGAAATTTGGGATTTGAAATTCTTTTGGGATTTGGAATTTGGTACTTGAACTACAGGACTTGCAACACATGCTTAACCCTCTCTTCCGTCGTCTCAACATCCCCCGGCACCTCCTTAAGCTTCTTCAGAACAGATCTTCTGTCATATCCCAGATTTGCCAGAGCCTCCAGTGCATCCTCATCAACCTCTGCAGGAATTGCAGATGATCCGGATTCTGATGAAACCAGAACTCCCTTTTCCGCAAGCGATTGAAGTTCCAGCAAAAGCTTCTCTGCCATTTTCTTCCCGACCCCCTTCAAATTAGAAAGTGATCGCGTGTCCTCATGCTCAACCGCATGGGCCAAAACATTCATCGGAACTGAACAAACATTGAGTGCCATTCGCGGACCAACTCCGGGAACGGATAGGAAGTGAGTGAATAACTTTTTCTCACTCTGTGATGCAAAGCCAAAAAGCTCCAGACGATCCTCACGAACAAAGGTGTAGATAAAAATCTGAGCCTCGCTCCCCTCCTCCAATTTCTCCCACAATCCCTGCGTGCATTGCACCTCGTAGCCAACTCCCTGTACGTCGATTGTTATCAGAGGAAGCTCGTGTTTTGTAACGGTGCCTTTTAGGGAGGAAATCATGGAGTTATTGTAACACGCCCGCTATGCTCTCCGGCAATGAGACCCAAAATCGCTCTCCTCTACGTCGGCGGATCAATCGGAATGATAATGAATCAGAAGACAGGCCGGATTGAGCCTATGGAATCCCTTGGTGAAATACATCGCTTTCTTCCGGAACTGCAAAAAGAAGTTGCCCTGGAATTTTTTCCCGTTGCAAATATCGGGTCATCGGATATTACTCCGGAAGTCTGGATTGAGCTCGCACGGACGATTGAAAAAATTTATAACCAGTACGAAGGGTTCGTGGTCGTACACGGAACGAACACAATGGCCTACACAGCCTGTGCCTTGAGTTTCGCACTGCAGGGCTTAAGTAAGCCAATAGTTTTTACTGGAGCACTCCTCCCAATAAATGACCTTGCAAGTGATGCTCGTAGAAATTTGGTTTACGCAATCCGTGCCGCACAGCTTGATATTGCAGAAGTCTGCATCACACTTGGGCCACGAGTCTTGAGGGGATGCCGCGCGAAGAAAGTGCACGAATCTGTGTACAAAACTTTCAAAAGCACCCGGTTCCCGCCACTTGCAACATTTGCAAGCGATTTTGAGCTGCAGCCATGGAGGATAGTGAGAAGAAAAAGAACCCTTAAGTGCTCTCCCACTTTTGATAAGAATGTGACGCTTTTAACTCTACATCCCGGAATTTCGGAGAACTTTCTCGAAGCAACGCTGAACGCAGGGTTCCACGGAGTTGTAATGAGGAGCTATGGCCCTGGAATGATCCCAAAATACTTGTTCCCGTGGGTTAAAAAACTGACCGAAAAGAAGATCCCAATTGTTATGACCTCTCAGGTTTTAAACAGCATGGTTGATTTGCACAAGTACAAAAAGCAGCTTCTGCTTGAACAAATGGGGATCATCTCCGGCAAAGATCTGACGTATGAGTGTGCAACGGTTAAGTTGATGTGGGCGCTCACACAAACCAAAAACCCCGATAAGCTCCAGAAGATGATGGAGAAGAATTTAGTCGGGGAGTTGGATGAGTAGAACTACAAAGGCCCAAGCACCAGACAGAACTCTCCTTTTTTGGTAAGTGATGGCAGAACCTCATCAAGAACATCCCCAATGGTTGTCCCAATGACCTCCTCGTGCATTTTGGTTAATTCGCGGCAAATGACCAGCATTCGCATTGTTTGATCGGAAAGTACATCAACAAGCTCAGAAAGAGTCTTCTCGATCCTGTGAGGTGACTCGTAGAAAACCACGGTGCGGTACTCGTTGCGGATGCCTTCCAGAATGGTTCTGCGCTTCTTTTTGACCGGAAGAAAACCCAGATACACAAATTCATTAATGGGAAGCCCCGAAACGGAAAGTGCCGCAAGAAAAGCGGAGGGGCCGGGGATGACCTCGACTCTGATACCAGCATCACGCGCTGAGGAGACGAGACCATAGCCCGGATCCGAAATTCCCGGCGTTCCGGCATCAGAAACCAGAATCAGATGCTCTCCTTTTTTCAGTCTATCCACGAAGTGATCTATCTTCTTTTTATTTGAATATGAGTGAAATGACTTGAGTTCCTTTTTCGGGAATCCAAGTAATTTGAGAAGCTTTCCAGTGACCCTTGTATCCTCACAAATAATTGCATTGCACTTGATTATGGTCTCGCGCGCACGGTCGCTTATATCACCAAGGTTTCCGATTGGAGTGGAAACTATCGAGAGCACCGACACATATTATATCACACTATATCCAGTGATCATTGCAAAGAACCACATTATCACCCGCCGCCTTAGCAAGCATCGCCTCCAGTATCATTCCATCTCTTGCACGATTTTCTCCGAATCTATGATCAATTTCTTTCCCTGTTTGTGGATCCGTTGCCTTTCCGGACTCAACCACTCTTTGCACCTCATCTCTAACACCACTCAGGGCAGCTATCTTCCTTCCTATCTCAGCAATAGTTTCATCACTTAAAACATCATTGGGGTAGCACTGTTCTACATCCGGCTCTCCACCCCCTCCATTTAGACCACCTATCTCCAGCTGAAAATATATCGGGGTTCTTTTCATGACGAGCCAGACACTAACAGTCAACACAAAATTGAAGCGAATGAGAGGGTAGAAGTTCTTCCCATTTCCCTCATTTTCCCCTACACTATGCCGGAACTTTTAGGTGACTGATCCTCCAAAATGCCAAAATCCCCCGCCCCACCACAGCAAACTCTATTCTCGGAAGGCAGGCTGCAGCCACGGCCCATAGTGGCGGAAATGGAGGAGAGCTACCTAAGCTACGCAATGAGCGTGATTATGGCGAGGGCGCTGCCTGATGCCCGGGACGGGCTTAAGCCGGTACACAGGAGAATTCTGCATTCCATGAATCAGCTGGGGCTTAAGCACACTGCAAAGTTCCTCAAATCTGCGCGTGTGGTCGGTGATGTTCTTGGTAAGTATCACCCGCACGGTGATTCCTCAATCTATGATGCACTTGCGAGAATGGCGCAGGATTTTTCGCTCAGGTACACGCTTGTTAACGGTCAGGGCAACTTCGGATCCATTGACGGGGATTCCCCTGCTGCCATGCGTTACACGGAAGCGAAAATGGAAAAACTTTCAGAGGAAATGCTGCAGGACATCGAAAAAGACACGGTAGATTTTCATCCGAACTACGACAACACGAGAAAAGAGCCTTCCGTTCTACCAACAAAAGTCCCACAGCTTCTCCTCAATGGGACGGCAGGAATTGCAGTCGGAATGGCAACGAACATTCCACCGCACAACCTTGGTGAACTTGTGGATGCACTGCATGCTCTCTCCGATGATCCGAAAATCCCGATCGAAGATCTTTTGAAATTTGTGAAGGGGCCTGATTTCCCAACCGGTGGCGAAATTTTTGATAAGAAGACGCTTAAGGCTGCTTATCTGACGGGACGTGGTTCCGTGCCGGTCCGCGGAATAGCAGAAATAGAAGAAGTTAAAGGAAAGCACAGAATCGTAATCAGCGAGATTCCGTACCAAGTGAACAAAGCGTCTTTGATAGAAAGGATGGCGGAACTTGTGCAGAAGAAGGTTGTACAGGGCGTGAGTGATATCCGTGACGAGAGTAACCGCGAGGGGATCAGGATAGTAATAGACCTGAAGAAAGACAGCTATCCGCAAAAAGTTCTGAATTCCTACTTTAAACACACTCCTCTGCAATCGAGTTTCAGCTTCAATATGATTGCACTTGCCGATGGATTGCAGCCAAGACTTTTGAATCTTAAGGAAATACTGGAAATCTTTTTGGAGCACAGGAGAGAGGTGACAGTGAGAAGAGTCACGTGGGAGCGAGATCGCGCGAAGGAGAGAGCTCACATTCTGGAAGGACTTAAGAAGGCACTTGATAACATCGATAAAGTTATCGAGGCGATCAAGAAGAGCGAAACCAAAGAGATTGCCAAGGTCAATCTGGTCAAAAAGTTCAAGCTGACCGAGATTCAGGCCGATGCAATTCTGCAGATGCGTTTGCAGACTCTCGCTGGGCTTGAGAGAAAGAAAATCGAGTATGAACTCAAGGAAAAGAAGAAGTTTATCGAGGAATGCGAATCAATTCTAAAAAGCAAAGCCAAAGTTACAAAAATCATCAAAAAGGAACTCACTGATTTGAAAGAGAAATACGGTGACACAAGAAGAACTAAAATCCATGCGGGCGCAATCGGCGAGTTCTCTGCCAAAGATACAATCCCAAATGCTCCAATGATTGTTGCGCTGACAGAACAGGGGTATGTAAAAAGGCTTTCTCCACAGCAATTCCGCGCACAGCATCGCGGAGGCAAGGGTGTTAAGGGTATGACGACCAAAGAGGAAGATGCGATTCAGACGATGCTCTACACCATGAACCACGATGATCTTTTGTGCTTTACGAATACCGGACGAGTGTTCCAGATTCCGGTTTATGAACTTCCGCAGGGATCGCGCGTTGCAAAAGGACAAAACATCATCAACCTGCTGCAACTTAAACCTGAGGAAAAGGTTACTGCAATTCTCCTGAAGAAATTTGATGAAATGAAATTCCTCTTCCTTGCCACAAAACATGGAAAGGTAAAGCGCTGCAACATAAGTGAGTTCGAAAACATCCGCCGAAGTGGCCTGATTGCGCAGAAGATACCGGCAGGCGATGAGCTTAAATGGGCAATTGCAACAAGCGGACAGGAGCAGCTCTTCCTTTTGAGCAAGAAAGGCAAAGCAATCAGATTCCCGGAAAAAGATGTAAGACCAATGGGCAGAAACGCTGCAGGAGTCCGTGGAATCAAACTATCAATGGATGATGAATTGATTGCAGCATCATCAATCCCGCTACCCGATCTCTGCACACTGCTTGTTGTGATGGAAAATGGACTCAGCAAAATGACAAAGGTGACAGAGTACAGGCTTCAGGGCCGTGGCGGCACAGGAGTAAAAGCTGCAAACATCACACCTAAGACTGGGTTGATCGTTGGTGGATTCGTACTGACCGGCGAAGAAAAAGGAGACATCATTTGCATAAGCCGTCAGGGCCAGGCTATCAGAATGGCCTTGGCCGATATTCCTCTGCGCGGCCGCGCAACTCAGGGCGTAATCATCATGCGCATGAAAGGCAGCGATAAAGTCGCCTCAATCAGCATTGTTCTTGAGGACGAAGGTGAGATTGATGAAGGCAAGGTCGAAAAGGCATTGGAGAAGGCAAAGAAGGAAGAGGTTAAGCTGCAGAAGAAAATGAAAAAGGAGGGTGTAGAAAGCGACCTCGTCGAGGCGAAAATTGATGAGAAAAAACGTAGCGCGGGTTCGGTACCCGCGCGGTTGGATAAAAATAAAAAATCCGCGCGGTCATCAAAACAAGGTAAGACAAAACAGAGCACCCCTCCGCGGGTGCGACTCGGTGGAAAAGGAAAGGGGGTGCGTCCCGGGAAAAAAGTTGCGCCGGTGCGATCCGTGAAAAAGGCAGCCAAAAAGCCCGCCCCCAAGAAAAAACCGGTCAAAAAGTCTGTAAAAAAGAAGAAGCCCACTTCGCGCCCTTCTGGGGCGCTTCGCGGGCTCAAGAAAAAGAAGAAAAAGTAAATGACAAAAATCATCCTCTGATCTAACCTGCTTCCTCGTGAAACCTGATATCCACCTCCCCCTCCACGCGGCTTCCAAAACAACCTGCTCTGCCTGCGGAGCGGTGTTCACGATTCCAAGTACCGAGAAGGAGATAACAACGGAGATCTGCTCTAACTGCCACCCCGTTTACACCGGCAAATTCCGCGAGGTAACAAGCAGCAAGCGTGTTGATAAGTTTAAGAAGAAGATGGCAACGGCAAAGAAAACTGAGGCTGAAGCTAAGCCGAAGAAGAGGAAACTGAGTTCAGAAGATAAATTCAGGAAGAAGCTTGAGGAAAGCCGCGCAGAAAAAGATGCAAAGAAAAAGGAAATTGCCAAAAAGCAGAAGGAGCGCATGAAGAAGGCTGCGAAGAAGACGATTGTGAAAAAGGGAGATAAGAAAAAGAAGAGTACCAAGAAATAGCACTCCCCACCCCCGAGTGCTACAATAAGCATTAAGTGATGAACCCAAGGCAAAGTAAGCTACTACAGGCAATAATCGAGCAATTTATACATACAGGACTCCCAGTGGGCTCCAAAGCTCTCATCGAGCATGGATCTTTTGATGTTTCCGGAGCAACGATCAGGAATGAGATGCAGATTCTGACTGCTGAGGGTTTTATCGCACAGCCGCACGTTTCCGCAGGCCGCATACCGACTGCAGTCGGTTACAGGATGTTCGTTAAGGAATTTATGAAGCCGACAAGGGAAGAAAAGATTGTCAGGAAAAAGTTTGATCAGCTTAAAGATCAGTACTTGAAGCGGAAGGATCAGGAGCGTGTTTATGATGCTGTGGCGCTTCTTTCACAGATGACCTCCAATATTGCATTTGCATCAGTCCCCCACCGCGACCGCGTTTATTACATGGGCCTTGCAAATGTTTTAAAGAAGCCTGAGTTCCAACACGACGCAATGCTCGCAAGCGCTGTGGTTGAAGTCTTGGAACATCGGCTAAGTGAAATACTTGAGGAAATTGATGTGGATGACCGCGTGCGATATTACATTGGAGAGAATCACATACTGGAAGAACTACAAAGCTGCTCCATGCTCGTTACCTCCTACAAAGTTAGAGGCGAAAAAGGTGCAATTGGAATTCTTGGACCAATGCGCATGGATTACGCGTACAATACGGTTGCCCTAGAATTATCCGCTGACCTACTTAGATCTTGAAGGAAGTTCTCTTAAAAATCCGGCCAGCCAAAACCAAAGAAGATTCAACCGCTCCAAAGCGCGGTCCGCGTTTGATGGAGCAGGCACTTGCAACTCTGCACAGTCTAAAGAAAGTGAACGGAACCGTGTCACTCGAAATCGGAAATCTGGATGAAAAGATTTGCTTTTTTGCACGAACGGATAACAAACATTCAACTATGGTTGAGGGGCAGATTTACGCGCAATATCCGGATAGCGACGTGGAAGAAGTTGAGTCCTCAACCTTCCTTCCGGAAAATGATGAGGAGGCATTCACGACACATCTCAAGCTCGCAGCACCGGAACTATTTCCAATCAAGCGCCATCCACAGTTTGATGATCTTTTGAACAGAGTAACAATTGATACGCTCTCTGGAATAACTGCAACGCTCTCAAGATATCCGCACCACGGGATGAGAGGACACGTTTCAGTCACGATACGACCAATTGGAGAAAGATACCGAAAGCGAGGTCTTAAATTCCTTCCTTTGCTGACGCGTGGGCTCTCCAAGCGCTGGAGGTGGTACAGGATGTTCTTTGCCCGCGTTCACCTTGCACGCGGATGGAAGCGCATTCCGCTCTTTCCTTTAGATACTCTGATGGGGGGATTCCGCAGCCTTTTCCAGGGAATTGATGTGCAAATGACACAAACCACATCACATGAAAGGATTACCGAAAAGGACCCGGAATTTGATCTTGGCGAAAGCAGCCGCTCGCATGATGCGGAGAATCCACTGCTTGCCGCGAAGGACAAATTGAACAAACTTCTTTTTGAAACATCAATCGAGATCACAGTGATAGCAAAGAAGACACAAGCAGCTGAGGCTGAGGCGAAGTTACAGGAAATCTCAAGCAGCTTCCGTCAGCTTGCACTCCCGCAATGCAATAGCTTCGTTCGATCAGGGAAGCAGAAATCATTTTTGTTAAGCCACGAAGAACTCGCCACAATCTGGCATCTGCCAACCATTCTAGTTAAGACTCCGAATATTGACTGGGTGATGAGTAGGAATTTAGAGCCGCCGAATGAACTGCCCATCGGCGATGACCTCACCATCCTCGGCAAAACAAACTTTCGCGGCAAACGCACCACTTTTGGAATAAAGGAGGATGACAGGAGACGCCACGTTTACGCGATTGGAAAAACAGGAATGGGTAAATCGACGCTACTTGAAAACATGATCTTTAGTGACATACATGCAGGAAAGGGCTTGGCTGTGATTGATCCGCATGGCGATCTTGCAGATGCAGTCCTGAGAATGATTCCGAAAAGCAGATCCAATGATGTGATTCTGTTTGATCCAACAGATATGAAGTTTCCGGTCTCCTTTAACATGCTCGAGTGTAAAACCCCCGAGCAGCGCCCACTGATCGCTTCGGGTTTAATGGCTGTCTTCACTAAGATTTGGCCTGACGTTTGGAGCGGACGAATGGAACACATACTCAGAAATACCCTCCTCGCACTACTTGAATCCCCTGGCAACTCAATGCTTGGGATCTTGAGGATGTATGCGGATGATGATTTCTGTAAAAAAGTTGTCTCGCATTTAACTGACCCGATGGTAAGGAGTTTTTGGGAAGATGAATATGGAAGCTGGTCGGATAAATTCAGAACAGAAGCGGTTGCCGCAATCCAGAACAAAGTGGGGCAGCTTTTGACTACTCCAATTATCCGCAACATCGTCGGACAATCCACGAGCCGACTTGATATTCGCCATGCAATGGATTCGGGCAAGATTCTGATTGCAAATTTGAGTAAGGGGAAGCTTGGTGAAGATAATGCGAACTTTTTGGGATCCATGCTTGTTACAAAGTTCCAGATTGATGCAATGAGCAGATCGGAAATCCCGGAGGAGGAAAGAAAAGATTTCTACCTCTACGTTGATGAGTTCCAGAACTTTGCAACAACCTCATTTGCAACCATTTTGAGTGAAGCAAGGAAGTATCGCCTTAATCTGACGATGGCAAATCAGTTCATCGGCCAGTTAACTCCGGATAGATCAAACACAATGCTGCATGACGCAGTATTCGGCAACGTCGGAACTTTGATCTCATTCCAGGTGGGATCCGAAGATGCAGAAGAGATCGCAAAGCAGTTTGGTGATGAGACTATGGAAGAAGACATCATCGGCCTCCCCAAGTATCAGGCATATTTGCGACTGATGATTGACGGTTTGACCTCACGCCCATTCTCCGTTGCAACACTCCCTCCACCCGAGTTTGAACAGGATGAAGGCCGCGTGGAGAAGATCCGATCTCTTTCACGTGAGCGCTACGCTCTGGGACGCGATGTTGTTGAGAAGAAGATAGGCAAGTGGGCTGCCAGCGCAAAGAATGCGAAGGACAAGCAGAAGAAGGATGCTAAGTCTAAAGAGAAAGAGCTGGAAGAGATTAAAAAGGCCAAGAAAAAAGGCATGAAGCTCGCCGAGTATCGCACATGGCGTGATCGTGAGATGTGGACGAATGAGTACAATTCTTTGACTAAAAAGATGAATCAGGGAGAGAAGCTTTCTGCAGAAGATAAAGCAAGGATGGAGGAACTTAAGAAAAGCTTAGAAAAATCAGGCGGGGCGACTGTTAAGCCGAGGGATCCGGAGAAGGATAAGAAGAAGGAGAGATAAAGCAACGCAGCAAGCCATGTCATCCCGAGTAGCGCCGAGTAGCCCCACGAAGCGCGGAGCGCGAAGTGGGGCGTACCGAGGCGCGTATCGAGGGATGGATGCGCTTGTTGCGGGAGTTTAGGATTTTTTAGGGCAATAGTGTTCCATCCGATAGTTCTGTTTGCCTTTATCATCAACAAACTCTTTAACAATACCAAATCCGACATTCTCATAAGCTTTGATAGCTCTTGGATTCTCAATGGAAGGGCAAATGATAAAAGTTTCAACATTCAATTCGGATGAAAGATATTGCATAAGCACTTGTAGTGCATCCGAACCAAATCCTTTACCTGTGTTGTTATCATCTGCAATCCAGATATCGAGCTCAACAGAATCATTTGATCGATCAATGTCGTTGTAGTTCACCTGTCCGATTACTTCATTGTTGAGCAAAATAGAAAAACAGCGCCCATTTTCTGGTTCAGAACCATCAAAGTAATAATCCTTATAATCGTGAAATATTTCATCCCATGTTGGAATTTCATTGCCACACATCTCACCATAGAGAAATGGTGTTGCTGCAGACTTAGTGGCCATTTCAAAAAACAGAGTCTTGTCCTCTTTTGTCATAGGCTTAAGCGCTACTTGTTCTCCAGATAGGTTCATATCTAAATCATAGATGAAAACCATCACGATCCCAAAACACCTCGAGAACACCTATACGAGGATGAAGCTTGAGTGATTGTAATGCCACATCCTCAATAACAAGCGGTTTTGCAAAGAAAATCGTTGACGGAAATACTATCTCAAGTAGAATGCGGCCCTATCTTTTTACCCTTTGAATACATGGCTTTACGATCAATGTTTGGAGCTGATGAAAGTGATCCAAATCGCGCTGAGTACACTGCTGCACAGGACAAGTTTAATAGAAAGTACACCGATCTAAAAAGACAGATGAGACGTACAGACGTACCTGATGAAATTGCTGAGAAGGTGCGCCCGCTCATCCAGGAAGCTCTTGATAGAATCCAGCGAGATCAACCATGTTTAGCTGAAGCACTTGGAGAAAGTGACCATGCTAAGGCAGTACGCATTTTAGAGATTATGACAAATGCAATTGATCTTCTCATGTCTCAGCTTAGCAGTGAACTTGGACACTTAGATAACTAAGGTTTGTTGCAAGGATTTAGGATTCTTACTTGCGATAATGACATAGAGTTGTGTGAATGTGCCAATGTACCCAAGTTATTTACTTATCTTGCTTGGATCTAAATCCCTTAAGATATCCCATCTTATTTCTGGAATTTTTTGATCATTAACATACATACCACTTATATCGCAGTCCTCTATCCCGTTGATGGTGCGTTGTTCGTACTCAAGTTCCATGTTATTAATAGTAAGACAACTTAGAGCCTGTGACAAGATTCATGTGCATTGGCATTTCATACAACTCCTCATTATCGCAAATACCCAAAAATCCTCCCCCAAATCCCCCAAAACCCCAAGATTTCCACCCTAAAATATGTTATAATACAAAAGACAAAAAATGCAAATCATTACCGCACCAGCAGTACGCTTGCACAAATGCGTTGTGTACGTTGCACATCAGCATGATGAATGGCCCATGTTTCGGATATGGTTCAGCATTTTAGTCGTTACAGCGAGCATCGTTCTAAATCTTGGGGTCTTCACGCTTCTTGTTTCGCTTCACATGGCACTTGATGTTGTTAAGTATCGGGGAAAGTATAATCTTTCGTGGTACTGGACAGTGGTGGAAACTCTTCGGGAAAGCCTGATAGATATTTTCTTTATCGCTTTCGGACTTTTGCTTGGAATTGTTTTCCATCACTCTGTTGCAATCGGAGGGCTTGGGCGGATGGCAAGGTTGGAATACCTGTTCTTCAATTTGATTCTCCGCGTCGGTCCGCGTCTAAAAATTGCAGAACACCTGCTCGAAATATTCCTGTACTGGAAACATCATTTTGAAAAGCAATTTGTTCCGCATGAGCCGCTAAGTAGGAGTGAAAAAAGTATACTTGGTGCAACGCTGGTATTAACCGCAGGAATACTACTCACACCAATCATCACACCGCTGACTTATAAGGATATCGGCCACACAGTTGCACATGAACTGACCCCGCGGCTGGAGCTTGGAGTTACAAAGACGATTGATGAAATCATGCCCGCAGAAGCTCATTAGAGCGGTATCTCAGGCATTGACTAAAAGACATAATGATGGCATCTTATTCCATCCGGTCTCTTAAATGATCTTTCTGCACCATTTTCACAAGGGAGTAAGAAAATGGACACGTTAGGATGGATCCTGTCGAGTGCTACCGTGGTCGCGGTTGCAGTGACGATCCTCTTCGCGTGGGTGGCCATTGATCACCGCGCGTAGAGAGGTACGAGACCAATTCATTCGAGCCGAGAGAATTATTTCATGCAAACTCTCGGCTCTTCATTATTGTGCAGAACACTGAGTACACCTCCAATCAATCTCCACTCCTTCTCCATTATTCCCCATTGGAGCTTTCATAAGTAGACCAAGCACTCCCCCACTTGATGTTTTCCTCACAAAATATCCCGTACCCGGATCTAGCTGCCCGACCCCCGGATCGTAAGGAAAAGCACTTAGCCCACGGCCAGTTATCAAAACATCCAGATCCAAACCTGAGCATCCCACAGCGTTACTCTTACAAATTTCCTGCTCTGTATCTGGCAGCAGATCGGCATTCGGAAGATCGGGGTCGTAAATGTACAAACTGAATATCTCCAAAATCGACCCAAGATCCGCACGCCTTCTCGCATCCAGTCGCCAGTCCGTATGATCTTTTACGTTACGCGCTTTCTCCTGCCATGTCCTTGCCATCTTTCTGTCCTCAATGCGCGACCAACGCTTCTGTTCAAGATGTATCCTTGCCCGCTTCCTACGCTCAAGGCGCTCTTTCGCACTCAAAACTCGTGATGAGGATCTTTTTTTGACTGTCCTTGAACGAGCTTGCTGCCTTATACTTAGACGCTTTTGAATCCTGGCGTCACGCAAACTACTGATTCTCTCACGCTCAACGCGTTGTCTTTCGAGTCTGGCAGAATAATCCCGTGCATAATCGCCAAGACCGCGGGCAATTGCAGAGAGCGGGAAAATGATCGTAAAAATTATTAGGGATGCGATGAGTTTTTTCATGGTGTGCATTATACACGTGTCACGCTGACGCAACGTACTCTGGCTCAATCCCCGGAACAGGATACTGCTTACAGAACACTTTGACCTCCTCATGCAAAGAAGATAATGCTGTCTCATCAGTCCGCTTCTCTACAGCAGAAAGCATAAAGTTGACCAATTTCTCCATTTCTGCCTCCTTCATACCACGAGTCGTGATGGCAGGAGTTCCAAGACGAATGCCAGAGGGATCCATCGGCTTGCGCGGATCATCCGCAATCACGTTCTTATTCAAAGTGATACCAACGCTATCAAACAGCGTCTCAGCTTCCTGTCCTGTGATGCCCCACGATGTGACTGTATCAATCAACATGCAATGGTTATCCGTTCCATTTGTGATGAGCCTCGCGCCGGAATCCATGAATACCTTTGCCATACTCTTTGCATTTGTGATGATTTGAGCTGCGTAGTCCTTGAACTCAGGCTTCAAAGCTTCGCCGAACGCAACGGCCTTTGCTGCAATCATCTGCATGATTGGGCCACCCTGGAAACCAGGGAAGACCATCTTATCTATCTTCTTTCCAAGCTCCTCTTCGCGCGTGAGAATCATGCCTCCACGAGGACCCCTCAAGGTTTTGTGAGTTGTGGTCAAAAGAAGATCAAAACCATAATCAAACGGATTCTTGTGAACTCCGGCTGCGATGAGTCCTGCTACATGCGCCATATCCATAATTGTGATGGCACCAACCTCGTCTGCGATCTCCTTCATCTTCCCGTAATCAACCTCTCGTGGATACGCAGAATATCCTGCCATGATGATCTTTGGCCTCTCGCGTAGTGCAATCTCTCGCATCTCATCGTAATCCAATTCCCCTGTCTCCACATCCTTCATCTTGTAACGCACGAACTTGAATATCTTTGTGATGTATGTGACAGGGTGGCCGTGAGTTAAGTGACCACCGTGGCTCAAATCCATTCCCATGATCGTGTCTCCGGGCTCCATCAGCGCAAAATATGTTGCAACGTTTGCAGGTGATCCTGCATGCGGCTGCACGTTTGCGTGTCCTGCATTAAAGAGCTTTTTCGCACGCTCAATCGCTGCAGCTTCCACAATGTCTGTGAATTCCTGACCTCCGTAATATCGCTTCCCGGGGTATCCCTCGGAATACTTGTTGTTGAAGACAGTACCCATCATCTCCAGCACCGCAGGGGAAATGTAGTTCTCGGAAGGAATAAGTTCTACCCCCTCAAACTGCCGCTTCATCTCTCCAATCAGGGCAGCAAAGAGCTCGGGGTCAGTGGCTTTTAGTGCAGAGTAAGTCATGGGTGGAGCATAGCTCGATCTTCATGGTATGGCAAAAAGTGAGAGGTTGGCATAAATAGGTCCAACCCCTCGGTATGTGGGAAACCGATATATACACCACACTCGCGCCATCCTACCCTCAAACATCCCTCTGTCAAGATTTTCTTACATTTTTTCCCCTACTTCGAAAAATCCAGGATAACTGGATTGGCTACCTTTAGATAATCCTGCACAGACATTATGAGAGAATCCGTTAACGAGCCAGCATTGAAAGCAATAATCTCGTTATTGACGATTGAATTATCCACAAATAACTTCAAATCAAGAATTGGTTCTCCAAATGGTGGTACAGAACCTGGCACTAAGCCAGTGAGTTGCATCAGCTCGTCCTTATCGGCAAACCTGATTTTCTTCACATCAAAGCGTTTTTTAAGTGCTGATGAATCCAATTGCTTTGATGCGCTCAGAACAAATAGCTTAAACGAGTCACCTATTTTTAGAACTAATGCCTTACCACCTGCAGACAGATCAACGCCGCGTGCCTTAGCAGATTCCTCAGATGTTTTAGTTGGTTCATGATGAACTTCCTTGAATTCAACCGATTGGGAAGTGAGCCAATCCTTGATTTTTTCAAACATGTACCAAATGGTAGGTTACGACGGTATTTTGCTCAATGTATTTTCTTACATTATTTCCTTGATACCCATCACACAACGCTTCCCGTAAAAAGTGACGTTAAATCGGTCTAAAAAGCCCCTCTGCCCTAAAAGAACTGTAGTTTTAGCATCCACAAAACGAACGTGCGTCTGCCACGATTTTGGCCTGAATCCGGGATGATTAATGATGATTTCCAGAGGGTATCTTGAGGCGTATGAAATGAACGAGTTGCCGCACGCACAATTTAGCTCTGTTTTGCTATCGAAATCCGGCTCTGCTCCCAATGTCTCCGCAATATCCAAAGGAAGCATTACGAAATCCGACCCCGTATCAACAAGCGCAGAAAAATAAGTGAACCGCTTCGATTTGTACCCGAATATCACATCAACCGTCGGGTTATAGAAAGTGCCGTCGCGGTTTCGATATACAGAATAATTAATTTCCATAAAGCAATCCTGCGATACACCCTTTGGGGACTAAAGAATATCCAACTTCTGATTCATCTCTTCTCTTATGAACCCTTCTCATAAGAGCCTTCAGACTTCTGCCCGAATCAATTACCTTGTGCGCCTTCACAGCAACCCATTTGCCAGCATGCTTTTTCTGAAACTCCATGCTCTCGACTCTACAACAAGTCAAAATGTCATTCAAGCAAACCAACCGTGATCTACAAGACCTTTCCCCTTGCCGTAAAAACCTCATCCACCCTCTCATCATGCGCCTCCTCAGGCACTTCTTGTACAATCTGGCACTCAAAGCAGACCCCCCAGAATTTTGACTCGGGACTTTTTGAGCGCACATCGCGGATCCAGTGATCATATCCCCCATTCCCACGGCCGAGACGGCTGCCATTTTTATCAAACGCACGCCCAGGGACAATTGCAATCAAAGGAGAATCGGATGGAAGTTCCTCCGCCGTGATTGGCGGTTCCATTATTCCAAATGATCCAACCTTGAGCTCATCAAGTGAATTCACCCGACGGAATGTGTTCTTACCCGATTCAAAACGTGGAAAATAGAGAGGAACATTTTTCTCAAGAAGTTCGTTGATGAGGAGTGTTAGATCGACTTCGGTGGGGAGGGCGGAGTAGACGCAAATGGAGGTGTCACCTAACTCCTCCATCACCCTCCTACAAACCGACCTACTCTCCGCTGCACGATCCTTCTCCGACATCGCTTTGATACGATCAGACATATCCTCACGAAGACTGGATTTTTGTTGTTGCATGTGACGATTCTACCCAAAAATCTCCGCCACTGCCTCAACCATATTCACATCATCTTTCTGGCCAGAATCTGAGGGAGCCTCATCCCCCCCAGTCCTGAGGACACACTCAACGGGAACCAGGCAGTGGAAGTGCTCCTTGAATGCAGTCTCAACAGAAAGCCGCGCCTTGGTCTCCTGAACCTTGTCGCGATGGAAACCAGAAGAAAAAGAAAGCGTGGCCTTTCCATCCTCAACGCTCTCAACAGATGCATCTTTTAAGGACATTCGAACAGAAGCAGAGGAAACTGAGGAGACGATATCATCCCACAGTGACTCAACTCCATCTTTCGTCACATCCTTTGCAACAACAGTCGCATCCTCAGAAACTTCCTCCACATCCTTTGCCTCCTTTTTTTCCTTCGCTTCCTTTGACACCTTTGCTTCTTTTGCTTCCTTTGAAACCTTTACCTCTTTTGATTCCTTTGCCTCCTTCGCCTTCTTTTCTTTCTTCTCAACTTTCTCTTTCTTTTTCTTCGGCTCCTCCCCTTCCTCCGCACACAAATCCACCAATGCAACCTCCAGTGCAACACTTGGGACCGGGGAAACTCTCATATCTTTTAATGCCTGGAAAATCGCATCAATTCGCTCAGAGGATTCCTCCGTGCTCTCTTTTTTCTCTATTCGTTCATGCATATCACGGCGAGCACGTGAAAGCAGTTGGCGCAGAAAGACCTCGAGCGATGCACCCTTTTCCTCAAGGGAAGATGTTATCTCCAGCGCCGCCTTTCGATCATGACTTTCCAGAGCCTCCCAAAGTGCCTCCACTTCTTCATCTGTACTTTCTCCGATACGACTCCTGACCTCCTCCTCTGTAACCTTTTCGAGTGAGGATAACTGATCGAGCAACACAACAGCATCCCTCATTCCTCCTCCAACATGGCTTGCAATCGCACGCAACGCCGCACGGTCAATATTGATATGCTCGCGATCAGCAATGTTCTGCAGTGCCCTGACTATGTTCTCCTCCGTGATATCCCTGAATGGAAAACGCTGGCAGCGAGACTGAATCGTATCTGGAACTTTATGCAGCTCCGTTGTTGCCAGTATGAAGAATGCATGCGCCGGAGGCTCTTCCAAAGTTTTCAAAAGTGCATTGAACGCCTCTTTTGTCATCATGTGCACCTCATCAATTATGTAGATTTTTGCTGATGCGACGTTGGGTGCAAATTCCACTTTTTCCTTTAGTTCACGAACATCATCAATCCCACGATTGCTTGCTGCATCGATCTCTATGAGATCCACCATCGTCCCATCATCAACACTTTTTACAATCTGTTTTTGGATCGTTTCATCTTCTATCCCACGGATAAGGAGGATCTTTGCAAGAATGCGCGCAACGGAAGTCTTACCCGTACCTCGCGGCCCAAAAAAGAGGTACGCATGCACAAGCTGATCGCGCTCAACCGCATTCTCGAGCGTTGTAACAATATGCTCCTGCCCAACGACCTCGGCGAAGGATCTTGGACGGTATTTACGATAGAGGGTCATGGGGGAATGGTACAACGGGGAGGGGGCGGGGGGAAGCGGTTTTGCAAATTGTTAAATTGCTAAATTGTTCGCAGAGCGAGTTAAATGGCGATCTGCAAGCAATCGCCGACTCCAACGATTGCGTATACTTCACGGAACGCTCCTGCGAACAATTTAACAGTTTAGCAATTTAACAATTTACCCATATAATTACCGCATGAAAAAGCTTGCACTCATTACACCACTACTATTTGCGGCCTGCACCAACACCACAGGTCTCTCTGCAGATTCCTCCAAATCTCCCGCTGGCAATCCAAAGTCCTCGATAATTGTTGAGGAGTTTTCTGATTTCCAATGCCCCGCATGCAGAGGCGCACACATTCAGGTTGCAAAGCCGCTGCTTGAAAAGTATGGAAGGAATATCAGATATGAGTTTAACCATTTTCCACTCAGGCAGATCCACCCATTTGCACAGATTTCGGCGGAAGCCTCCGAGTGTGCTGCGGATCAGGGTAAGTTTTGGGAGTACGTGGATGACTCTTTTGAAAACCAGAGCCAGCTCTCGGAAAATGACCTGAGCGCACGCGCGGAAAAGGTTGGAGTGGCCGACATGGAGCTCTTCAAACGCTGCCTAAAATCCGGCATCAAACGTGATACTGTTGATGCTGATTATGCAGAAGGACAGCAACGCGGCGTTCGCGGCACACCAACATTCTTCGTCTCCGGCGTGCACGTGCCACGGCACACGCTGGAGGCGATAAGTGCGATGATTGAAGAGAGGATGGGGAAGCAGAGGCTTTAAATTACATGCAATCCTGAACGAAACGGCTTATTTAAGATTTGCTTGTGTAATTTATTGAAAAATGTCAAGAAAGTAGTTAGAATTAGTACATAGCTTAAAAGTCCCGGCGGGTCTCGGGGTAGTGCCTTAAGGCTGATATCCCGAATGCTGACCCGCTGGGTTGCTGGTACTCGCTCGCTTTTATAGAAAAAAAATGAGGACAATACAAAACTTTTTCCTTGAAAATTTCATACCAGCTTGAATCTTTAGACTCATACTTGTGATGCAATCCATGTGAAAAAATATCAACAGCCTGTATACATCTACTTTCTATGGATGGCTTGTGAAAAATGGATATTTTTACATTCGGATCTACTCTTGCTTCGATATGAGCTCGGATATATCTGTTAAAATCCTTTCTCTCATTGGCATTCTTTGATTTATCTATTTCGATGTGAAGCGTTGATTGTTCTTCATCTAGAGGAATTTTATCTATAAGCTTTCTTGTGATCCAATTATACAAACGCGATTTAGCAAATCTTAACCCGTGATTAACGTTCTCTTTTTTTACGCATATTGAATAAAGTGAAAAAGGAATTTCGCGAACTTGCTGCCAAAAGAAAAGTTTTTGATTGAGAGTCATATCGCATCCTTTCAACTCATGAATATGAGAAACCCTCCTCTTTCTGGTTCTTCTTACCATTTGCTCCATCTTGTGTTTGTCGCTGGAATTGCTGAACATGTTACAATCTATGCGTGCATTTGCGGATGAGTTTAGAGATGATTTTCCCAGCTCAATTACTGATGGGTATTATCCACTTGCTGTAATCCAAGAGATGGTTGAGTTAAAATTAGTACAACTGAGAGAAGCTTTACAAAACCCCCAAACTCTAGATCGTGATCAAAAAACCAATGAAATCAGGACGTACATCAAAAGGCTAAAACATCACAGAGCAAAAATTCACGAAGAATTAGATACCCATTTTGAAGCAGAATATGGAGAAAACTGAGGGGTATCAAGCCAGCATATTCCCAGCCGCAAAGAATAGGCATCCAACGATTACGGCGAGGAAGCCCCAGATAAACCTAAGAGCTGGGATAACTGCAAAGCGGTCATGCATCCTGCGGCCATACTGCGGGAACCAGCAGAAGATTACGCTCTTAAAAACTGTAATCCATGCAACCAGCTTGATTAGGCCCGGCACATCCTTGCCAATCGAGAAATCATCCTTGAGGACGAAAAACCCGATGATAAGAAATGCAGCACCTGTCACACGGATGAGCGCATCCTCATCAAGCATTTTCCGAAGCCACGCCATGGTTTTATCCGGAGCAATTATGAGAGGTACGCCGACTAGGATTTCTAGAAAGCCGATGATGTAGGCGAAGGCAGAAAGTGTCATAGCCGCAGTATACATACAAAATATTTGATCCGACCCTTGCTTTTTTTCTGGCAATGTGTTAAAAGTTTTCTCCTTCTGCCGACCAAGGTAGAGGGATTGTTCTTTGGCAATTTCGCTCCTCTTTCGAGAGATAGTGGATCGTACCGAAAACCTGACTCGTGGCCCCAAAAAAGGAGAAATGGGAGATGTCTTATCTGCTACTTGCTGTTGTTGTACTGACCATTATCGTTGTAACCAGTCTGGCCGTGGAAGATCTAAAGAAGAAGGCATTGATCTTTCTTGGCCTAGGCGCAGTCACATATGGAGGACTATGGAAGTTCGGAGGAAATGTTGGGCACGAGGTTTTACATCACGTATTCCTCGTAGACTACCCACAGTTCATTCCGATACCAATAGCAACTGTGCTGATTGCAAGCTTGGCACTGTTCACTGTTAAGGCTAGTCCCAAGGCTCGTATCGGATGGTTTGCACTGCTTGTATGTCCAATCGTTGGCAACTTTGGAACCACATGGGCGCTTGTTCCTATCGGTCTTTCCATAATGCCGATACTCAAGAAGCTGTACCCCGATCGCTGGTTTCGCATCCTGATTGCAATATGCATATTCTCCATGAATATGCTTGCACTTGGGACCCTCGCTGCTGACCCACCCCAAGCACTATGGGCAGTAAAGGTATCTGTGAGCGGAGAGCCTCTCGGCTTTTTCTTTCCGTTTACGCAATTCTGGCCCTACATCATGATCACTTGGGTCGTGTACTTCGTGACACTGAAACGTTTTGGCGTTGCTTTCGGATCGCTAAAACAGCTACTAAACATAAGTCCGGAGAACTGGTGGAAGGCAGCTTATGGAGTAGTGGTCGCAGCGTGTGTAGGGTTCTCGATAACTTTTCTGCGTGGCTACGAGGTGACAGTCGTTCTCGGTTCTGTTTGCGTGTTTGTAGCTTGCTCGTCAATATTTTTCGGGCATGAGGTGCGCCACAATACCCTGCACTGGGTAACGGAGACGATGACGATCTTCATCGCGTTCTTCTCCGTAGTGGCACTCGCGCATGTAGGATTGCATAGCATCCACATCCCAAACCAAGGGATGATTGGAGTTGTGGTTGGATTGACGCTTGGTGCGGATAATGCTGCAGCATTCGCAGCTGCATATCCGCAATTCGAGCCACTGGATCAGGCCTACATGGTTTGGTACAACCTACATCCATCCGTAACCTACGGAGGCTTAAGTCCGCTCGGGAATGGTCCACAGATTGCACTGTTCTTAATTGTACTCGTCAGCCTTAAAGTGACGAATGCAAAGACGGTGTTTATCACGTGGTTCAAAGAGGCAGCAGCTTTTGGCCCTTACCTACTCACGTGGACACTTTGCATATCGACGTTGATTGAATTCGATTTCAGGCCAACAATCGCAATACAACTCCTAACAGGACTTGCTGCGAGCGTTGCCTGCTTCCAGTTCATGGATATGCAAAGACTGTTCAGGGCCCACATTGACAACACAAATGGTCATTCATAGACCTAATGGGTTGTCACACGTCAAAGAACTATATCCCGCAGAGTTCGCTCTGCGGGGTTTTTTTGCTACCTCACCACCCCCCTAATCTGCACCAACGCAATTACCTGATCCAGCGGCCTGGAATAAAGCGCCACTGTGCGATATTCATTCCAATCATCATCAGAAAGCGGCCCCACATAATAAACCTGCGCGCCGCGAATGCTCTGTAGCGGCCCGAGCTCAATAATCGGTTCGCTAAAGAGCTCTTCCGGCTCATGCGGGGAAACATGTTGTGAAAGGTAAATCTCCACTCCCGGTGCCGCATCAATTTCTGTTTCGTACCCTGTGTAAAGGTGCTCACCGGAAAGCAGCACCATTCCAAGAGCAAAATTATTGTTAATTCCATAGAACCCCCCAATCTTTCCTTCGTTTTGACCCTTGTGCGCCTCTTTTTGCACAGCACGCGCCTCTATGAATACTTCGTCGATTGCACGGAGTATATTCGGATCGTCAATCGTATCTCCGCGTTCATCCGCACGAATCTGCAGCTCTGTAACGTACTCAATCATCTGATCCGAAGCGTATTCGGCTGCAAGAGGATTCTGCCTTTCAATTTCCCGCAGTGGCAGGCTTACGTCGCCATCAACACCACAGCCAACAAGTAGAAGGCCGACAAGAAACAGTCCGATAAGAATTAGAGAATTTCGCATAGGCAGCTGAGTGTAGAACTTAATCGAATGGGATTCAATAGAAACCTGATAAAAATGCAGAATGCAAAACTCATAATGCAAAATGGGGAATTTTGCATTTTGCATTACGCATTTTGAATTTATCCTGCGGTCTGATACGAAGTCTCTGACTTGCCCCTGACAATCGAAGCCTTTTCCTTGAGTGAGGCCTGTGTTCCCTTAAATGAGTACGACTCCCCCTTCCTCTCCAACTTCTTAAGCAGTTTTCCAATCTTGTAGATCTTTTTGTTTTCCATAATCTGCTTTTCAAGGCTCATCAGATTCCCTCCTTGATGGAGGATGATATTCGTCCAGTACCATGCCCTATGATCGTTGCGCCTGTTCTTAACAGTTCTTATCATAGCTGACCTTGCTCCGGCTTCTGCAATATCCAGACAAACATTTGTGGCAGCGGATCTTGAGAGTTCTATATATTCTTCTTCACCCGTTTCACCCTGAATCGTTTCGCTGACCACGCCCTTGCTTTTTTGCTTTCGAAACTTGCTCAATGCCTGCGGCTTTCCATCACGAATTGCATTCATCTCGCGCTCTGGATTTAAGTATCCGCGACGGTTGCACCACTCGCGGTTATACATTCCCCATCCGAACATCTTCACACAATCTGCCCCCTCGGAAGCTAAAGCGACGATGATGCCCTGGAGATCTTCAGGAAGACTTGCGATTAGTTCATCAATCTCCTTGGCCTCCTCGCCTTTATTTTCGATTGCCTCGACCTTGTCGCTCTTGTACTTCTGATGTTGCCTTACATACTCCTCCATGGAATCAAGCTGCTCTGAGTCACTGGATAAGAGATCTGGTTTCTTCCTACCTTCCTCAATCAGATCCATTGCCTCATCCCAATCCCCACGATCCATCGAGTGACGGATGAGAAGAAAATCCGGACTGTTTTTTTCAAGCTCTTTGATCCTCTGTTCCATCTCATCCACTTTTGCGAGCTGCTTTTCATAATGGAGATTCAGGAACTCACCCTTTTCCAAAACTTTCATTCCACGCAGCCCTTCTAATTTCTCTGCTCTCTTCTTCGCCTTGTCGTAACGGTGATAGACGTTCAGTTTTGCATCTAATCTGATTGCAAGGTTTCCGTTGATGATACTTTCAAGTTCCTCGAGCGTGTGATTTCCATTGAAGACATAATCATTCAGCCATCTCCGCCGCCCCTTTGTATCGAGCGCTTCCGATGCACCCGTGATAAGTGACCATGCGCGTGATCTTAGGCTCTTTGCACGATCGCGCTGCTGTTTCATCACACTGACATAACTGACGCGATCTTTGTAATGCTTCCACAAAAAGCCTTTTGTATTCACAAATTCAGTTTTCACTCCGTCGAAAGCAGGATCTGCACGAACTGTCCAAAACTGAATTCCAATATCGCGCCAGACCTTGATGAGTCCACCGAGCGACTTGGCATCCATTCCATGGACAAACTTTCTAAGATCCTCAAATGATGCACCCTTCTCTGGACCCTCCTCAAAAATTCGTTTCAACCATGTACCTACTTTATCGCGGTGCAACGCAGGCTGAGGCTCTTTTGTTGCATCCATCAAAATCTTTTCGGCTTCTGACTTTAGTTTTTTGATTTTCTCTCCACCCTTGTCTGTTGCAAGACCTGCTCTGATGTGATCGATGAGATTTTTGCGCTGTGTGAACTCATGCTCGTTAAACCACTTTTTATCATCGGTAAGATATTCAATCTTTGCTTTAAGCTCGGAATCCGTGAGATTTTCCATTGCTTTGTTTTTCTTGATTTCTTCAATCAACTCTTTCCTGTCGCCCGCAAGTTCCTCACGATCATTTCTGTAAGCCTGAAAAGTATCCCGAATGGATTTTGTTTTTTCATACCCCGCACGTTGTCCATCCTGCATCCACTTGATCCATTGGTTGTATGAATCTTCAGAAATAACTCCCCTGCTCTTCATACTGGCAAGTGGATCTAGATAATCCCTAAAGTACAGCTCCTGCTTTTTACGGCGCTCTTCTCTTGCAGCTTCCGACGCATACTCCTCGTACAAATCTTTTAATTTTGTGATGTTCCCCTCGGCAATTGCCTGTTCTACATACTGCTTTTGAGCACTCGCCTCCGAATCTGAAAGGAGATGCATTTCATCATGAAAAAGGCGCAAGTGCTCAGATACCCCGTAGCTGATAGCCCCCACAAGATCCGGGGTATTCTGATCCACAGATACACCTGCAGCGCCGCTCTTGTTCAGATCTGCCATGGCTCTCATATCCTACGTGTGCTGAATGAATGCCTCAAATATATGAGGAGGAAATCTGGATGTTGCATATCATCAAAAATTGCACTACGCTTCCTGTCCTATGCCAAATAAGTCAACATACCCGATCAGCGAAGATGATATCCGACTCCTTATGGAGCAAATGGCAAAGATGCACGAAGAATTTGCAAAAATGAAGCAAATGGAGAACAGACTGGAAGATAAGATTGTTGATAAAATTGGAAAAAAGCTGGAGAAAGAACTTCATGCTACCGAAGAAAGAATCAAGCAGGAAAACAAAGATTATTACAACTTCTATACCGGCAAAACCTACAAAGATCTCCGCGGAGCAACCGAGGACGAAATGCAAATGCTAAAAGATAAAGAGGAAAATCATGAGATAAGGATTTCTGCACTGGAACAGAAAGCCGAGTACGCTACCGCCGCCTGACCATGATCCTCTCCGACCGTGATATAAAGGCAGCAATCGAATCCGGCCACGTAAAAGTGGAAGGCTTTGATGGCACTCCGTACATCCATGCCTCCTCAATGGATTTTCATTTGAGCAACGTCTTTAAAGTTTACGAGCACAGCAAGTTCGCAGTTCTTGATCCACGTAACTTAGAAAGCTTTCGCGGGAACACGCGAACGATTGTTGTGGAAGGCAATGATTCATTTATGGTCCAACCCGGAGAGTTTGTACTCGCGGTTACAAAAGAGAAACTGACAGTGCCGGATGACCTCGTGTGCCGCGTGGAAGGAAGGAGCTCGCTCGGACGACTTGGAATAATAGTCCACAGCACAGCGGGATTTGTGGACCCGGGGTTCTCTGGGACAATAACACTTGAGATAAGTAACCTGAATAGACTCCCGATCGCTCTATACCCCGGCATGCGAATCTGCCAGATAGCGTTCGAAAAAATGACAAGCCCTGCGGAGACGCCATACGGAGAAAAGCCTTTTTCCAAATATCAGGGACAGGAATTGCCGGAGGAGAGCAGGTTGGCGAAGGATCCGGAGTTCCAACAAACGTGATATAATAGACGTGAATTGAAAAACGAAAATCCATACAAATCACCGGAATGGCCTTACTCCATGGGTATAAAAACTATCCATTTGCCGAGTACTGAACGTAAGATCGAAACAGTTCCTTCGACGCCAGATGAAGATGTACTCGAAATACTTTGCAGGATAGATGAACCAATAAGACTGGATGAAGTATTCACATTCATAAAAGGGAAAGATGGGGTGCACGAATATGTCGGAGTTGTAAAAGAAATAAGGGAAGATCCTATGGGGATTAAATTGTTATTGGAGGAACCCGGCACAAATTCAATTGAAGAACTGTTAATTCACGTACAACCAACGGAACTAACACCGGATAAAATGGAATTTCAAAAAACTCCATTAACAATTAGTGAATCAGGAAACTCATTCTGGAGGTCGATTTTTAAGTTGTTGCGTGGAAACTAAACAAACTCCTCCATCAACCCCGTAACATCAAATTTTTTGACCTCCTCGACCGCTTCCGTTTTAACATCTTTCCTTGCTTCCAATCTCTCGTAGAAGCCTGGAACGTTGGTGTTTTGGTATAGAACTCCAGTCGCAATCCGCTCGGAAGTATCAACGGCCAATTGACGAGCGCGGCCAAGATCATGGATATCGTGACCTTCCTCGGTGACGTCGTAACACCGCTCAAGTAGATATTCGTGCGTTGCAAACTTGTTGTAGGTTGGGCATGCCTGCAGGACGTCTACGACCGCGAAGCCGTGCTGCTGATGTTCGATTCCCGCCTTCAAAATCTCAACAAGCTGCTTCAAGTTGGTTGTGGTACCACGCGCAACAAATGTTGGCTCGAGTGAGAAGATAAAGTCCATGCTCGGAATTGTGCGCTCTGGGATTCCGTAAGGTGATGAATTCATCGGCTGCCCCTGCCATGTTGTAGCACTCGCCTGCCCCGTGGTCAGCCCATAGTTTGCATTGTTGTGGAGGATGAACGTGATCGGGTAGTTTGATCTTATTGCGTGTACCAGGTGACCCACGCCCTCGCTGAAGCTTGCACCGTCTCCCCCCTGTGCGATCACAGTGACATTTCGGTTTGCAAGTTTTGCACCAGCTGCGAATGAAATGACTCTTCCGTGCAGACCGTGGAAGCGATAGCCCTGCAGTTTATCGGATGTGTTCCCGTGGCATCCAACGTCATAACACAAAAGCGCTTGCCACGGCTCTATCCCCTCTTCCACAAGCGCCCTCTTCAAAGCGGTCCAGATCGCGTAGTTACCACATGCATCGCACCATGTGCATTTTGTGTCGTTGTGGTAGGAGACCATTGTTAGACCTTTTTCATTACCTGATTCTGATGATGTTGCTGGCATAGTTTCTATGAGGAGTATATGATGTGGTTACAATGGCTTCGGCCTGTCCGGGGATCATAATTGGTCCCTGCGAAAAATGTGAAGATCAGCTGAGCATTAGCTCGCTGATTTTTTTAGAAAGTTCATTCGTAAAGAACGGACGCCCATCATATTTAAGAATCTTGTCCTTAATCTCGTATCCGCACTTTTGACGAATCAACATTCCAAGTTGCCCCTGAAAATTCCCCTCCACAAGAATGACCTTCTTTGCCTTTGCTGCGAGCTCCTCAAACCTATTCGTCTTCAAGGGCCAAAGATATGCAAAATGCAAATATCCTACATTCCCTTCAACATCTTCCAATACATCCAATACACAACCTTTTGTGCTCCCCCAACCAACAAGCAATATTTCAGGATTCTTACTTCCAAATAATTCAGGATCGGGAAGAGCATTTTCTAGTGCTTCCATTTTCTTCATTCTCTTTTCCATCTGCTCAATCGCATTCTGTGATGACTCGACAACATTGCCCTCTGAATCATGTTCATCGCCCTGCGCACAATACGTTGCAGCCTTTGTCCCGGGAGTCCACCGTTTTGAGATTCCATCTTTCACTGTCGGATCATATCTGTCGGTACATTTGAGTTTATCCAATTCTTTCTTATCCATGACAATTGCACCGCGTTTGATTTCCGTTTTTTTCTGATCGTACTTACATTGTGTGTACAAAGATTCCGCTGAGTGTTTATCCGAGAGAACTATGACGGGTAATTGATATTCTTCCGCAATGTTGAACGCCTCCGGCATCAGACTAAAGCTATCCCCCGCATCACTTGCTGCAATCACGCATCGTGGGAACTCACCGTGCGAAGAACCGACGGACATCAAAAGATCACCCTGCGCAGTCCATGTTGGGTTTCCGGTCGCAGGCCCGGGGCGCTGTGCCAAGTTTATGACGACCGGATTCTCAATCATTCCGTTTAGTGACACTGTTTCCGTCATCAAATCATATCCACCGCCGGAAGTTGCAGTCATTGCACGCGTTCCCATAAGTCCGGCACCAGAGGCCATCTGCAGAGCTGTAATCTCATCCTCCGCCTGTTTCATCACCAACTTCGCATCTTTCTGTTTGGATGCGACATAGGAAAGTAGCGGTGAACTCGGTGTCATTGGGTAACCAACGTAAACACGAAGGCCACCGTGAATCGCACCCATTCCCATCGCTTTGCTCCCGGTGATGAGTAGATGATCCTTCCACTTTTTATCTGGCTTCGGCATTTCCACTGTCACACGACCAATCTCGGGGTCGTTGAAAGCAAATCCCTCATCAATGCACTGCATGTTTTTCTCCACAACTTCCTGTCCCTTGTGTTCGTATTGCTTTCGCACAAGATCTTTGAGTGAGTCTGCTTTTTGCCCAAGCATATCCCACACAAATGCAGTCAAAAGTACGTTTGCGAGAATCGGACGTGCCTTGAGCTTTTTAAGCATCCCATCAAGCGGCATCTTTATTACTTTGATGTCATTCTCTTTCAAAAACTTTTGATCATCCTCAGAAAATTCCCAGCCCTCAACATCATGGATGATCACTCCTCCTTTTTTGACCTCGCGGATATTTCGCTCAAGTCCACGGTAATTGAGTGTTATCAAAATGTTTACCTTGGTTTCGCTGCTCCTTACAGGCACTGAATCTATATCAACCTGATAGCTCGCATGTCCGCCCTTGATGAGTGATGGGTACTCGCGGTATCCAAACACACAATACCCACTCCTCTTAAGAGCTTTGGCGATTACCTCACCAATTGAGTTGATGCCTTGTCCTGATGCGCCGACGGCTTTTATAGATACTCTATCCATACGGGTATTTTAGTTGTAAATGTGATGTGGCATTTTACGAGGATAATTTAGAAAGAACTTTGTCCGCCCATTTATGGACAACAGCTTCTTGTTCGTATGGCTCGTTTACGATTACGAGCGGTGGGACGAACAAATGTCCGCCGTGGGAGTTTATAAATGTTGCAAGATGCTCCGTCACTCTTGCAGTCTCTTTATAACGATCATCGCCAAGACCAATCACGAGGCATTCCTTACCTGCAAGATTTGTGTCTTTTGCATCCTTTACAAGAAACGAACCCATGTGAGGATTCGGCAGCCCCTCGCGCCCGCCAACATTCCAGCTCCCCGATGCAAGTAGCAACATATCGCTCTTTGTGAGATCTTCGGCTTTTGACTTTTCAGCAATTTCGCAAGTGACTGATAGTTGATCTTTTGCATTCTCATCAAAATACTTCTTAAGCACGTCAACAACGTACTCGGTGTGCCCGCTTGTTGAGGCGTAGATGATGTGGAGGGACCTCATCGGTAGCTTAGTGTACCCGATCCTGCCTGACACCTCTAGATCTTGCATGTATCGGACACCGTCACGGCGAAGCGGGATCGTGGATTTGGAGAAAATTAGCTAGCAGAAACCCAAGCTTCGCGCCTCCGCGAAGCCGGATGGTGGACGATACTGGATTCGAACCAGTGACCTTACGGATGTGAACCGTACGCTCTAACCAGCTGAGCTAATCGTCCACAGCTTTCCTGATTATAGCACCTCGCATATAACGCATGATGTATACTCCCCCACATGGATCAACTCTCAACCCTCTCCGAAAACCTTCCTTTCCTTGCCTCCACTTATAACATCCAAGCCTTCACGGGATTCATAGTCCTCATATCAATCATTGATCTCGCATTGAAAGGCTGGGGCATGTGGCGGGCAGGCAGGATGAACAAGAAGGCATGGTTTATTGCCATCCTCATCATAAACTCTGTAGGAATACTGCCAATCATCTTCCTGCTGCTTACCAAAGGTGAATACAGGAAGCTACAAGAAGCTAATACACCTGCTACAGCCTCACTGTGATCTGAACCACATAGAGCCCTATGAAACTGGATGACTACGCTCGTCTGCGCGTGTATGATGCACCCCACGTGTGACAATCATCATGTTTATTTCTCATCCCTCCAATCACCATGGATTCCACAAAAAGCGGTCTAAACCTTAAAGAAATGAACCAATGGGCACTTATTAGCTTCACTTTGCTTGGATTTATTTTGGGTTACGGGCTAAATGAAATTGTTGATGGCTCTATGCTTGGCTCATCAAACGGAGAAGCGCCCGCAGTTGTTGCAGATAACAATCCAACACCCACACCAGCTCCAACTGCACCACGCCCAGTGACGACACCAATTGCAAATCCAGCGGATGCGGATGACGATGCATTTCTTGGTAAGAAAAATGCTCCCGTTACTTTGATTGAATTTACGGATTACCAATGCTCGTTCTGCAAGAGGCACAGCACGCAGACTATTCCGCAAATAAAGAAGGAGTATGTGGACACAGGAAAGGTAAAGTATGTTCTCCGCGATTTCCCACTCGGTTTCCATCCAAACGCACAGAAAGCGGCAGAGGCATCAGAATGCGCTGATGACCAGGGCAAGTTCTGGGAAATGCACGACAAAATGTTCGAGAATTCCCACGCACTTGATGTTGCATCACTCAAAAAATACGCAAGTGATCTTGGCTTGAACTCAGCCACATTTGATAACTGCCTTGATAGCGGAAAGTATGCACAGGAAGCCAAGGATGATATGGCCGACGGCCAAGCTTCCGGTATTACTGGCACTCCCGGCTTCGTCTTGATTGATAGAGATGGCAAAGGTCACAAGCTTTCCGGCGCACAGCCGTTTGCAAAGTTTAAGGAAGCAATTGATGGAGCACTGTAGTCGTCTCTGTGGTACAATATACTCGACATGAAGCTCTTCTCCGGATCATCGCACCCCGAGCTCGCCGAGAAGATTGCTAAGGCACTCGGTACCTCCCTTGGCAAAGTTGAGCTCAAGACTTTCTCAAGTGGAGAACAGTACGTTAGGTACGAGGAAACTGTACGCGAGAAAGAAGTCTTCATCATACAAACAGGAACCGAAGCAATTGATAGTGATGTTTTTGAAACCTGCCTTATGTGCCAGGCTGCAAAACTCGGGTTCGCAAAGATGATCTGCGTGATCATGCCCCACTTCCCTTACGCACGACAAGATAGAGTGAGTAAGCCACGCGAGCCAATCTCCGCAAAACTTGTATGTGACATGCTTGTATCCGCAGGCGCGGACCACGTGATGACCCTTGCGCTGCACGCCGATCAGGTTCAGGGATTCTCGGATGTTCCGATGGATGCGCTGGAACCGTTCTCGCTCTTTGTAAAATACTTCAAGGAGAAGAATCTGAGTGACGTTGCTGTCGTCTCACCTGATGCTGGCGGTACAAAGGCTGCAAAACTTTTTGCAGATAAGTTGGGTGCGGAACTTGTTGTGATGCACAAAGCCCGTCCTCAGCATAACGAGGCTTCCATCCTACATGTTGTTGGCGAGATTGAAGGAAAGACCGCGATTCTTTATGACGACATGATAGATACCGCAGGCTCAATCTGTGCAGCCAAGGAAGCTTTGATCAAAAATGGTGCCAAGGAAGATGTGTACGTTGCCGCAACTCACCCCATCTTCTCGGGTCCTGCGATTGAGAGACTTAAGGAAGCTTCCTTCAAAGAAGTTGTGGTGACAGACTCGATTCCACTGAATGGGAAAGGATTCGATGGCTTAAAGGTTTTGAGTATTGCACCGATGCTCTCGGAAGTGGTGGAACATGTTATTAAGGGAGAAAGTGTTACGGAGATGTATGAATAGAGCTCAAAAGAGCGTTTTTTTAGGTTTTTGTGAATTCAGATTATGAGTTACGATGGTCACGTATATGACAAGACACATGTGCCGCTTAGCATATAGAAAAGGCTTTACTCTAATAGAGCTTCTGCTGGTAGCAGGAATGATCTGCATGATTGCCGGAATCGTAATAGTTGCATTAGCCCCCAGAAAAAATCTGATAAGCGCTTACGATGCGAAGCGCAAATATCACATCAAAGAGATACAAAGCTCCATGACCACATATTTGATTGATAAATGGGAAGCGGCAGGAGGCGGAGAAGTTAGAGAAGGCGAAATAAATGCCAAGCCTATCTGCAAGCCCAGTGTTCCTGCAGAAACATGTATTAGTATGGGCGGTGTGGACTTGGGTACGCTGCCTCCCGAGTTCATTACCGATTTGCCCCTCGATCCTGCTGAACCTGAGTTGTCATCATGTACGGGGTATATGGTATATGAGCAAGCCGGGCGACCACGGGTCACATCATCACACTTTGGGGAATTGCCGGGAGAAGGATCATCAACTTGTTGTGTTTCCGGCGGCGACCCGTATGTAATCTGTACGTGTGAGGATTTGCAGGGAATAACTACGATGGCGTCAGATTATGCGCTGACATCCGATGTGCTCTGTGAAGATTTCGGCGCATTTGAACCCATCGCCAGCACGTTCACCGGCACATTCGACGGAGGAGGAAATACCATTAGAAATCTGACTATCAACAAGCCAGGAGAGCCTGCAGCTATGTTTCTTTACATCGGTGTAGGCAGCACTGTTCGTGACCTAAATCTAGAGAACGTGAACATCGCCGGGGGTTCGCAGGTTGCGCCTCTGGCCTCTTTGAGCCAAGGGGCTATAGAAAATGTTCACGTGACCGGCACAGTGCAGGGTGATGAGAGGGCGGGGGGATTGATAGCAGAACACCTTGTCGCAGATGCAATAAGCCGCTCATCTGCAAATGTGGATGTTACTTCCAACAATGCTATGGCAGGAGGACTCGTGGCAGAGATGGCGGCAGGTACAATAGTAGATAGCTATGCAACGGGAGATGTAACGGCAAATTCTGCAACCCTGGGGTGGGCAGGCGGACTTGTGGGCAGGCTTCATGCCGGCACAATTGAAAACTCGTATGCAACCGGAAATGTATACGGCGTTATGGGAGCCGGTGGACTGGTAGGAAATTGTATCTTGTGTGACATGGTGAAGAATTCGTATTCCACGGGAGAAGTGCGCGGATCCAGTAAAGTGGGAGGTTTTGCTGGAGATTCGAATGGATATTCTCCTGTTAATTCTTACTGGCTCGACCGCCCAGGTGACGATGCAACACAGTGCATCGGTTGGGGAGGTGGCTCCTGCACTGCACTGGGTGCCGAGAGCGATGTGTTCGATGAGACGCACAACGTGTACGACACAAGTGCTCCCCTGTGGGATTTCACGAGTATCTGGCAAAGCAATAATCCCACCGGCTACCCCTCGTTACAGTAGGAGGTGACTATTGGGATCATTACTCCAACCAAGCCTCCCACTTGCATCCCAAAAAAAATCTGCTATATTCATCGAAATATTATGGAAACAGGCGGTCTTATACCACCGGCTTCCGCAAATCCAAAAGATTACGTCATCGCCACGCTCGGCAGCCACAGCGCCCTGCAAATTTTGAAAGGTGCACGGGATGAAGGAATGCGAAATCTTGTGATATGCAAGAAAGGCAGAGAGAAGCCATACGAAAGTTATGGTGTGGCGGATGAGATTATCACTATTGATGACTGGGCAAACTGGGATAAAAAACTGGAAGAGGAACTAAGGAAAAGAAACGCGATTGTAATTCCGCATGGCTCGTTCATCGCTTACATGGGGCATGACAGGGTAAAACAAATGGATGTGATGTACTACGGAACAAAAGATATCCTGGAGTGGGAATCGGATAGAACAAAAGAGCGCGAGTGGATGGAAAAATCGGGACTCAAGCTCCCGAAAGTCTTTAACACCCCAGAAGAAATTGATAAGCCCGTGATCGTTAAGTTTCACGGGGCAGCCGGCGGTTTCGGTTACTTTATTGTAAGAAATCCGGAGCAATTTAAAGAAGTTAAAGATAAAAAGTATCCAAATGAAAATGATTTTGTGATTCAGGAGTACATCGTTGGTGTTCCGCTCTACATCCATTACTTCTACTCGCCCGTGACTGGAGAGCTGGAGATCATGAGCTTTGATAAGCGGTATGAATCAAATGCAGATTCCATCGGAAGAATCCGTGCGGAAGATCAATTGGCCGCTTCCATCTTCACAAGTTACACGGTGACGGGGAATATCGCAGTGACGGTGCGTGAGTCACTTCTGCCACAGATGTTTGAGATGGGTGAGAGCGTAGTCAGAACGAGTAAGGAGCTCTGCGGAGGAAAGGGGTTGTTCGGACCTTTCTGCCTGGAAACAATTGTGACGAGAAAGCTTGATATCTACGTGTTTGAAATTTCTGCAAGAATTGTTGCCGGAACAAATCCGTTTATTGAGGGATCTCCTTATACTGCTTTGAAGTATGATGTCCCGATGAGCACGGGAAGGAGGATTGCAAGAGACATTAAAGAAGCGATCACAAGTGGGAAGCTTGGAGATGTACTCGGGTGACGACTAAATATGATGTTTATTCGCGAAATTACCAAAAAGCGGCCAACAATAAAAAGATTGTGGCCTCTTGCACGAAAAGCCTGTATGAGTTATATTGTAGGCAACCGCCATGGGGGTATATCCCCTATGTCCCGGGCCCCTGAGGACCCGGGGTTTTTATTATCCATATCATGTCACACCGCGTAATAGCATTTATAGACGGCTTCAACCTACACCACGCACTGGAAAAATGCCCAACGCACAATGCCGAAAGTGAGATTGACATCAAAAAACTCATCCAATTCTTTTTGACCAAGCAATATGAACTCGCTGATGTTTATTACTTCACAGCAAGCCCGTGGTGGTCCAAAGAAAAATTGCAGCAATATCACAAGCGAATTCGTTCACTCAAATCACAAGGCATAAAAATAGTGCAGGGTGAATTCAGAAAAAGGCATCTACGTTGCCATAAATGCGGACATGTCTTCTTCAAGCCTGAAGAAAAACAAACGGACGTTAACATCGCGATTAATCTATTGAGCCTTGCACATACCAATTCGTATGACGCTGCAATTGTTATTTCCGCTGACAATGACTTGATCCCCGCAATTCATACTGTAAAACAATATTTCCCGGAAAAGCGGATTGGAGTAATCTTCCCACCAGGTAAAGTACGTACAAATCAATTGCGACAAGTTGCCGATTTCCACTCACGAATAAAAGCTAATCATCTCAATTCCTGCTCTATCATCCCTGATCAACCATGACCCCCCAAGAACTCCTCAAAGGCTACGACACAAATAAGATCTCAATTGGCGTCCTTGGCGGACACAGCGCACTTGATGTTTGCCATGGCGCAAAGAAGTTTGACTTTAAGACTGTATGCGTAGCGCGAAAAGGCAGAAACAAAACTTACGATACGTATTACAAGGCTCGTGACGGGAAAGGGTGTGTTGATGAAGTGATACCAGTTGAAACATTCGAAAACGTTCTTGATGATGAAGTTCAGGAAAACTTAAGATCTCTGAATACAATTTTTATCCACAATCGCTACTTTTGGGTTTACTTCAGCGATTATTCACGAGTTGAAAATGATTTCAATGTACCGATCTTCGGCAACCGCTCGTACATAAAACTGGAGGAACGCGACCAGCCTTACAACCAGTATCATTTGTTGCATGACGCTGGCATCAGAGCTCCAAAGATTTTTGAAAAGCCGGAAGAGATCGACAGGCCGATAATTGTCAAGGCAAGTGAGAAAGCACGAAGTTATGAGCGCGCCTTCTTTGTTGTCTCAAGTAAAGATGAATATGAAGAAGAAGGATCAAAACTTGAGGCAGATGGAAAAGTGGATTCAAGTTGGCGTGATGCCGTGATTGAGGAATTTGTAGTCGGCGCTCCGGTTAACTTCAACTTCTTCTACTCCCCTCTTTCAAACGAACTTGAGTTGATGGGAACAGATACAAGAAGACAAACTAATCTTGATGGGTTTTTGAAAATGACTGCAGCCGAACAAGCTAAGGCACTCAAGCACGTTGACCTGAAGATGATTGAGACTGGTCACATCGCCGTCACCGTAAAAGAATCCATTCTGGAAAAAGCATTTGACCTGGGTGAAAAGTTTGTGGCTGCAACTAAAAAACATGATGACAAAGGCATCATCGGCCCATTCGCTTTGCAGGGCGCAGTTGTTGCAGAAGAGGGCAAAGAGGATATTGTTATTTTTGATGTTAGTTTGAGGATTCCGGGGTCGCCGGGAACAAAGTTCACTCCCTACTCGATGTACTTGCATGGGGAGCCAGTGAGTTATGGGGAGAGGATTGCGGGGGAGATAAAAAAGACGGTCGATGATGGAAGATTGGAGGAGGTTGTTACGTGACGAGGCTCCATCTCTGTATTTTTCTGAGCTTTTAGAGACTTTGGTCTGTTTTAACGTATTAAAATACGAAAACAAGCTCCAAACCCCACTTTAAAGCTGCTTTTCCTTGCCCCACTGTTTTAACGTATTAAAACACCAGTACTTATGCCAACAACTACTCAGTGGGAGATTCCAATGCTCTTCTGAACTCTTTCCATCCCCACTCTTTCCACCCATCAGTTGGCCCATGCAGTGCGTCATCCAGAAAATTCATCTTGGAATAGAACTGCAGCTTTTGCAATAGACGATCGGGGTCAGGATGATTCAGATACTGCAGGATGAGCTCGATGAAAACTCTTCCACAGCCCTCATAAAGGAAATGAAGCTCATACTCCGGATCGCCGATTGTCATATCTCCGAAGTCGATTACACCTATCAGTTTTTGCCCGTCACTAAGCAGATGGCAGAGCCCCAAATCCGCGTGGCGAAGAATTGGTTCATATGCAAAATTTTTCTCTTCCTCGAGGAACCATTCAAAAAGACAGACAACTTCTTCCTGCTCTGCACCTGAAAGCTTCGGAAGCGCCTTCTCCCTTATTTCTCGCAGGAATTCCGTGTAGTCGTCACGCGCATCCAATGTTTCTATGCCGCACTTCTTTGCCTCAGGGGAAGGAAAGCTGTGCATTGCCATCACAAAATCCGCGACCTGCTTGGCGATGCTTTTCTTTGCTGCGTCGGAGAGACTGGCAAATGATTCTTTCGTCAGAATCTCCCCATCGATCATTTTGTATCCTACAAACGGTCGCGGGAATGACTGAGATGGTTTGCCGACGAATGTAAAATCAGGAATGGCGAGTGGTAGGGCGGAACGGAGTTTTGGAAGCATGCATATTTCCTTTCGAAGATGTACAACGGCTTCCTCCGTCTTCGGAAACCGAAAGACGTATTCCTCATTCACAGCAAACGCATCAATGTGCCACCCTTCCCCCAGCGCGACAATTTCTGCAACCTCAAGTGAAGGAAAGGACTCTGTGAGAATGCTGTGTACCAAACTAGTATCAAGCATGTTGGAATTATAGCGTCAAACCGGATATAGGAGTGGAGCTATCTTTTTGTTTTCATGCAGCTTGGCTTAGTTTTAACGTATTAAAACACCAAAACAAGCTCCAAACTTCACTTTAAAGCTGCTTTTCCTTGCCCTTTGTTTTAACGTATTAAAACATGAAAACAAGCATGCTCTTTTACATACAGCACAAAAATTTCACGTGTCCCACCTTATTTGGTACTATGATCTAGAACCTACCCGGATAAAATATGAAAATCAGAACCATAACAACAGGCATATCTCTAAAATCGCATGAAGAAGATAGAATCAGGAAAGCTGCTGATTTTAACCAGGTAGCAAAAAATGTTTTCGAAAAATCAAGCTACGAAGTTCAGACGACAAGGATATCTACAAATTCCTGGGAAGAATATCTTGGCAGTCTCCCTGATGCAGAAATCGTCAGTGCAATTCAAAAAATAGAACATGTATGTGAAGAACTCGATGTGAGTTTCTTTAATGTTGGATTTGCAGACACTCCTGAGAGAATAAAACTTGTACCAGAATTCAATAAGGTAACTTCCCGAATTTCGTGCTCAGCGAAAATAGGTGATAAAGACAGCGGAATAAACTTTGAAAATGCCAAAGTTGCTGCGCAGGTTATTAAAAGAATCGCCGAAGAAACAGAAAACGGTTACGGGAATTTCAGGTTTTGCGCTTCTGCAAACTGCAAAGCAGGCATCCCCTTCTTTCCCACAGGATTTCATGAAGGTGAAGACGCTTTCAGTATTGGCCTGGAATGTGGAGATTTGGCCATGAAAGCATTTTCAAAATCCAATAATCTCACAGAGGCCGAACAAAACCTAAAACAAATATTCGAGGAAGAAACCAAAAAGATAGCAGACCTATCTCAGCAAATCTCAAAGGACTCCAATATTAAATATAACGGAATAGATGTTTCACTAAATCCAGGCCTTGAAGAGCAGGAAAGTGTTGCTTTTGCCTATGAAAAGCTAGGATTTGGCAAATTCGGAAACCAGGGGACGCTTACAATTTCTGCCTTGATCACACGTGTACTAAAGAGACTATCAGTAAAACAATGCGGTTACTCCGGTCTTATGCTTCCAGTCTGTGAAGATCGAGGGCTTGCAGCAGGGGCAAATGAGGAAACTTATAACATCTCTAACCTGCTCTTATATTCAGCGGTTTGCGGTTGCGGACTGGATACTGTCCCGATCCCAGGAGATACACCGACAGAAAAGATTGAAGCAACACTTCTGGACATAGCGACTTTGGCAATCAAATTGGACAAACCACTGTCTGCCCGCTTATTCCCAGTGCCCGGCAAAAAGGCAGGTGAAACGACCGCATTTAATTCGCCATATCTTGTGGACTGTAAAATACTGAAGATTGAATAGGAGGCTTCTACTCTGAAGTTTTGCACAGCTGTGTAGTTTTAGCGTATTAAAACACGAAAACAAGCTCAAAATCCCACTTTACAGATGCTTTTCCTCGCCCCTAGTTTTAACGTATTAAAACATTCTTACCCCACATTCCTCTAAGAAAATCATTGCAAGAAATATAAGAAATATTATCCTTGAGCTACAGAGTCATCAATAATCATCAGGGGCTATCGCGAATATAAACGCGGGGAGCTTGGAGGACTGGAAACAGTATGGATGGAGAAAGTTCTGTGAATCTTGATTAAATCTGCTTGGTTTTAGCGTATTAAAACACCAAAACAAGCCTAAACTCCACGTTAAGGCTGCTTTTCCTTGCCTCTTGTTTTAACGTATTAAAACATTGACACACACCCCCGCCCACTATATATTGCCCCCATGAAACGCAGCTTCCGCGAAAACACCTGGCGAAAAAGTCCTGAACTACGTGCGCTGTGCGCAGCTTTTGTCAGATGCCGCACAATAAGGGAAACAGCAAATTTCCTGCGGGATGTTGCAACATTGAGCGAAATGCAGGCCTTGAGCGAAAGACTGGAAGTTGCAGGACTACTTCTAAGCGGACTCCCCTATCGCGAGGTTGCACGGAAAACCGGAGCAAGCACTGCCACGATAACTCGCATAGCTGGGTTTTTGAATAACGGGGAAGGTGGATATCGTAAAGCGCTGGGTAAGGATCATCGCCACCACGCAAGTACTCCCGCGGGGAGAGGACGGCGTGGTTCGAAAAAATAACAATTGCCACATCATCCCCTCCTCGCGGTGAGGAGGTTTTTTTATATTTCCCACAAATTACCATGCAATTAAATGGAAACCTACGCATAGCAGTACAACAATCAGGACGACTGTCCGAGGGGTCAATTGCGCTCCTAAAATCAATGGGGCTTGAATTTGAAACATATCAGAACAGGCTCTTTACGCGTTGTCGCAACATTGATGTTGATATTTTATTCCTGCGGGATGACGACATACCGGAATACGTGCAGGATGGAGTTGCCGACCTCGGAATCGTTGGAAGCAACCTGCTTGAAGAAAATGGCGCAAAGACAGAACGACTTATACCCCTTGATTTCGGTTATTGTTCGCTATCTATTGCAGTACCAGAGACCTCATCCTACGATGTCTTATCTGACCTCAAAGGAGGAAAGATTGCAACATCATATCCTCAATTACTCAGGAAATATCTCAAACAAAAGAAGATTGACGCAGATGTGATTGTTCTCAAGGGGTGCGTGGAGATCGCACCTGCTTTGAAAGTGGCAGATGCAATCTGCGATCTCGTTTCCACAGGCAGTACACTCCGTACAAACAGGCTGCGCATCATCGAGAATGTGATGGAATGTAAGGCTATACTCATTGGCAGCAAAAGTGCACCGGAAAGGAAGAAACAATTGATTGATAAATTGCTCTTACGCGCAAGAGGTATACAGGATGCACGAAAATATAAATACATCATGTTCAATCTGCCGGAAAAATCTCTAAAAAAGGTTATGAAACTTGTGCCGGGTTTTGACAGTCCCACCACGATGAAACTTGCAAAGCCGGAAATGATCGCTGTTCACTCGGTCGTTCTTGAAGAGGATTTCTGGGATGTAGTCGAAAAGCTCAAGAAATGCGGTGCAACGGGCATTCTTGTATCTCCAATTGAAAAACTTATCCAATAAAGTGATTATGAAAATGCTTTCACTATCAACGACGGGAATAGAAGTTGTATTGGAATCACTGAAACGTCCTACGCGCGACCTTTCACAATACATTGATACAGTGCGTCCAATCATTGAAGCAGTGCAAAAAGAAGGAGATGAAGCAATCCGCACGTACTCGAAGAAATTTGACGATTTTGAACCTGGAAAACTTCGTGTGCCCGAGGAAGTGATCCGTGCATCGGCAAGTCGTGTGTCTGAGGAGCTAATAGAAAGTATGCGATTTTCCATCGAAAATATACGCACGTTTCATGGGCAGTCCCAATCAGAAATGAAAGAGGTTGAAACGACTGCCGGTGTTTCCTGTAAATATCTCATTCGTCCCATTGAACGGGTAGGCTTATACATACCGGGGGGAACGGCACCGCTTTTCTCAACGCTCCTCATGTTGGCAGTACCGGCGCAGCTTGCAGGAGTGAAGAGCATTGCCCTCTGCACACCACCACAGAAGGAACAGAAGGATGCAAATGTCATTTACGCCGCTGCCAACCTTCTGGGGCTGGATGAAATCTATTCAGTTGGTGGAGCGCAGGCAATAGCTGCACTCGCGTACGGTACGGAAACGATACCGAAGGTGGATAAGATTGCCGGACCCGGAAACGCCTATGTGACAGCCGCAAAAGCATTAGTAAGTATTGATCCGGGCGGCGCGGATATTGAGATGCTCGCTGGTCCTTCGGAACTACTCATCATTGCAGATACATCTGCAAACCCTCGCTGTATCGCTGCTGATATGCTCTCTCAAGCAGAACACGGTATGGGTGCACAGGTAGTTCTGCTTACAACATCCGAAGCAATTGCAAAGTCGGTTCTGCAAGAACTACGAGAGCAGCTTCTCACACTGCCGCGAAAAGACATTGCCTCTGAGTCACTTGAGCGAAGTTGCATAATCATTACGGAAACGCTTGAGCAGGCAATTGACCTGAGTAACTCCTACGCGCCAGAACACCTGAGTCTACAGACGAATAACACCGACACTGTTTTAGAAAGCATCCAGAATGCCGGATCGGTATTCGTTGGTCCATACACTCCTGAAACTGTAGGTGATTACTGTTCTGGAACAAACCACGTACTGCCTACATCTGGAACAGCGCGGACACAGAGCGGTGTTTCTGTGCGCATATTTCAGAAACAGCTCTCCATTCAGAAACTCAATGAAATCGGACTGAACAATCTCAAAATCGCAGCTACCATCCTTGCCCGCGCCGAGGGCCTCGAAGCCCACGCAAGAGCAGTGGAAATTCGCTTTGCCAAGCCATGACATTTCAATCTCCACCAATACCGGCTTCCACTCAGGCGATTCGACCTTACGTTTGTGCACGCCACATCTGCAAGGATGAAGGATGGATATACCTTGATGCAAATGAGTCTCCATTCACAATTGATATCCCTCCCCCTTCAATAAAAGGCATCAATCGCTACTCTGATCCAACGACTGATGTTCTTCGTGATGAGATCGCAGCATTCTATGGCATTCGAAGAGAGCAAATCATTATGACCAATGGAACAGATGAATTGATTGACCTTGCTATACGCACATTCGTACGACCAAAGAATAGCGTTCTTAGTGTTGCTCCAACCTATGGAATGTATAGAGTCTGCGCAGATATATGTGGATCACCATACGTGAGCATTCCGCTCACATCTTCATTCGGGATTAATGAAGAACAACTCTCCGCCAGATTTTCTGAGGCAGATATTCTCTTCCTCTGTAGCCCCAACAATCCTACAGGCAACAGTATCCCCATAGAGATGCTCGATAAGATTGTAAATGAATTTAAAGGTCTCATCGTAATAGACGAAGCGTACGGAGAATTTGCAGATGCCAATGGTATTCCATCTGCCATCGAGCTTGTGAAGAATGGGGCGAAAAACCTACTCGTTATGCGTACATTCAGCAAGGCTTTTGGCGCTGCGGGAATACGTCTTGGCTATGGCATTGCAGACTCACGTGTCACAGAGCAGCTATTCAAAACTAAGCCACCGTACAACGTAAATCTGCTCACTCAGAGAATGGGGGTGGTATTGTGGGGAAAAAGAGAGCAAATGGAAAAAAATGTACGGCTACTCCTCAAAAAAAGAAAACGTGTGGAAGAAGCCTGTATGGGGCTCGGATGTACTGTATATCCGAGCGATGCAAATTTCTTTCTTATGCGCCTCCCCGAAAAAATAAGCAGCAATGATATGTACGAGAGATTGCGCAATGAGAAGAAAATCATTGTGCGAAATTTCGGGTCAAAGCCACAACTTGAAAACTGCCTCCGCATTTCTACCGGAACACAGAAAGAAAACGATCTTCTTATTGCTTCTCTTTCCTCATTACTTTCATGAAAAAAGTAGCATTCATTGACCGTGACGGCGTTCTGATCTGGGAGCCGCCAGAGACAAAACAGGTTGATTCTATGGAGAAATTTCGTGTTCTTCCCAACGTCATTGAAGGATTACAGGCACTCAAAGAACAAGGGTTTTCTCTTGTGATGGTCAGTAATCAAGATGGTTTAGGTGCCGAGAGCTTCCCACGGGAAGACTTTGAGCCTCCACAAGGCGGGCTCCTTTCAGAATTATTGGAGGAAGGAATCGTTTTTGATCAAATTTTCATCTGTCCGCACACGCAGAGTAATAATTGTGAATGTCGGAAGCCAAAGATTGGTTTGGTGAAACAATTCCTCGATGAGAATGATATTGATCTCGGACAATCACTGACGATTGGAGATCGTAAGACTGATCGTGAGTTTGCAGAAAACATAGGTGTGTGCTTTGTGAAGATGCAAACAAATACGCAGTTTCCTCGGTTCGCTTCTGTGAAGCGTGAAACGAAAGAAACGAAGATCGAATCATTTGTGAACCTCGATGGGTCAGGAAAATCCGATGTAAGCACAGGCATTGGGTTTCTCGATCACATGATCGAACTCTTTACAAAGCACTCTCTCATTGATCTCACACTAAAAGCAGACGGAGACCTGCAAGTGGATGAACACCACACTGTGGAAGATATTGGTATTGTGCTTGGCTTGGTGCTTTCAAAAGCTCTGGGTGACAAACGCAGGATTGAACGATATGGCTTTTGGGTGCCTATGGATGAAGTACTCGCAGAAATTGTTGTTGATCTCTCTGGCCGTCCCTACTTCATTTTCGATGGCAAATTCAAGCGTGAATACGTGGGGGAACTTCCAACAGAACTCGTAGCACACTTCTTCGAGTCACTTGCACAGACGCTTAAATGTAATTTGCACATGACACTGCGCAGAGGTGAGAACGAGCACCACAAAATTGAAGCTCTTTTTAAGGGGTTAGGTCGCGCTCTGCGATCTGCTTTTCGCTCATGCCCGCACGAGCAGGGCATTCCTTCTACCAAAGGCTCACTATGATAGGCATTCTCCGTTACAGCGCAGGCAACGTAGGAAGCGTACAACGTGCGCTCACCCGCCTTGATATCTCTTCACGAATTGTTGAAAAGGCAGGAGAGCTTAAAGAGCTTTCAGGGCTGATCGTGCCTGGAGCAGGTGCAGCAAAAGCAGCAATGAATCGTTTACAAGATCGAGGATTGGTCGAGCCGCTCCGCAAGTTCAAAAAACCATTTCTTGGCCTCTGCCTCGGTATGCAACTTCTTTTTGAAAAATCGGAGGAGGGTCCCACCGAATGTCTGGGAATTATCAAAGGAGAAGTACAGGAACTTCCAAACACCATAACCAAGCCACACATGGGATGGAACAAGCTCTCAACGGGCGACTATGCGTATTTTGTACACGGTTATACCTGTGTACCGGATGATCCGAATATCATCACAATGACTGTGCAGTACGGTGAATCGTTATGCGCTGGTGTTCGACAAGAAAACTTCTTCGGTGTGCAGTGGCACCCGGAGAAATCGGGAGAGATTGGAGACCGTTATCTTCTTTCTTTCGCTAAATTATGCAAGTAATCCCCGCCATTGACGTGCTGGCTGGAAAAACTGTGCGACTTGCACAGGGTGACTTCACGCGCAAAACAACGTGGAAAGATGATCCACTCACGATTGCCAAGCGATACAAAGAGGAAGGTGCAGAACGAATTCACCTTGTGAATCTTTCAGGAGCGAAAAAAGGGAAGGTTGGTTCTGCCTTTTTGCAGCTTATACAAAACATTGTCGCAGAGACAGGATTATCGGTTCAGACGGGTGGTGGCATTCGCTCTCTCAAAGATATTCAGATGCTTCTCGATGCGGGCGCAGAACAAATTGTTATCGGAACGCTCATCTTCACGAGCCCTGATGTGTTGCGAAATGCCGTTACGCTTTTTGGTAGAAATCGCTTCATTGCTGCACTCGATGTATGGGGAGATGAAGTGAAAATTCGGGGTTGGCGTGATGGAACAAATGTGAGTCTCAATGATGCCTTGCGGCGTATCGTACAAATGGACATTGACACTGTGCTCATCACAGATATCGAGTATGACGGAATGGAATCAGGTCCAAGTCTCCGCTTGTACAAGAATGTGCAGTCAAAGTTTCCATCAGTCAGAGTTATTGCGAGTGGCGGAATACGAGGTGGAAGTGATATCCGTACACTTCGATCACAAGGCTGCGCTGCGGCTGTCGTCGGTAAGTCGCTACTGAATGATGCAACATCACTCTCAGAACTTTTCATCTCCGCAAGCTCTGATCCTGCTATTCGCATTATTCCTTGTTTGGATGTGACGAATGGCCGTGTTGTGAAAGGCGCATCGTTTCAGAATCTACGCGATGCCGGTGATCCCGTGGAGCTTGCCAAACGATACTGCGATGAAGGTGCAGACGAACTGGTATTTCTCGATATCACCGCAACACTTGATAATCGGGAAGCCGTATATGATCTTGCATCCAGTGTTGCAGACAGCGTGAATATACCACTTACAATTGGTGGAGGCATTCGCTCCGTTGACGACGCCAGACGACTACTCGAAGCAGGGGCAGATAAAGTTTCTGTAAACTCTGCCGCCGTGAAAAGACCAGAACTTCTTTCGAAAATGGCGGAACAGCTTGGAAGTGCAAATACGGTTTGCGCAATTGATGCGAAACGCAAAGGAAAAAACTGGACTGTGCTTGTTCGAGGAGGTCGTGAAGATACGGGGCTTGATGCAATTGAATGGGCACAGGAAGCTGTTGAACGAGGAGCAGGAGAATTGCTTGTAACATCTTATGATCGTGATGGAACCGGTGAAGGATTCGACACGGAGCTTCTGCGAGAGATTAAAAAGCACGTTCGTGTTCCAATCATTGCCTCCGGTGGAGCAGGGTCTCTACAAACATTTGTCAATGCAGTTCAGGAGGGGAAAGCTGATGCTGTACTTGCTGCGAGCGTGTTTCACTTTGAAACATTTCGCATCCGGGACGTGAAGGAAGCGCTACAAAAAGCCTCTTTCCCCGTCAGATTATGATTGATCTTGATGCCATTAACTGGCAAAAAAACCCTGATGGGCTCGTTCCTGCAATCATTCAGGATGCTAGAACAGGTCACATCCTTATGCTCGGCTATATGAACGAGGAAGCACTGAAAAAGACCATTGATTCGAGTAATGTGACCTTTTACAGCAGATCGAAGAAAAGACTGTGGGAGAAGGGGGAGAAATCGGGAAACACTCTAAGGTTCGATTCCATTTACTTAGACTGCGATGGCGATACTCTCCTTATTCGGGCAATCCCAAAGGGTCCAACTTGTCACAAAAACAATATTTCATGCTTTGACGCTCCTGAACTCCCACTCGAAACAATCGGGGAACTAATTGAAACAATCCGGCAGCGCAGAAATGCAGATCAAAAGAGTTCGTACACAAAACGACTGCTTGATGGCGGGATCGAAGTGTGCGGAGCAAAGGTAATTGAGGAGGCAAAAGAACTTATTTGTGCCACTAAAAGCGAGGGGAACCTGAGAACTAGGGAAGAAGCTGCTGATTTACTGTATCACGCACTGGTTTTTCTACAGAGTTCCCAAATTGATCTTTTTGAAGTAGCAGAAGAATTGAAGAGCAGAAAACGCTGAGTATGCTCATCACACCCGCCCCGATTCCACCTCTCTGCTTTCCACCTCGGATAGCAGACCACGGAATCGGGGCTTTTTGTATTTTGTACGCAGGCGCGCTTGTTTTAACGTATTAATACATGGAAACAAATACTAACGCTAAAGATGACCAAACAAAATTCTTCCAGTGCTTCACCGCACCAAAGCGTATTGCAACAAAATCCCAGCCACATCTCTAAGCAAAACATTGGGGTGAATACCTGTTATTTTGTTTTTGGAATCGGTTATCACCATAAGAGTCGCCTCACCGCGCGATACCTGTGAAGGGCTAATGCCAAGCTCCAGAAGCACGTCATCGCGATCGGGGCAGATATCTAAATAATCTCCTCCGTATGAATAAATGAGATCGAGATGATACCCGCACTCAAAGTAATTACATCCGGGTCCCCGCGGTTTATTCCATATGTAATACACTGTGAATTTCTTTTGTGGTTCCCCTGCAAAAATATGGTCGTCAAATTCCTGAATAAGATGGGCCGGAAAATCTGCGCCGACTTCAAGCGGTCCAAATTCCGTCATCCCTCTCAGAAGATCAAAATCTACCAGGTCGGGATATAGTTTTAAAATGTTAATTAAATTATCCATTTTTGCGTTTGGATGTATTCCTCTAATTTTAGAATCGCCGTCTGCGACAACAATCAGAGACGATTCTCCAGTCGGAAATTCTCCGGCGTCGTTTAATTCAAGACCAAATTCCTCTTCATAAGGAGAAAGCTTGTAGCCCATTAGCCACCCCCTTAAAAGAGAGACCGTACCACCAATAATTCCACATGACTCATAAGTACAGATATCATTATAATTATAGTCATTCCGTAGAACATAAATATAAAATCTCGATGGAGGAATTTTTTCGTAAGCATTACCAACATCACCACCAGCCTTATAGAAATATTTGTCTCCGATTTTGAGGTTGCCAAACTCGCCTATAGCGCGGAGTCTTCCATCTTTTCCTGATGTTCCTCCATTGGCAAAAAAGATTAATGCGATACAAACCATTACTCCAATAAGGATAATGCCGGATATGACAAACAAAGTACGTTTCATGATTATCAATCTATGATCTCAACAGTACCAACACTCATCGAATCGCCCTTCCGCGCTTTGATAAGAATTTTATAAATCTCATCCCATTTTTCCAACTCAATCATCGTCATACATCCTGCAGTCATCGTACCAGTATGCAAGTACCTCTCCTTCGCCACTTCATCCCTATGATCATGACCTATATGAAACCAAACTTTTGCTTTCGAAGATTTGTTCAAATAATCCTCTGGCATCATGTGTGGATGATCAGGGATTTCAACATCATAGACACCTTTTCTCCAAGAATTTGCCGGATCCTCAATGATTTTATATTTTCTGCCCTTAACAGTTAATTTCTTTGCAGACTTTGAATAAGTCATATGAACCGGCCCGGTGTAAGGATTTCCCTCAATAAGACGAGAGCTTCCACCACTCTTCGCTTTTACGGAAAATGTCTTCCCCTGCAAAACCCCTTCGAGAAGGGTAAAATATTCACGCTCATTTTCACGTCGATTGTATTTGACTTTAAGAAACGCTGGCAAAGACTTCTTCTTATCAGCTTCGTTTTTTACCAACAAAAATCCTTCATCCATTTCTTCGATGTATCGAAATATATCTGAAGCCAACACTTCAAAAGTGACATCAAACAAAGCTTTTGGTTTTTTATACTTCCAGCGTTTTTCAAATACTTCCACTCGATGAGTGCTTTTTTGTGACCCTTGATTCGACAAATCCACCTTTATCTTCACTTTTTTGGCTCCGACATCATTGAACACAATATCTTTCTCAATTATTCTGACTGTAATTGGCAGAGTGAGTGAATTTTGATCAACGGTAAATCTTACAATGTCTTTATTAATCCGTTTTGTCGTTCCTCTTTTAATTTGCTTATCAACTACAACGCGTTCTCCCATTGTTTCGATTTCAACCCGTATATCATCGCCTATGGACTTTCCTGAATATTTGACACTGCCCAATTTAAGAAAGATCTCTTTTGGCACTTTCGAGCTGGTTAAGGTTAATTCGGCTAATAGTTTGATGCACGATTTCAACTTTGTCCAATGCAAGCCTGCCATGTAAAAACATCGAAACAAACCAATAGTAGAACAAATTTGGCATGATTGGTCTCGCTTTTCTGCTTTCCACCTCGAATAGCAGACCACGGAATCGGGGCTTTTTTGCATTTTGTACGCAGGCGTGTTTGTTTTAACGTTTTAAAACAACAATACAAACGTGTGTGTACGAACACAATCGACCGACGCTACTCACAAGTCATCAAATGTAGAACTGCTGCTTGGTTTCAACGTATTAAAACATGAAAACCTCCGTGCGCACAAAAACAAACTGCAGCTCAACTCAAATCACAAATCCCTTACAACCCCCCTCGCCGGCTCCGCAATCCCCATCCTGATGCGATAAGAAACATTCTTTCCTCTCCGAACTGAGGTTACGATCCCCACAAGCCGCAAAATTCTGAGGTGCTGTGATGCGGATTCCTGCGAAATTCTAATTGCCTCTGCAATATCCCCCACCACGGCAGATTTTTTCTTTTTTAGGAATGAGAGAATTTCCAGCCGCCTTACGCTCCCAAGCGCCTTCAGTTCCGAGGCCTGCCTGTAAATCTTTTCTGAGGGCATTCCTGAAACAGTTTAGCAGACATATAAACATATATGCAAGTGTTTAAATGTTATTTGCTGTATCAGAATCCTCTCACCACGATATAATTACACCATGCACTCCTCCGACCTCGCCCAATTCTTCGAGAATTTTGCAAACCTCCTGGAGATCCAGGGAAATGAGGAAGACTCGTTCCCGATAATCGCATACCGCAGGGCTGCGGAAACGCTGCGCGATCACGAGGGAGATATTCTTACCCTGATACATGAGGGGAAGCTCCACACACTGCATGGAATTGGAAAAGGGATTGAGGATCGTGCCCGGGAACTCGTTGAAAACGGAAAGGTTGAGGATTACGTAAAACTCACAAAGAAAATCCCGGAATCAATTCTTGATGTTCTTAAAGTCCCATTTCTCGGACCCAAAAAGGCAGCAGTTCTCTTCAAAGAATTGAAGGTAAAAGATATCCCAAGTTTGAAGAAGGCCATCAAAAGCGGAAAGATTGAGAAGTTGCCAGGGTTTGGGAAGAAGACTGTGGAAAAGTTTGAAGAGGGCTTAAAGATCATGGAAAAAATCCAGGGGCGGACACTACTTGGGTTATCAATACCGATTGTTGAAGATCTTTTGAAAGAGCTCAAAAAATGCAAGGAGATTAAAAAGATGGAGGTGGCAGGATCCTTCCGCAGGCGCGAGGATTCAATTGGTGATGTGGATATTCTGGTCATCGCAAAAAACAGATCAAAGTTTGCAGACTTTGTGACGGAGTTGCCGGAAGTTTCTGAAGTTATTGGAAAAGGTGACACGAAAATTTCAGTCCGACTTGAATCGGGTTTGCAGGTTGATTTCCGCATGATTGAGGAAGATCACTGGGGCGCATCTTTGCAGTACTTTACAGGCAGCAAACAGCATAATATTGAAATGAGGTCGTATGCGAAGGAGAAGGGATTGAAAGTAAGTGAGTATGGTGTTTTTGAAACGCGTAGCGCGGGTTCGGTTACCCGCGCGGTTCACGATAAAAAACAAATCGCCGGAAAAACCGAAGCTGAAGTCTACAAATCCCTCGGAATGGACCTGATTCCACCGGAACTCAGACAATCAAGCGGAGAAATTGATGCAGCGCTAAATCACAAGCTTCCGGATTTAATAAAGCTTGATGATATCCGCGGAGATTTGCATGTCCACTCCACATGGTCAGACGGCCACGCAACGATTGAAGAAATGGCTAAAGCTGCGGATAAACTCGGTCTCGAATACATCTGCATCAGCGATCATTCTCCGGGACTTTCTGTGGCAGGTGGCCCAAAAACAAAAGCGGATGTCTTAAAAAAGAAAAAGGAAATCGAAGAGGTTCAGAAGAAAGTGAAAGTGAAGATTCTTTGTGGGACGGAAGTTGATATTAAAGCTGATGGCAGCCTTGATTACTCCGATGACATCCTAAAACTTTTTGACATTGTGATTGCCGCGATCCACTCGGGCTTCAGCTCGGATAACACTGAACGACTGATAGCTGCAATCGAGCATCCACTCGTTCATGCAATCGCACATCCAACGGGCAGAATGATAGGCTCACGCAAGTCATACGATCTGAATGAGGAACTCCTCTACAAAAAAGCTGCGGAAAGCGGAACGTGGCTCGAGATAAATGGACAGCCGACGAGAATGGATTTGCCTGCAAGTATGGTACGCAAAGCTAAAGATGCAGGATGCAAATTCCTCATAGCTTCTGATGCACATGCGGTGAAAGAGTTTTCTTTCCTTGATCTTGGAGTAAGTGTGGCAAAGAGGGGGTGGTTGGATAAATCGGATGCGGTGAATGCGATGGAGCTCAAAAAGGTGCTTTCTGCACGAAAAACTGCATAGAAATAGTACTTGCAACGTGTATAGAAAAAGCTATACTATGTATAGAATTCGCTACCCCAACTATCATGACTACACAGGTAAACATTAAACTGGATGACAAATTTAAAATGCTGGCAGACAGACTGGCGCGACAGCTAGGATTCTCCCTGAGTAGTATATTGCGAGCATACCTCATGCATTTCGTACGCACAGGGCGCATCGAATTTGCACTGGATCACAGCAAAGATACACCCGACAATCTCACTGGGAAAAAACTGGAAAAGATCCTTCTTTCAGAGGGAGAAGATTCTAATTTTGCCAAAGAAATGGGTGATGATTATGACGCAATGCTGGATGATGAACGAAAGGGCCTACTCATCGAATACAAATGATACGACATATCCTCGTCTCTCGCCGTGCCGATTCATACTTGAAACGGCATCGGCTTGTTAAACACTTTCTGAAAGCACTTCATAAACTCAAAAAAGGCGACAACAGAGGTGTAGACCTTAAAAAGCGCAATCCCCACTCCGATCAGGTTTGGCAATTTCGCATAACTAAAAAATACAGGGCATTCGCGCGCAAGAACGGAGACGTTCTGACTGTGTTTAAAATCAGTGATCACCAATAGAAGAAAGTGATAGAATGTAATGCGTTGCCGAGGTGGCGGAATTGGCAGACGCGCACGACTCAAAATCGTGTTCCCGCAAGGGAGTGAGGGTTCGATTCCCTCCCTCGGCACCATCCTTCGCGCAGCGGAGGATGCCGTCCGTAGCGCTTGAGCGTTGTGGAAGTTTTTTCTTCCACAAAATCGCTGCGCTACGGATGGCAGGCCATCAAGCGCGAAGGATGGCTGGCAAGCCAGTTTTCTTTTATTATCGTTCCATGAGTAACAACAATGACTTCTCCAAGCGCCTCGATATCATCGAGCAACGCAACAGCCGAGTAGAGTCAGATAAAGCCTGGGAAATCAGCAAAATGCGTGTATTCATAATCGCATTGATGACATATGTAATTGCTTCAATTTTTTTGATATCCACTCAGCTCCCTCACCCCTTCCTGAACGCATTCGTCCCGACGATTGGATATGTATTATCAATGCAATCCCTGCCTTTTATAAAAAGATTGTGGGTCAAAAAATAAACAACCTGCTACCATTTACGCATGTTTCTTGATGAAGCCACCATCACCGTGCAGGGAGGAAAAGGCGGAGACGGACTCGTTTCCTGGCGAAAGGAGAAATACGTACCGCGCGGTGGCCCGTGGGGTGGTGATGGCGGGAATGGTGGAAATATCATCTTCCGCGCTGCGAAGGATGTGGATACTCTTTCTCACTTTGCGGAACGCAAAAACTTTGCAGCGGAGGATGGCATAAAAGGAGGTAAATCTAATAAGCGCGGAAGAGGTGGGGAAGACACGATTCTCACAGTACCACCCGGTACCGTGATAACAAAAGCGGGAACTGATGAAGTTGTCGCCGACCTCATCAAAGATGGTGATGAGGTGATCGTTGCAAAAGGAGGACGTGGCGGATACGGCAACGCACACTTTGCATCATCGGTACGGCAAGCACCGGATTTTGCAGAAATGGGAGAACCCGGAGAAGAAAAACAGTTGAAGCTTGAGTTGAAGCTTGTTGCAGATGTCGGAATCATCGGCTTGCCAAGCGTTGGAAAGTCAACTTTGATTTCTGTGATCTCTGCTGCAAAACCAAAGATTGCGGATTATCCCTTCACGACTTTGATACCAAACCTCGGAGTAGTTAAAGTCCATGACCGAGGCTTTGTTGTATGTGATGTTCCGGGACTCATCGAGGGGGCGAGCGAAGGAAAAGGTCTCGGTGATCAATTCCTCAGACATATTGAGCGCTGTGGCGTGCTCGTACACATGCTTGATGTGAGCCGTGAAAACTTGGATGAGGATTACCAGACAATTCGAAAAGAACTGGAGGCCTTCTCCCCAACCCTTTCCAAAAAACGTGAGCTCGTAGCTTTGAACAAAATTGATCTTGTGGAAAATGTCCCTGAAGTTTCAGTTGAGATCTTTGCCGAAATCTCCGCTGCAACAAGAAAAGGAGTTGATGAATTCATCAAAAAACTCCTCCCGGTTGTTTTGGAAGAACGCAAAAAAAGAGAAGAAGAACGCGAAGAAGTTATTCCGGTTCTCCGACCGCATCTTGAATCTGTCCGAACAGATGACTTTACGATCAAGGAGGATCCGGACGGCACTTTTACAATACGCGGAAAAAGAATTGAACAGATTGCAAAGATGACGGATTGGAGTAATGCGAGTGCAATTCATCGGTTTCGTGACATTATTAAGAGGATAGGATTGAAGGATGCGTTGGAAAAAAACGGAGCATCAGATGGATCTGTTGTGATGGTTGGGGAGGTTGATGTTAGTAGGTGCTGGATGTGATCTCACAGGCATTATTATGCAGCAGACGCTGAAATTTCTCTCATATGTGATATACCATCTGTCGTCGCTTTCATCACCCTCAACAACTGTTGAACCGCTGCTTGTTGTACTCGTAATCGCTCATCAGGGTTCAAATCCTCGCCATCCCTTAAATCAGGCCATTGCCCCATACTGCTATTGGACCACAACTGTACCAATGCCACCCTCCACTTATCACGATTTACATCGATTCCCGGCAAACCTGCCAATGACATATATTTTTCTATAAACTCCGGTTCTGGCTTCGTGCTGATCACACAAAAATTGTATCACTGAATTAATAATCAGCAAAACCCTCTCTAAAGTTGCTCTTATTCCTCCGAACTCCTCAACCCACTAGTCACAAACCGCACCGCCTCCTCCACTCCGGAAGGTGCAGTAACCTCAAAGTGCCTGCCCTCGCTCCACGCACGATAACCGATCACTTTGCTTCCAACAGTTTTTACTTCTCCATCCGTAACGCCGATTGACGCAAGATCGCCGGATTTGAGTTCAACGAGGAGCGGGCCATCGCCCATAACCTCCACAGGCTGAGCACCCATTTCTACATGCCAGAGGATGGATGTCATCGCACCAAAAGATTTGTAGTACCAGTTTTTGTGAACAGGAATACAAAAGCCAACATGCTCACTGCAGTATTCCTGTGTCCAGCGCTCAGCCGCATAGTCCTCATCCATCATGAGTTCGAGTGATTTTGCGTGGCGGCCGTTTGTGGGGGCGAGTTCTTCCTTTTGTTCCTCTTCATCTTCAGACTCCTGATCAGTACCATCCGCGGCTTCATCTGTTTCACTTGATGCTTCGGATGTTTGTTCTTCCTCTTCCGCGGACGATCCTTCGTCCTCTACAACCTCTTCTTCCTCAGACTCATCGGTTACTTCATCTTCAAAATCGGATACGGACTCTGCTGAGCCTGTCGAAGCGTCCGCGCTACGTACACACACCCCTTCCTCCTCACCAAGCTCACAAACAAACCCCTCCGGACACACAGCACCCTCATCACCACCGCACAAAACTCGCAGAACTTCTTCCTCATCACCTTCCTCATCAACCTCACGGCGGATCCAGTGAATCTCTTTAACCTCCATGATCGTTCCGCCCGCCTCCACGGTTGGAGATACATCGCCCTGCACACGGACAAGCTTGGAGACATATAAACTGAGTGGTATTACTTCGCCCTCCGCAGGCTCAAGCAGAACCATCTTCCCATCCGAAAGCATCAGCCTGTGGCTGCCCTCCTGATAAATCGTCACGCCACCCTCCTCCAAAATCCCAGTGTAAGTTACGTTGCGCGTGACGAGGTCTTCCTCCTCAAGCGGAGGTGGAGGCGGCTCAACCGCTTCTTCCTGTTGCTCCTCGATGACTGCGGGAGTTTCCTCAGTTTCCTGACCTAGCTGTACGCACGCAAACAAGATGAGTGGCACAAGAAAAACCGAGAGTCCTACAAGAATTCTATGCATAACAAAAATGGATGGTACGCGGAGAGTATACCGGCGAGATGGGGTGGGGTGAAATGGTGAATACAAAATTTATTCAGATCATGTCATTTGCTACATATCTCTTTATGAGTAGACTTCAACTTCGTGGGGCTGTAGCTCAGTCGGTCAGAGCGTCTGGTTCGCAATCAGAAGGTCGAGGGTTCGAATCCCTCCAGCTCCACCAATCACAATCTGCTATGATCACAGTTAATCATAACCCCGTTTACTCATGATAAAGAATATCTTTCTGACACTATCAAGCATAAAATACTCAGGGAAATCCATAGGGGATGACATCCGAATTGAGATTGAAGCAATTGGAGAAAGCTTTCAGAAAAATTTGAAATTACGTTGTGGATCCACTAGAAAAATTGGAGAGGAGATTGGGGTTTTCAAAATAGATCAAAGCTCTTTCAGCCTGCCAATTTTAACCAGAATAATTGAGAGAGATAAGGTATTAAATGACGTTGGGGTTTCAGAGATAAAGTTTAAAGTGAATCTCAATGAATCGCGTATTCAAAAGAAGTCAGTTTTGGTTAAAGTAAAAGAAATAAGGTGGCCATTTGTCAGGCCAGAAGCTGAATTTAAAGTTGACTTTGATATCCAGGTAATGGAGGTAATGCACTACATTGAGGAGCAGAAGGATGGCTTTTTATGGGTAAAAATAGATGGATACAAAAAAGTTCAGGCAATACCCGCTTTTTTGAGGGTTAGACTCGATAAACGCGAAGGCAGGAGAGATTACTTTACGATTATGGAGGGATGGAGGCAGGGTGAAACAGGTTCTGTTAAGACCAAAAAGAATGGAAAATCCTATTTAATATCGGGAAATCCTTACACAGGCCCAGTAAAAGTAACTTACTCTAGATCAGCAAAACGACTCAAAATCAAAAGGAAATCCTACAAGGTTATTGAATATCAGGGAGAAAGATGGAAAAAAGGCTTTTATGACATTGAAATAGCAGATCATCCGCATGAAGGCGGCATTCCTCATGCCAAAAAGGCTCCCAAGGCGAAGGTCTGGTTTCATATCGGGCATGAGCACCGACCGGGTAAAGATAAAGAAAAGTACATTCACACCGGTCAGGCTACTTTAGGTTGCATCACCCTTACGGAGCTGAAAAGGTGGAATGAAGTTTATAAAGTTTTCATTAGAGCCAGGCTGGGTGACTCCAAGAGCATTGGCATTTTAGAAATTACCGACTAACTATATGAGAATAAAAAGAAATATTATTTTGGGAACTATCTTTATCGGAACAATCTGCTTTTGGTTATTTGTAATGGCCACATATGAATTACTCTGGGAAATAGACATGAACTGGGTATACAGTAAAACCATTGAAGTAAATCCTAGAACAGGAGAAAAGGAAGTTTTTTGGGCAGGTGAGAAAATCCACGAAGAATTATTAAGAGCGCTAAAAAAATACCCTGAAAATGAATTCCTAAAATCCGTAGATAACTTTGGTCCGCTACGCATTGGTGGTAAAGCCCCCATTGGCATAGTTTTACATCCCAACAAAATACCGAGCGATGTTCAGTTTTACGTCTATTATCATAGAATGGGGTTTGGGATGTGTAACAATGAGAGCTGTGCTCCTTTGGAAGGAAAGGTCGTTAAATGTATGAATGGATGGCTGGCCGGGAGCGATCAGCATGAAGGATCTTATGAGGTTGGATTAGATCATGACCTTGTCAAGCAGGGTATAGCTTCGATAGTTGTTGTTTCTAACAAAAATGAAAAAATTATGGGCATTTTCCCTTATCACACTGAGTCCGACATCATACCTATTCTGGATACCTTTCCTGAATTTCAGGAGCCACTGTCACATTGTTTTGAGAAATATTTAGAAGTACTTTTGAAGGAGTAAGCTTTTTAGTGTTTGCACGACAACCCACCATCCACACGCAGAAAATCATGCTCTCCATCCTCACCACCCCCCTCCCCCCCTACGCCTACACGCTGATAGGAGCCAGCATAGTCGCCCTCTTTGCATTACGTGGAATGTTCCGCGGTTTCTTTAAAGAACTCTTTGGGATTTTGAGCCTTGCGGCTGCGTATCTGCTTGCCAAGCCCTTCGGATTTTTTCTTGCACCATTCATCCCAACCTATGGCTTACCGGAAATGGTTATCGAACCAATTGCGATGGCATGCGGAGGAGTTCTTGCATATGTGACTGCGCGTTTTGAGTTCTTCCTGATCAGCATCCTTTTCAAATTGAAAAAGAAACAAACCGGATGGAAAAAAGGTCTGATCAGATTCGGCGGCGCAATTCTCGGCGGGGCGTTCGGGCTGCTCATCGTGATGATTGTGAGTTGGTTCGTTCTTTTGATGGGCAAACTCACAGCGCAGATACCTGCATTTAACCCGCCGGCTCAGGAAGGAGTGGAACAAGTTCAGGAAGAAAGTTTGATCACGCTGCCTGCAAGAATGGTGGATGCACACAGGAAAGGACTTGAGGAATCCACACTTGGAGAGGTTGCAGAGGAAACAAGTCCCGTGCCGGAATCGGTGGATAAGGGATTGGATGTTGCAGGAGAAATTCTTAAAGATCCGGAAAAGATGCAGAAGCTTGTGGAATATGAACCGGTCGCGGAGGTGCTGCGCGGTCAGATAACCCAAGGGCTTATGGAAGACGAGGAAATAAAAGCAATGGCAACTGAGGGAAACATCATCGGAATTATGAATCATCCAAAAACTAAGGAAATGCTGAATGATCCGGATATGCAGGCAGCGCTGGAGGATATTGATATGGAAGAGTTGATGGAGGTTCTTGGCATCGAGTGACGCGCCTTCTACACCAACTGCTGATGATCAATAAACAGCCTTATGTATAACTGACGAACCACCTCTGCTGCTGCATCAATTAGTTCCGCGATTAGTGACTGAATGCGGCGGATTTTTGCGTAGAGTTCGTTGAGCAGATATGCGCTACCTTTTTTTGCAGATCGTGCCATGCTTCTCGCCTTTCTTTCTAATTGCCGCATCTCACGCTGAAGATGACTCGTCAAACGCTTTCGCATAACGGCAGTTGATGGAAGTGACTTGATTGCCTGTGCACGAATAGAAGCTCCGGATGAAGCCTGAGCTGCGGCACCGGCAGTTGCTCCTGCACCGCCCATATCCTGCGACGAATCCTCGCGAACAACCTCTGCAACTCTTTCTAAACCGGAAAGTGTATCCAAAAGCGTCATCAATCCTTCTAATTTTGGCGGCTGTTTTACAGCAAGACTCATGACATCCGAAGATGAAGCTGCACTTTCCTTCCGATCTTTTTTTTGCTCTGCGTTGTTCTTATGTGTTGCCACGTGAATATAATGCCAATCTATTGGCTTCTTGTCAATTCTTTTTGGGTTTTTGAGGCTTAGGGGGCAATAGACGCGCTTCACATTTCTCCGTAGTATTGCCTCTGAAGTTATCTTTCCCCTCCCAATCACAATGAAGCACATTACATCTCTCAGCACAGCCCTATCGTATGGCATCACCGCAATTTACCTTCAGTTCTTTGCAGTAAAGCAGGCACTTGCCGAATTCGGAGGCGAGATGCCGGAAATAGAAGGAACGCCGGATGGCGGTGCGGATCAGACACGGGAATCTGTCGTAAAAGTTATTAACTTTGTACTTGGCTTCCTCGCTCTTATCGCAGTCATCTTCGTGATCGTTGGAGGTTTCCGCATCATGATGGCAGGTGGAAACGAAGAAAACGTAACAAAGGGAAGGAAGACCATAATCTACGCAATAATCGGTCTGGTTGTTATTTTCTTTGCCCGCGTAATCGTCGGATTCTTCACAGGGGAGATTGCAGGTCAGTTCACTTGAGATCGGTTCATCAACTTGAAAATGAAGACCTCGCGGGAGCGGGGTCTTTTGTTGGCAACACGAAGTTTTGTGCTGACTTTGCAAGCTCGTACTTTGTCGGAGAAAATTTACAAGTATCAATTTTCAATTTTCAAAAAATTTTCAAGGTTCAATTTTCAATTGACCAAACATCTACAGTTTGAACCTTGAAAATTGATAATTGTTTGAAAATTGGTACCTGAAAATTGAAAATTTTCTCCGATACGGCCAGATCCATAGAACTACAAAGGCAAGCACAATTGACTAAAATCCGCTACTATTCTCCCCAATGACCCCAACCCTGATCATCCTGATCGCCCTACTCACCGCTGCCCTCCTCACAGCAATTGTCTGGGCATCAAGAATCCTCACCGACCGCCTGCGCTCGCGCAGCCTTGTTTTCCTGCAAATCCTAATGCCCAAAAAGGAAAGCAAAGAGGATAAGGAGAAAGTTTCGGAGGAATTCTCGACCGGTAAATCCTTTAAGGAGGTAACCGGAGTGATGGACCACCTTTTCCAGTCGCTCTACGGAATTTACGACTCGCACAAGATCCGCAGGTTTTTTAGGAGACAGCCATTTTTCTCGGTTGAATATGCCGCACTGGAAGGTGAGATTCTTTTCTACGTAGTAGTTCCGCGATCCCTCGTTTCCTTCGTTGAAAAACAGATAACATCCTTTTACCCCGATGCCGTGATTGATGAAGTTCAGGATTACAACATCTTCACAAAAGAATCACACACATCCTCAACATATTTGCTTACTTCACAGAGATACTTCAAGCCGCTTAAGACTTACGAGACTATGAAGAGCGATCCGCTTAATGCAATCACGAATGCGTTCAGCAAGCTCGCAAAAGATGAAGGTGCTGCAGTGCAGATAATGCTCAGGCCTGCCAAATCCGGATGGCACAAAAAAGCACGAAAGGAAGCACAGAAGTTACTCAATCCCAAAAAGAAAGGAATCGTAATCTGGAACCCGATTACGTGGTTCTCTGCAATGTTTACGACGATGACGTATGGAACCGCGCTCTTTAAACTGGAAAGTGGAGAGGAGCGCCAAACGGGTGAAAGGGTTTCACAGATGACAGAAGAGCTGAGTAAAACAATGGATATGAAAGCAGGCTCACCGGGATATCATGCTGCAATTAGAATTGTGACCTCTGCGAGTTCAAAGAAGAAATCAGATGAGCAGCTTGAAAATGTGATTGGAGGTTTCAACCAGTTTTCCGAGATCGCAGGCAATATTCTCTTTAGAACTCGCTATCACAATCACCGCCGGCTTGTTGCGGATTTTATAAGACGCGCTCCAAAGATACCCATCATCAGGCGCATTAGGCATCCAAGACTACTGCTTTGTTCGCTTGAACTTGCCGGGCTTTTCCACTTTCCAAGCATCGTTTATAACAAGGTGACGACCATTAAGTGGCAGAACTACAAGATAGTCCCCTCACCAAAGAATGTTCCATCAGATTCTGAGGAGGCAGGAGAAAATTCTGTGAAGCTTGGGACAAATGTTTATCGCGGAGCAAAGAAGGATGTTTACATGAAATTTAATGACCGCTTCCGTCATTTTTACATCGTCGGGCAAACGGGAACAGGAAAATCCACAATGATGATTAATCTTGCGGTGCAGGACTTCCTCAATGGAAATGGATGCTGCGTTGTGGACCCGCACGGATCGCTTGCGGAAGCGCTTCTTCCGCGCATCCCGCGCGAGAGGGCGAATGATGTCATCTACTTTAACCCGGCAGATACCGAGCGTCCGATCGGCCTGAATATGCTGGAAGGAAAATCGGAGGAAGAAAAAGATCTGATCGCTCTTGATGCAATGAACATGATGGTAAAGATGTTTGGTGAAGAGATTTTCGGGCCGAGGATTCAGGATTACTTCAGGAACGGTTGTTTGACGCTGATGGCGGATGAGGATGAAGGTGGCGCCATCACGGATCTTGTCAGACTTTTCACTGATGATGAATGGCAGAAGTACAAAGTTACAAAAGTCGCAAATCCCATCGTGCGTTCTTTCTGGGAGAAACAGATGGCACAAACCGGGCAGCGCGAAAAGCAGGAAATGATCCCCTACTTTGCAGCCAAATTCGGGCAATTCACAACAAACACACTGATAAGAAACATAGTCGGACAAGTAAAGAGCGCATTCGACTTTCATGATGTGATGAGCCAGAAGAAGCTTCTGATCATGAATCTGAGTAAAGGACTTGTAGGTGACATCAACTCGCAGCTCATGGGAATGATAATCGTGAACAAGGTTCAGGTCGCCGCCATGCGTCGCCAAAAGCAAAGTGATGAGGAGCGCGTGCCGTTTTTCCTCTATATTGATGAGTTCCAGAACTATGTAACAGAATCAATTGAGTCGATACTTTCTGAAGCCAGGAAATACAAGCTCGGCCTCTGCATGGCACACCAGTATCTCGATCAGCTGGAGAAGGAGAGCAAACTTTCCGCGAACGTGAATTTGAAGGGCGCAGTCTTTGGAAACATCGGAACAATGATGTTCTACAAAATCGGTGCACAGGATGCCGAGTACTGCGCAAAAGAAATGGCACCTGCCTTTTCTGAAAGTGACCTGATCAATCTGGATAAATACAAAGCGGTGATGAAGTTGAGCGTGGATACGCAACCCTCTGCTCCTTTCTCAATCATCCCGGAAAACCCATACGCAATCAAAGGCGATGACCAGGCAGCCGAGGCCTTCAAACAATTAAGCCGTTTGACGTACGGACGAGATAAGGCGTTTGTGAGTCGTGAGATTGAAAGGAGGATCGGTGCGTACATTCCATCAACGCCACCGGGAGGGGCTGCAGGAATGCCTCCGATTGGGGGGGCACCAGTTTGAGGAGCCTAATTCGAAATATCTGTTACATGTAAGATATATGATATGGCCTATATCTTCATGGACGAAAGTGGCGACTTGGGATTTGATTTCACAAAACAGAAAACCTCAAAACACTTTGTAGTGACGTTCCTATTTGTTCCAGATGAACGAACGATGCGTGCAATCAGAAAAATTGTGAAAAAGATATTCCGTGGATTTACTAAGCATGAACTAAAGCATCACCCCGGAGTGTTGCACGCATTCAAGGAAAAACCCGTAACGAGAAAACGGCTATTAGAAGAACTCAAAAAGCACGATGTTTCCATTCTCTCGATCATCCTGAACAAAAAGAAGGTGTACACAAATATGCAGAATGAGAAACAGGTGCTATACAATTACGTGACGAACATTCTCCTCGATCGTATTTTCACGCGAAGGCTAATTCCACTGGATAGACTAATTAAACTTGTTGCTTCCAAACGTGAAACTAACGTATTCTTAAATCTCAACTTCCAGCAGTACCTTCAAAGGCAGGCAAAGGGCAACCATCTGGTTTCTCTGGATGTCAGCATCAAAACGACATCTGAAGAAAAATGTCTGCAGGTTGCAGACTGCATTTCGTGGTCTCTATTCCGTAAGCATGAACACAACGATCCTTTTTATGCTGACATTATCAAAACGCGGATAGCAGAGGAACGGTTTTTGTTTCCATAGAGCAAAACCCGCCGCGCTATTTACGAGGAACCTATACGGAGCCCCACGCGGAAGGAATTACTTGCTGTCACCACGGTACTCCACGTATTCCTTATTGGCAAGAGGAATTACCCCAAAATTGACCACGTGATGGTGTTTTTGCCACATACGAATCCCATTCTCCCCCCTACCCCCACCCCCCATTTTCTGCTATAATCAAGCGATTACTCTGAACCCAAATTAATGGCAGAAAATAAACAAACAACGGCAAAAAAGAGTGGAGGCTCTCTGCTCGATCTGCTGCTTGGTGCTCCCGCGCCAAAAAAAGAGAAGGAACCCAAAAAAGCCGAGGGAGATGACGGCATAAGCCAGGAGGAAGAGAGGACGGCAGAGCAACTTTACGAGGAGGGTCTGCAGAAAGTTCTGGATGTTGTTTCGCCTTCCGCGCTCGATGTTGGAGTTAAATCCATCACGATTGGGGATGGAACTATTGCACGCACTTTCTTTGCATTTAACTGGCCAAGCCAGATCCATCCAAACTGGATGGCACAAATTGTGAACTACGAAGCTGCAATGGATATCTCCCAGTTCATTTATCCAAGCTCAAGTGCTGCGGTGATGAAGATGTTAAAACGCAAAGTTACGGAGATGCGTTCGTCCATAAACTTGAGACGTGAGAAGGGCCTCTCCCGTGACCCGCAACTTGAAGCTGCACTGGAAGATGCGGAACAACTCAGGGATATGCTCGCACGCGGATTCGAGAAACTCTTCCAACTTGGCTTCTACATCACAATTTATGCGGAGAGTGATGAGAAACTTAAGAAGATTCAGGCAGACATTGAATCCATTCTTGGAGGAAAGCTTGTGTTGATGAAGCCTGCAGATTTCCAGATGGAGCATGCGTGGAATTCCACTCTTCCTTTTTGCCTTGATGAACTGGAAATCAATCGGAATATGAATACCGCCCCACTCTCGACTGCTTTTCCGTTCTCAAGTTCGGATCTTACGAGCGACCAAGGAGTGCTTTACGGCATAAACCGCCACAACGAGTCCCTCGTAATTTTTGACAGGTTCAAACTTCCGAACGCGAACGAAACTGTGTTTGCAACATCCGGCGCCGGTAAATCTTATGCAGTAAAACTCGAAGTCATCAGATATTTGATGATGGATACGGACGTTTACATAATTGATCCGGAAAACGAATACACCGAACTTGCAAATGTGATGGGCGGTGCGGTTGTTCCGCTTTCTGTTCAGGGAAATGCAAGAATCAATCCATTCGATCTCCCCAAGGCAATTTCCTCAAGTGGTGATGATGAAGACTCGAAGCCCGGGCAGCTTTTGAGGAGTGCCGTAATCAACCTCCATGGCTTATTTAAGCTAATGATCGGGGATGTTGGCTCGGAAAGGGAAGCAACTTTGGATAAAGCAATTCTGGATACATATGCGCTAAAGGGAATCACTATGGAAACCCCTGACCCGGGGAAAATGGAACCTCCGACCCTACATGATCTTGTTGATGTTTTGATGACGACTGAAGGCGGAGAGGAGATGGCAAAGATTCTTAAAAAGTACACCGAAGGAAGCTTTGCCGGCCTCTTTAACCAGCAAACAAATGTTGATGTGGGTAGCCAGCTAATGGTTTTCCAGACTCGTGACCTTGAGGAATCACTTCGCCCGATGGCGATTTATATCGTCCTTAATTTCCTTTGGAATGAAGTCCGTAGCTCGCTCAAAAAGAGGCTGGTTGTAATTGATGAGGCATGGAACATCATGCAATATGAAGATTCCGCAAGATTCCTCTACGGCCTAATCAAGCGTGCAAGAAAGTATTACCTTGGAATCACAACAATCACGCAGGACGTGGAGGACTTCATGCGCTCGCCATTTGGAAAACCAATTGTGACCAATGCCGCGATGCAGATTTTGCTGAAGCAGGCCCCCTCCGCAGTCGACTCGTTGCAGAAGGCATTTAATCTGACAGAAGGTGAGAGGTATCTGCTTCTGAATGCATCAGTCGGACAAGGAGTATTCTTCGCCGGCCGCAAACACGTCGCAATCCAAATCGTCGCCTCGCCAAAGGAGCATGAAATTATTACAACGAACCCAGAGGAATTGGCAAAGCGTGAAGCCGAGAAGCGAGAAGAGGCAATTTCGGATGCCGTTGATACGCCCGACGGCGTAGAGACGCCCGACCTATCCGACACAACACCAACTGAACAGAGCGACGTAGAACCAAAAGCAGAGGGGAGGGCGTCTCCGCCGGAGGAATCGGCAACCACAACCCCGTCCAGCGCCAAAGACAAACCCACAAAACCAAAACAAGAACCCCAAACCGATGGCCTCTTCGAAGCGCCTCCGGATGATGAAAAATCTGATGATCCAGATGCGAAACATCCTTCGGAGGAGGAATTGGATAGTAAATAAATTGCCTCAGAAAATAGACACAAGTTTAGAAAAAAGCTATAATATGCTGATATGTCAACATCACAAAATGATGTGCCTTCTGGCGGCAATACAGAAAAGCCGAAGCGAAAGCTGGTAGTCTCAAATTTTGCCCTAGACGATAAAGGGGGAATTTATGAATCTCACGAAGGTGGCGAATATGTTATGCCAGCGATTCGTGACAGGATAGACCAAACTAGATTTGAGATTGAGGAACTAGATGTAATCAAAATGGACACTACAAAAGCACCACAAAATCCGAAGGCTAAGTACCTCAATAGAATCGTAAAACATTCACCTGAAGGAATTAATCGTGTTTATAAAGCCTTTAAGGCAGGACACAAAGTTCTTTCGCTTGGTGGTAATCATGTTCGAGCTTTAGATGTCATCGGTGCAATGAAAGCATGCCATGAACTAGGGATTCCTTTTGGGTTGATTTGGATTGATCAGCATTTGGATTTTAATACACCTGACACAACTGAAACAGGAAACATCCATGGAATGGTGTCAGCGGTATTGCAGGGACGGGGAGCAAAAGATCTTCTGGCATTATTGGAAGAATGTCCTTTTGTTGATCCCAACAACATCATATATATCGGACCAAGAGAGGATCAGATGGATGGACATGAAACAAAGACGGTCGATGAAGATGGTAAAGTGCATTACGATGAAGGAACTGAAGCGCATTGCTTCCAAAAACTAAAAGAAAAAGGTGTAAGGTGTTTCACATCACAAGAGATAAATGCAAACAGCAGAAGTGTGATTCCACCAAAAGCAAAAGAAGCTATAAAAGAAGTGCATGATAGAGTGAAAGAGGTAGGAGGGAGAATGTGGTGCGAGCTGGATGCGGACGCTGTTGACACACAAGATATGCCAGCTTCAGTAATGGGTAATGAAAAGAAATTTGATGAGAGTGGAGTAGAAATAGGTCGTGGACTATCTAAATACCACATGCATGATCTTTTCAACTTTATTGAGAAGTACTGCGACTTCGACGGCATGGGTGTTTCGGAAATATGCCCAATGAAAGATAGAGATGCTGAGGGGAAGACCTTTGCTGAAGCAGATTTCGATAGTCCGTTTAACAGTGAATTCAAGGGCATTAGCAAAGAACTTATAGCAGAAGGGGTTTCAAAGGTTTTGGGGTTTGAAAAAGAAGAAATTGCTCAACTTGTGGAAGAAGAAATTGTGCAACTTGCGAGAAAGGAACCAAAAAAGTGGAGGCGCGCATTGGATTTTATCGCAGGTACTGCTGCAGGAATTGCAGCACTTATCGCTGGAAACCAATTGATGAAACCGAACCCCCCACTAAAACCGAAACCAAATGAACAAGTTGTGACAGCTTCCGAGGAACAGTATCTCAACGAAAGACGAGACATGATGTACAACTTCGTGAAGCAGGATGTACGAAGACAGATAGAAGCATATGGCTTAGCTCAAGAAGGTCCACAAGAGTACAAGGAGTATGTCGAACTTCTCAGGAAGGTATGGGATGCCGAAGCTCTTGCACCAAGCAAAGGCGATAGAAGTGATGTAATTAGATACCTGCTTTCTGAGTTAGTTGACGTTCTCGGACATCAGAAGGGATCAGAAGTGTTTCAGAGGATAATTGCTCAGGTTTAGTTGCCTCAACTTCACATTTGATGATAGAGAAATAACTGCAATTCTGTCGCAGGTTCGGTTGGTTGATAGCAAACGGCTTAAGCGAAAAATTGGCGAGGTGGACTCTGCAACCTTCAAGAAACTGATCCGCAAGAGCCAAAGGCTGTTCTTCCGGCAGGAGGAAATTAGGTAGCCGCCTCGTGGACGACACCCATCCGGCTTTCCTCGTGCCTCGGGGACCCCGGGGTAACCAACGCTCCGTCGAGCATCGCCTGAGGTCATTTGTACCACCATTCTCTCATACTAAGAGATATAATGCAATAGCCTACATCGGCAACTCCTCCCCCCAATCCTCAATTCCCGTCACAACCTCATCGATCCCGCCCACCGCAAGCAATTCCCCCGTTTCCGGATCCACTTCATCCGCCTCCAAAATCAACCTCTTCAAAGTCGTCCCAACCGGAGTACAGGTCATCAGCGTACTCATGTATCTGTTATGTGGCTGATCCAAAACTGTTACATCCCGCGGGGAGACTTCCTTCCGACCCGTGATGCGATACCTGTGCAATTCTCCTTCAAAAAACAAAGAGTACTCATCCCCGACCTGTAATTGAGGAAGCAAAGCAAACACGGCATTGTATCTGCTCCTTATCCACGGATAGTTACTGCTGTGGCCTGTTATGAAGACGTTTCCAACCTGACCGGGCTCCGCGGTTCCAGGGTAATGCACAACGCCGAAGAGCAACGCGTTTTGAATGTCTGATTCGAACATTTTCCAGTCTCCGCGATTAAGCGCAGCATCGGAAGCTGCTACAACCGGAATATTTTTGCCAAGCTTTGGGATTATCAGGCGATCATCCGGAGGGGCAACGGAAGGCGCAATAGGCAACGCATCCTCCACTCCTGCACGTGGGAGATGCGGCACTGCAAGCAACTTATTCCTTTCAATTGGATTTGTTATGAGGTGGAGCGCCTGGCGATCTTCCTGCCCTGCATCCGGCAACAGCTTTGCCTTGAAAACCTGAAAGTAACTTGAAAAGTTTAGAGTTATGAAGAGCAAGAGGAATACTCCTGCGAAGGTGCCGGCGAAGCGGAGGGGGTTCGCAAAGCGGCTAAGCATGCTTCGGCTACGGACTGGCCGTGTCATGCTGAGCGGAGCCCGGAGCGAAGCGGAGGGCGGAGACGAAGCACGAGCGGCCAGCCCTCCGTTCAGCATGACACACTCCTCCACACCCCCACCGCCCCCAACACTCGTCAGGACAATATTCCCATCCGCATCATATTCCGCCTTAAAGTGAGAGTTTGTGGGCATTAGGAATTCCCTGCATTATAGCACAAAACGCTACTCTTCTCGAGCGACCCCGAGCGAGCCATGCGAAGCATGGCGAGTCGGGGGGGAGTCGAGAGACTTACTCCCACTCACCAGAAATCAGCTTCCTTTTCTTTTTCTGGCTCCAATCCTTTACCTGATGCTCTTTCTCTCGTGCTTGCATAATACTTTGAAATTCTTTAACAAAAACTAGCTTCTTTGGAGGATATCGACGGGTATATTTGCACCCTCCTCCTTCACAGTGTTCTTTCCAACGTTTTTCAATGTTGGAAGTTGTGCCCGTGTAATACTTACCATTACTACACTCTATGATGTATAGATAAAATGGACCTGTAGACATAGGGTGAAAATGATAGCACTGATAAGTCTCTCGACTACCCGCTTTGCAGCTCATTTTTCTATCAACCGCTCTATCAGATGAGAAGTGGACCGCTCGAGAAGAGTAACTTTTATACGCTTACTCCCACTCTATACCCCTCCAAATTCCTCTCCATCCTCTCAATCACATTCCCCTCCTCTATCTTAAACCCCTCCCCCGTCATCCTCTCATACAAATCCACATAACGCTGGGCTAACATGACCCTTGCATCATCTGTGACTTCTGGCTTTGGCTTGTCGTACTCGAAGCCCTGTTCACGTAGCCACAAGCGGAAGAATTCTTTATCCAAATATTCAGGTTCCTCTCCGCGCTCAAATCGCTCCTGGTAGGACTCTGCAACCCAATACCTGGATGAATCCGGAGTGTGTACTTCGTCGCCAACAGTCAAAACTCCGTCACTGTCATAACCCATCTCGTACTTGGTATCGACGAGGATTAGGCCATGCTCCGCTGCCACTTGCTGCCCACGACGGAAGAGTGCAAACGCATATTCCTTGAGCTTTTCTATCTCTTCAGGCGTTGTTACTCCCATTTCGATTAGCTCCTCAGAACTTGCTGAAACATCGTGGCCGGTCTCGGGCTTAGTAGATGGAGTGAAGATGATGTCATCATCCAGGACGGAGGCGAAGGATTGGTTCTTGACCATACCATCCGGCAATTCGTTTCCGCAGAAGTTTCTCACACCGTCCTTGTAATTGACCCATGCGGACGTGGAAGTAGATCCCGTTAGATATGCACGCACAACCACTTCTACTTTCACCATCTCTAACCTCTTTGCAACTGTGATGTTTGGATCCGGCACGGCAATCACATGCGTGGGCATAACGTCCTTTACTTTCTCAAACCACCACGCACTCAATTGATTAAGCGCCTGGCCTTTGAGCGGAATACTGCACCAATCATAATCAAATGCCGACTGGCGATCCGTGGAGATTAGGATTACGCGATCATCCTTTTTGTATACATCGCGCACTTTGCCCTGGTAGCGCTCGCCAAGATCTTTGAAGTCGGTCGCATCGACAGTGTTATTGAGGAAGGGTTGGATGGAGGTAGTTGGGATCATGTGTCTACTATATCAGATTGGTTAAATTGCTAAACTGTTAAATTGTTCGCCCGTCCGACCATCGGGCGGGCAGAGCGAGTTAATGATCGCTCTATCAGCCTACCAACCCCAATGCCCGCAAAGCAGCCAAGGATCGCTCTTGCGAACAATTTAGCAATTTAACCATTTAGCAATTTGCCGACAAATGCTATGATCTACCCACCATGAAGATATCACTTTTCCTCGCCTCCGACTCCGATCAGCCCTACGCCGAGAAAATCCAGGGCGTGCTTAAGGAATTTGACCTGGAGGCCGATGTTACTGTTGCCTCCGCGCACAAAGTGCCAGAGAAGGTTGTTGAGAAAATTGAGGAGCTGAACAAATCGGATGAACCGACGGTTATCATCACCTGTGTAGGACTTTCCAACGGACTCTCCGGAGTTGTTGCCGCGTCATCTGTGCACCCCGTAATTGCTTGTCCTGTATTTCATGATGAAGGCGACTATTTGATAAACATCCACTCAACCCTCCAAATGCCAAGCGAAGTTCCAGTGATGACAGTGGTGAATCCAAAGAACGCAGCACTTGCAGCAATTAAGATTTTGGCAGAGGGTGATGAGGGGTTGCAGAAAAAAGTCGCAGAGCGGATAAAGGGGGTTAAGGATAAGTACTAATCATGCCCTTCTGGCAAAACCTCGATCTCCTGCCCTCCATGGTGCGGGAAAAGGCAAAAGAAGACCGCGAGCGCTCCGCGGAGGAGTACGCCGAATCGCGTGAGAAAGTTAAGGAAGGAGTTAAAGACGCAAAAGAACGCTCAAAGTTGAGTGACGTTGCAGCCGAAGTGCTTTTTTACATCGAGATGGAAGAAGAAGAACTTAAGGAGAAGTTTCAGGAAGAGGATTTAAAAGACGTGGTGCAGGACTTTGGAAGTTACGACTCAAAGCAATGGGGGCAACTACAACAAGCCTTCGGCGAGGGGCGCTTCGACCTGCAAGTGGAGCAAGCAGAGGAAGGTCATCCGACAATTTCTATGAATGTTGAGATGCCCGAAGGGAATGTGACAGAAAAAGTGCAGCTTAATCAGTCGTTGCAGGAAGCGTTGATCATGAAAGCTACTGATCACGGATGATGGTTGCACAAAGTTAATCGCAGAAAATTTTCTCTGACCACCGTCACACAAGATTATCATCTGGAGCTGCTTTATTACGCTTCTTAATGCCACATTTTTCGCAGAGATGGACGATCATAAATCCTTTTTTCCCATCCTTATCAATCCCTACAGGCTCCATCATCCCATAGCAAGTTGATGCCCGATCACCCGGATCATTATCAACATGCTTGCTCCACAAGCACTTTGGACAATGGCTGCGGCAGGTGCCGTGCTCAAGTGGCTCCACTTGATGGTTGCAGTTCTCGCACGTGAAGGGTTCCTGGCGGGGAGTGAAGGTCATACGTTGAAACGGAACAACATCACATCCCCATCATGCACCACATATTCTTTGCCTTCACTTCGCATTTTCCCCGCATCCCTCGCCCCCTGCTCTCCGCCGTACTCGATGAAATCTGAGTAGCTTATGGTCTCCGCACGGATGAAGCCCTTTTGGAAATCGGTGTGGACGGCGCCTGCAGCCTCCGGAGCAGTTACACCTTTTCGGATGGTCCACGCATGCGCTTCTTTGGGGCCGGCTGTGAAAAATGTCTGCAAACCAAGCAAGTCGTATGCAGCATGTGCCAATTTATCGAGACCTGACGATGTGACACCGAGTCCTTCCAGATACTCACGAGCTTCTTCTGTAGAAAGATCCATTAAATCCTCCTCAACTTTTGCACAAACAACCAAAACTCCGTGATCAACTCCAAATGATTTTTTAATCTCATCCGCAGAAACCGATTTCAATTGATCCTCCGAAACATTCACTGCATACAAAAGCGGCTTCATCGTCAAAAGTTGCATCTCTTTTAAAAGCACCTGACCCTCTTCCGGAATTTCTACTGATGATGCCCTCTTTCCCTCATTCAATACGCTGATCAATGGCTCGATCACAGACATCCGATCCTTCGCTTCCCTATCACCCGTCTTCGCCGCGTTTCCATATTTCACCTTCCTCTTTTCAAGACTTTGGAGATCAGCAAGTATCAACTCCGCCTCAATCGTCTCCGCATCGCGTTTTGGATCAACTGATCCAACGACGTGACTGACGTTTGAGTCTTCAAAATATCTTACGACTTCACAAATGGCATCACACTCACGGATGTGACTCAGGAATTTATTCCCAAGTCCTTCACCTTTATGCGCTCCTGCAACAAGTCCTGCAATATCAACAAACTCAACTGTGGCCGGAACTACCTTCTCTGGCTTCACAATCTCTGCAATGCGGTGCAGGCGCTCATCCGGAACTTCCACCACACCGACATTTGGGTCAATTGTGCAGAAGGGATAGTTTTGTGCTTCCGCGGATCTTGACCTTATCAAGGCATTGAACAATGTAGACTTTCCTACATTCGGGAGGCCGACGATTCCGATTTGTAAGGCCATACGGGCAGGTATCATACACCTTGACATTTTTCCTCAAATCACAGAAAATACTCCCCCTATGGTAAACCGCTCCATTTGGAGGCTTTTGGCTCTTGTTGTCGCATTGAATGTGGCAACGGTGCAGGCTGTCGGCTTCACGGATGTACCCTCAAACTCGCACTATGCGAAGACACTTGCGTATCTTCAGAGCAAGAATGTTGTTAAAGGATTTTCAGATGGAACAGCACGACCGAATGCACATCTCTCGCGCGTTGAGGGGCTTGTCTCGGTCCTTAGAATGCAGGAACGATACGCGCCGCAGGTTGTTTGGTTTACAGCCAATCTTCCGGATATGGCATTGTTTGAAGACGCCGATCAAGCAGCGTGGTATGCGCCGTATGTTGAGGTTGGATTTTTGGAGGGAGTAATTTCCGGAGCCGGTGACGGAACACTTCATCCATCAGATCCACTGACTACGGAACAGGCACTTGTAATGCTTAAGCGCTCATTCAAAAAATCATCAGGTGATAACTCAATTGCATTCAAAACTTCAGCAAATTTGCAAAACATCCCAAGCACATGGTTCACGGACTCAGTCAGTTGGGCAATTGATCGGAATTTGATTTCACCGAATGACAAGCTGACACTCGGACATCCGATAACCCGCGGCAAGTTCTTCTCTATCCTCCACAGACTTCACTCAATTGAATCGGAAGGAGAATATGCATATAAGGATGATCCTACTTTTATTGCTGCGAATACGGAATCCGGAAACCGGAATTCGGAATCCGGGTACTCCCAAATTCCGGATCCCGGATTCCGGATCCCGGATTCCGAACAAATTCCACTAAACATCACCCCCCTCCCATTCAACCCACAAGATCCTTTCGTCCTAAACCTCCCCCCTCCAACAACAACCTTCGGCCCTCCGGCAAAACCTGTGATAATGCACGAGTATGCATCACGCAAACAATTTGCAATTACAATTCCAAGTTTGAATTTGATGGATGTGACTATCGTTCATCCGGATGATCCGTTCAGTAAGGAAGGAATACTTGCGCCATTGAAGAAAGGACTCGGTCACCTGTTTGCGTACCCCGGGAACACCGGTAAAGCGATGATCTATGGGCACAGCTCAAGTTACCCGTGGGATATTTCCGATTACACGCGCATCTTCCGTCAGATTAATAAGATGGTGGTTGGCGAACGCGTTTATATAACCCACGAGGGCAAGCTTCATGTTTATGAGGTGACGAGGAAACAGGTGATTGATGCCAAAGATGTCTCGCCGTTTAATGATGATGGAACCGGCGAGGAGCTTATTTTGTATACCTGCTGGCCGCCGGATAGTATCAAACAGAGATACCTTGTACATGCGAGTCCTGTGGAAGTGGTGGCACTCAGATAGTGGCGCGGGTATGTCCGTCATGTACCGAAAGTAGCATCAAATTCAATTGAAATTTTTTTAGTAAAACGGAAGGACTACCCGCGCGGGGCTACAAACGCCTGTCGCAGGATTTCGGCTTGTCATTCTTGCCCCGCGCGGGTAGTCACTCAATCGCTGCGCGATTTCGTGACATACCCGCGCCACTATTCTTGCCATTTCGCTTGCCAACACACCAAACAACCTCCTATGATGTCCCTGCTTCTTCGCCGATCACGCGTTCCTGCCCGACCTAACGGGTCCTGCGCAAGAGATGACGTTAAGAAGTTCCTTAAGGATCTCCCCCCACATCTCATGAATATTCCAAAAGAAGAAGTATTACTTGAGGCTGCGTGCCACATTGGGCACCCCGCTGCCAAGTGGAACCCTAAAATGAAGCCGTATCTTTACGGCATTCAAAATGGTACGCACATCTTTGATTTGAACAAAACCAAGAATCAGCTCGAGGAATGCTGCAATAAACTCGCTGATTTGCAGAAGAAAGGCAAGGCAATCCTTTTTGTTTCCACAAAACTTTTCAGTACGGCACTTCTGGAAGAGCTTGGAAAAGAGACGGGGCATCCGATAGTAACTAAAAAGTGGATCCCGGGGCTGATTACAAACTGGAAAACAATCTCACGTAGAATTAAATACTATCTTGATCTGCAAAAGCAGTTCCAGACCGGAGAAGTGGAGAAGTACACGAAGAAAGAGCAATTGGATCTCCGTAAGAAACTCACACAGCTTGATCGCGCTCTTGCAGGAGTTGCAGGGATGACTAAGTTGCCTGACGCAATATTCGTAGTGGATGCACTGCGTGATAAAATTGCAGTCAAAGAGGCAAACGTTGCAGGTATTCCCGTTTTTGGTATTTGCGATTCAATGTCAGATCCGGATAGCTTCACTGTGGCAGTTCCTGCGAATGACGATGCTTCAGCTTCAGTCAAATTGATATTGAAAACGGTTCAGGATGTTCTGCAGGAAGCAGCCAGCGCACCTCCCGAGCCTGAAGAAAAAATTGAGAAAGAAAATAAAGAACCGTCAGAAGAAGTCGAACCAGCCGCTCAAGCCGCATAAATTTCTATTTTCCCCACACTTATCATGCCAGTTACAGCAGCACAAGTATCATCACTTAGACAAAGAACCGGAGTAGGAATGCTTGCAGTTAAAAAAGCTCTTGATGAAGCAGGTGGTGATGAAGAGAAGGCAATCGAAATTTTGAGGAAGCGCGGCGAGGCTCAAGCCGTCAAAAAGGCTGCTCGCGATCAATCCGAGGGGTGCATCTTCATGGCACAGGATGGAGGAAAAGCCGCACTTGTACGAGTAGCATGTGAGACGGATTTTGTCGCAAAGGGCGATGATTTCCAGAATGCTGGAAAGGAATTCGCATCAAAAGCACTTGCAGAAGGAACTGATGCTGCAAAAACTCATGCAGAATCCGTGATGCCTGATCTTGTAAACAAGCTTGGGGAAAATATCTCACTAGCCGAGGCTAAAGTTGTTGAAGGTTCTCCTCTTGGCACTTACGTACACACGAACAGCAAAATCGGCGTCGTCATCACACTAGATGGTGGCGATGAAACCAAAGCACGAGATGTTGCAATGCACGCAGCTGCAATGGCTCCGGAATTTGTGAACCCCGAGGATGTTTCCGCAGAGGTTGTGGAGAATGAAAAGGAAATCTGGAAAGAGCAGCTAACAAAAGAAGGTAAGCCCGCCGAAATTCAGGAAAAGATCATGATGGGCAAAGAAAAGAAATTCCGCGAGGAATCGGCGTTGATGAAGCAGCCTTTTGCAAAGGATCCGACCATGACGATCGAGAAGTACCTTGAAGGGGCAAAGGTTGTGGAGTATGTGAGGATGGCTGTTTAGACACACTCTTCTCGAGCGAGGCCGTGCTCGTCTCTCGACTCGTTCGCCCTCCGCTACGCTACGGGCTCTCTCGCTCGAGAAGAGCACGGCCGAGTCGAGAGACGTAGTTCCATGACACCTTTACTTGTCTTGACGGCAGAGACCCGGCGCGTATCATGCAGCCAATGAATACTGCCTACGTCCTCAATTGCTCCCCACAGATGTCCTCCTGCAGGAGGCGGGGCTCTTGGGCGTAAAAAACGCCTGTATTCATTTAACTGCCCCGCCAAAGAGATGGCGGGTTTTTTGTATAATGTTTCCCTTTTTCTTTCCCCACACCAATCATGAAAACCCAACTCACCCCCTTCGATAGCATCCCAGCAGGGATTGCATTCAAGGCTCGTGCAATTTCAGAAAGAGACGGTCAAAAAATTGAGCGTACATATGACCTTAGTCGTGATACGTCCAATGGTAAGCAAATAGTAGCCACTGCATGCGGTGTAAAAGAAGCTGATGTAGAGGCAATATTGGGTGATATTTTTGATACTAGAACTGCAGCAGTACGCTTCCTTGATGGTGAAGACAAACGAGCCATATTGGATCTTATTCAATTCGCAAAAGATGCAAGAACATTTGGGCTCACAAACCCGTCTCTTGATACAGAGGATATAGGTGCTATTGCAAAGCTAGATGTAGTGGAAGACGAGATAAGAGAGGCAATTTCTGCTCAAATGTAGAATTTAGACCATTCGCTTGACCTCCACCCATTCTCCCACCTACACTGCCCCCGACAGTGCAGAACCAGTCCATCATCATCCGCAGCATCATTATTATCTCGCGCTTCGCGTGAGGCGGATGAGCTGAACTGAATAAAATTCCCTCCCCCACGCGAAAAGCAAAGGGAGGTTTTTTGTATAACTTCATACTACCAATCATGGACTTACTAAAAAACCGCATAGATTCTTTCTCTCAAAAAGTCGAAGATGCTTCAACTCCAGGTGCAATTCGCAATTTGCTTAGACTAAGGACGCAAATAAGAGATGACCTTAAAAAAGCAGCAAGACAATCTGGCAAATTCGATAGGGCCAACGAGCAATTGATGCAAAAAATGCGCGAAACTCGCTTTGTTAGCATTTAATCAACGTTTCTTGCACGTGCTTATCAGCTCTCCATCGCCACTTCCAATCTTTCAGACCAGCCTTATCAGGATTGCTCCACACATACTCAACAGCTCGCTCCAGGCTTTCTTGATTCCTGATCAAGTGATCAAAGTATTCCCGCTGCCAGAACTCTCCACTTCTTCCAAGAATCTTATTTGAGTGCAAGCCGGTATACCACTTCAAAGAATGCATGATTTTCTGAAGCTCTTTTGTAAGCTGCTGCAAAATTATGTGCACATGGTTCGGCATGATGCACCATGCAAATAGCTTGTAACTGTCTTCATTAAATTTCCAGAGTGTATCTGCGACTATTTCCGCAATTTCATCTATCTTTAGCCAGCAGGCACCATATCCAGAATCTAAAAACTTCTCGACCTTATCCGAAAATAGAAAATCTAATCTTTCCTGCTCCGCTCGTGTCAGCTTTCTTTTATCTTTTGACGCTCGCCGAACGAGATCTTCGCGCTCATGCTTCCACTCATCCAATTTTTGCTGTGGTAGTGAGTCGGCAAGACGAATACGAACGTGGTATATGCCTCCATCTTTTGTCCAGTGTGGAAGAAAGTTTCCGTGCCGAATGCGTATATCGGGGTCATACATGATAGGAGAGGCTTTTTATCACAAGCGATTGCACAAAGGTGGCGCGTGCGCGTTCGGCATGTAGGCTGAGCCTAGCGAAGCCGGAATGCCGAACCGCTCGCGCGGGGCAAGAACATGCTGAGAAAAACATTAGTGGAAGCAATTCTAACCCCGCGCGAGCGATCCTACTCTCTCGACAACTATTTTCTATCCTGACCCGATCGACAGCTACTCATAAACAATCGGATGCGCCCGCGCCACCTAAAGCATCCCCAACAATCTTCCCTTATCCTCCCTCCTCATCTCCACCCCCTCCACAAACTCCCGCAAAACCTCCCTCGTCACAGCTTCCCCCCGAGTCAACTTCTTCATCTTCTCATAAGCATCAGAAACACCATTCTTTCGCATCACAGTCTGAATCGCCTCAGCCAAAACTTCCGGATGAGCATCTAGCTCGTCCTTTATCTTCTTCTGATCAAGCTGCAACTTACCAAAGCCCTTTTTCAGTGACTTCAAAGCCAACAAATGATGCCCGAATGAAACTCCGAAGTTTCTCTGAACTGTGGAATCAGAAAGATCGCGTTGCAGGCGAGAGACAGGCAACTTTTCTGCAAAGTGATTGAACAAGGCGGACGAGATTCCCAGATTCCCCTCAGCGTTCTCAAAATCAATCGGATTCACTTTATGTGGCATTGTGGAGGAGCCAACTTCTCCCATCACGCGTTTTTGTTTGAATACTCCGCGTGAAATGTACGTCCAAACATCCCGCGAGAGACCCAAAAGGATAGTGTTCAGGCGGACAAATAAGTGAGAGAGTTCTGCAAGATCATCATGCGGATTTATTTGCGTGGTGTATCTGAGTGGATTCAAGCCGAGCGATCGCACGAACTTACGGGAAAATGCTTCCCAGTTGACTTTTGGATATGCCGCACGATGTGCTGAGAAGTTGCCAACAGCACCTCCAAGCTTCCCACACATTTTAAAGTCATATAAGTCGCTGAGTTGGCGATTCATGCGCTCATGGAAAACCATGAATTCCTTGCCTAGCGTTGTTGGAGTTGCGGGCTGTCCATGAGTCAGGCTCAAAATCTCAGTTTTTCTCCAGCGTCTACCCATACTGCCAAGATCGCTGAGAATAGTCCTTAGCTCCGGTCGCAGAACATCTTTGAGCGCGCGCATTATCAAAATTCCGTACGCAAGATTGTTCACATCTTCACTAGTCAAACCAAAGTGAATAAAGCTCAAAGATTTCCTGAGTGACGGGATCGACTGGAATTTCTTCTTAAGATAATACTCAACTGCCTTAACATCATGATTTGTCCTTCGCTCAAATTGCCGAATCATAGTCACATCTTTTGGTCCAAATTTCTCAACAATCCTCATCAACTTCGCCCGATCTGCATTCGTAACGCGCCTGACTTCTTTAACCTTTTTCTCATCGCCAAGTGCGATGAAGTACAGGATCTCCACCTCCACTCTGGCTTGCATAAGCGCCTCCTCGCTGAAAAATTCCCCCAAAACTGCCACTTTCCTTTTGTAGCGGCCATCGAGAGGACTCAGAGGTAGGAATGTCATCTTGGGATTGATTGTACCACGATAAGAAAATTCCAAGCACCAAATTCCAAAAGAATCTCAAATTCCAAAATTCAAAGATGCTAGTAAATGGCTTTGGAATTTGAGATTTGGAATTCTTTTGGTGCTTGGAATTTGGTGCTTTCTTACCCAAATGAGCATATACGACCCCACAGAGAACCCGCCAGATACCTCAAAAACAGCATCCTGTACCGGTGCAAAATAACATCGTGAAAGTTGTTGACTGTGGGGGTGAGAGGAGAATAATGGGATAAATTCCCCATCATTAATCATGAGTCCACGATTCAAAACGGAAATGGAGCCGGGAGAAAAGCAATATACTCCAGATCCCGAAGCTACAAAGGATACTACAGTCATGAGCGCTGAAAGCGAGACTGAAATGCGTGCCGAATTGCATGCAGCAGTTGATGAAACTAATTTGGATATGGTAGCAGTTGAAACCGATCTTGCACACAGAAAGATTGATGATCTACAAGGCGAAGCTTTGGAGGGGTGTTATCACTTGTGTGTTACACAAACATGCGTAGGTAGTACATATGGTTACGACAACGCAGAACTCGATGGAATAAATCCTATAGGTGAGACTAATGAAGACGATTCTGAAGTCTGAGGACCATTCCGTGTTTATGAGCACCCATCCGTCTCCCCACAATCGAGACATTTATAGCACGCACCATTCCTGACCATTGTGGATCCGCACTGCGAGCACATTGGTGCATCTTCTGCGCCCTGGAAAGCCAACGGTGCGCCTGACGCTTTTTCGTTCTGGATCGTGCCATACTTCGACTCCGGCGAAACTTCGCTACGCTTTGTTTCGCCTCCGCTCAGCATGACACTACCCTCTTCATCCTCGGGAACCTCCATCGGCTTCCCCTCATCCACGATCGGCAACGTCGCCACAAACGCATCTTTACTCTTTGTTCCTTCACGATATGCCAGCTCAACAAGTTCAGCAGTATGCACCAACATGGCCTTCTCTTTTGTAAGAAACTTGAGCGCAAGCCAGCGGCCCAGATAATCCATCATGCTTTTTACAAATGGGATTTCTTTGTTGCCCGTGCGGCCTGCAGGTTCAAAGCGTGTGTGAACGAGTTTTTGCACGAGAACCTCAAGTGGAACGCCGTATTGGAGGTTCATGCTGAGTGATAGCGCCAATGTGTCCATCACACCCGAAAGCGTGCTCCCCTCTTTTGCCATCTTTATGAATATCTCACCGGGCTTCCCGTCTTCATACAACCCAGCAGTGACGTACCCCTCGTGCCCGACAACGGAAAACTTATGCGTAATACTCGTTCTCTCATCCGGCAATTTCCTACGACGCGGCACCTCTTTGACTATGACCTTTTCCACAACCTTTTGAACCTCCGTCCCTGTCCCCGTCCCTTCTTCCGTATCACTCTTTGTGGAAAGCGGTTGGCTCAACTTACATCCATCACGATACAAGGCATTTGCTTTGAGACCCAGCTTCCAGCTCAAAAGATAACAACTCTTGATGTCTTCGGATGTTGCTTCGTGCGGAAGGTTGATGGTTTTGCTGATTGCACCAGTAATGAAGGGCTGTGCAGCTGCCATCATGCGAATGTGGCCCTCTGGCTCTATGAAGCGTTCGCCGCTCTTTCCGCATCTGTTCGCGCAATCAAAGACTGGCAAGTGCTCATCACGAACGTACGGCGCACCCTCGATCGTCATCTTGCCGCAGATCGTTTCATTCGCTTCATCAATCTGCTTTTGTGTGAATCCAAGCGAAGCGAGCATATTGAATGCAGAGTCATCATACTGTTCAGATGAGAAACCGAGGCGTTTTAAGGTTTCTTCCCCGAGCACCCATTTATTGAAAGCGGAAGAAAGTTCAAATACTTTGGGTAACTCCGCTTCCACCTTTGCAATTTCATCACTTGTGAATCCTGCTTCTTTCAATGACTCACGATTTACGTGCGGAGAATCTTCAAACGAAAGTTTCCCGAGGACGTACTGCATAATTTCTTCAACCTGCTCTTCTGTGTATCCAAGTGATATCAAAGCTGGGCGCACGGACTGGTTTGCGATCTTCATGTATCCGCCTCCTGCGAGCTTTTTGAACTTGACCAAAGCGAAGTCCGGTTCCACTCCGGTCGTATCGCAATCCATCAAAAGCCCAATTGTTCCGGTTGGCGCAACGGCCGTGACCTGTGCGTTTCGGAATCCATGCTCCACTCCGAGTTTTAGCGCTTCATCCCACGAATTGTGCACCGCCCTGAGTAAATCTGAAGGACACAGATCCTGATCAATCCCAACTGGAATGACGTGCAAATCTTCAAACTCATGCGGAGGTGAATTATATGCAGCGCGCCGGTGATTGCGAATTACGCGAAGCATGTGATCGCGGTTTTCCGGATACTTCTGGAACGCTCCCATAATTTCCGCAATGCGTGCAGATTCGGCATACGCATCTCCGGTCAAAATTGCATTGAGTGCTCCGCATATTGCTCGCGCTTTTGGTGAATCGTACGGAATCCCCATTCGCATGAGCATGGCGCCGAGGTTTGCATATCCAAGACCTAATGTCCGAAACTCATATGAGAGTTTTGCAATTTCACGACTGGGAAACTGCGCCATCAACACAGAGATTTCAAGAACAATCGTCCACAGTCTGACTGCGTGGCGAAAATCTTCTATGTGGAATGCGCCTTTTTCTCCATCGAAGAATTTAAGGAGATTGAGCGATGCCAGATTGCAGGCGGTGTCATCCAAAAACATATACTCACTACACGGATTGCTTGCACGAATTGGACCCGCCGCCTTACATGTGTGCCAGTCGTTTATTGTGGTTTCGAACTGAATGCCGGGATCCGCACACGCCCATGCGGCATCTGCAATCTGGCTCCAGATATCCTTTGCTTTGATGGTTTTGCATGGATTCGGGGGACGATTTTCCTGTGCCGCCTTTCGTCTCTCTGTTCTATGCAAAAGATGCCAATCAGCGTCACTCTCAAGTGCCTGGAAGAATGTGTGTGGGATACGGACAGAATTGTTTGAGTTTTGTCCGGAAACGGTTTGGTAGGCTTCTCCGTTAAAGTCGGTTGTGTAGCCGGCATCGCGCATGGCTGCGACTTTCTTTTCCTCCTTTACCTTCCAGTTGATGAATACCTCGATATCCGGATGATCGAGATCCAGACACACCATCTTTGCAGCACGGCGTGTGGTTCCTCCGGATTTGATTGCACCCGCGGCACGGTCACCGATTTTTAGGAAACTCATGAGTCCGGAGCTTTTCCCGCCGCCGGAAAGCGCCTCTCCAGATCCTCGCACTTCGCTGAAGTTGGTTCCCGTTCCGGATCCGTATTTGAATAGCCTCGCCTCGCGCATCCACAAATCCATTATTCCTCCGGGGTTTACCATGTCATCTTTTACGGACTGGATGAAGCATGCGTGAGGCTGAGGATGCGTATATGCATCTGTACTTTCTCTGACTACTCCCGTGAGAGGATCAGAATAGTAATGCCCCTGCGCCGGTCCTGTGATTCCGTATGAGTGATATAGACCCGTATTGAACCACTGAGGACTGTTCGGCGCTGCTTTCTGATGTATGAGCATGTGTGCGAGCTCATCCTCAAACGCCTGAGCATCCTGCACGGTATCAAAATAATGATGTTTCTCGCCCCAGTGCCTCCAGCAGGAAACAAGCCGCCTTATTACTTGTTTCACTGATTTCTCCGGTCCTGTTACAACTTTCCCCTCCTGATCTTTTTTAATGTTGCCCTGATCGTCTGTTTGAGGAACACCAGCCTTGCGGAAGTATTTGCTAACCACAATATCCGTTGCGACCTGTGACCATCCTGAAGGAATCTCCGCACCTTCCATCTCGAATACAACGGACCCATCTGTGTTTGTAATGCGGCTTGTGCGCTTTTCGTACTGCACAGATTTAAGCGGATCAGTTCCCGGAGTTGTAAACCTGCGCTCGATTCTGAGACCTTTTTTTCTTGCGGGGAGATCACCGCTCTTCTCGAGCGACGACGCATGGGCGCGTAGCGCCTGATGCGGAGGAGTCGAGAGACGAGCGGATTCAACTCGAGAAGCTCCCTCACCTAAAACTCCCTCAACCATCGGAATATCCTGAGCTTTTTCTGTTTTCTGGCCGATCGGGGCAGATTGCGGATTCATGAGTTATGCACAATATCTTGTACCTAAAAAGGTTGAACTGGCACAAGATATTGCATCCGGCTTGTTTGTAAAAGTAATAAGGGTTGCCGGAGTGTGGGAGTATGTTGGGGCAAAAGCTCCAAGCTCCAAGCTCCAAATTCCAAAAGAATCCCAAACTCCAAATATCAAAGACGATCCACTTGGGATTTGGGATTTAAATTTTCTTTGGAGCTTGGAGCTTGGAGCTTCCTGCTGCCGGCTTCACATCGACAAAAAGCCTGCACATAAGCATCACTGAAACAAATACAGCAGCCGGCAGCAGGTGCACCATTCCCCGACCAAACCCCGTATGCCGGATCGCTTCCGTTGCAAGCGGTGTAAGCCAGTAGATGCAAAACTCACCGATGAAGACTATAAATAGATATAAGATCAGGAGACCAAGTGCATTCCGCCTCCAGAATCTGAAGGTCATCGCAAGCAGAAGCACAAACAACGGAAAGAAAAGGAGGTAACTCCCCGTGTACATAAGATCATTCCCGATGGCATGTGCAACCCCGTCGTGCGGCGAAAGTTCAAACCCGCTCACTTTTGATGCGTTGCCAAACGTCAGGCTATGCGTCAGCTTAAAGAGCATCCACGGAACAGCAACTGCAGCAACCATACCAGCCCACGTGGCGAATTCTTTTCGCATCCGCCAACGTTCGCAAAGTGCAAAGAATATGAATGCAAGCGGAGGCAGAAAAATGAGCAATGCCTCGTTCTTCACAAAAATAATCGATGCGGTCATTGCTCCAAAAAGTAAAAGCCATGATCTGCGCCCCGCGCCCTTCTCAATCACCCAACGATAAAAGGCATACATTACACATAAAAGATGTGCTGCCATTAAAACATCAGCATATGCATTAATTCCATGGATTAAAACAAGTGGGAAGCTGACAAGAATGAATACTCCCACAATTCCCATCAAAAGATTTTGTTCCCGACGGATTGCATAGAAAAGCGCTCCAATAAGCACAAGAAACCATACAAAGTGAACGCTGTTAACAGAAATTTCTGACCACTCTCCGGCGGAAAGAACCATCCATAATTTTGTGAAGTAGACAGTGAGCGGATAACTCGGAACGCGCCCTCCAAAATAAAACTCATCTGTTACTTCACGATCAAGCATTAAGCTCTGGTTCTCGTAAAACACTTTCGTACGCATGTTCCAGTTTGCGTACGTATCGTTGTAATAAGTTGGAGTGGCAAGAAGATCATATCCTCCAAGTGCAACCTTCACGACAGTCCAGACAAGAATCCATGCAATAACAAATTTGCCCCAACGTGGGAGAGAATTTATCAAGCCTCTAAACGTTTCAGGAGTGGTCCGCGGTGATGATGCAATCAAACCTTTCCTGCGCTGTATTCCATAAATCAGGATGAGGATGAGAAGAAGAATCACCTGAACCGCAAAACATCCGACGAAAGATATCGGTACTCCAAGCATAAACATCCAAAATAGAACATATGAGGATACAGCTCCTCCTGCGAGAAATCCCCAACAAATTCTTTCAAGCCTGAAGAGAACTGGATGTTTTCCTTCCAGAATTTTCAGAAGCAGCACACCCTGTATGCAGGGAAACGCGAGCGCGATGATGGAAGGTATTAGAGCCATATGATCTTAAAGATGGATAGCACGATAAATAAATGATTTCTCATCAAAGCGTCCGATAAGCTCGCCCGGCGCCGTGAAAGGTTCTTGATTTAGAATTAGACTGCCATCTTCACCAATTGTTACATCCGAACGGTCGTAGATCACCCAAACATCAGACACTATTTCTTCTTTCTGGTTAGGACGTGAGGGGTAAGTTTCGTAGCGCAAGATGCTCTCGTAAGGCCACTTGGTATCCAAAAATAACTCGTATTGAGCGTAATCGGAAAGTAAAGGTTTTGCAAAGTTCACAAAATCATAGAAGTTCCCAAGATCCCGAAACGTTCTATCTGGTTTTTCAGCGGAAATGTACTGTATGTGGTCGCGGGCAACGTTTCTGATAAATTCAGCTCCCATCCGCATGTCGTATAGAACCCAGACTGATGCGATAACTCCGGTAAATAAAAATATCATGCGCTTCCTTGTGGTTTGCCATGACCATCCGCGATGAGTCCTCATGTGAGCGCCCCAGAAAAGCAAACACACTCCAAATATGGAAAGCCCAACCAGAAGATACGCATTAAGCGAGCGTGCAAGAATCTGCCAGTGCGCGTTCTCCTCTCTGTACGGTCCAATATCCGTTACAACTGTGGGGCCATGCATGATATTTACTGTAAACGGCTCGAATGTCTCCATAGTCCAGAAGCTCCTCCACAAGCCCATCATCTTCTCGGGAAATGTGTAATGCAGGAATCTTACGCTATCGAGTGACACATCTTTTGACTCTCCCTTAAAACTAACAGCCAGCATTTCCATTCCGCGTATATTCCACCTATGCAGAGCAAGCGGAACGTATTTGGAGACCGTTCCTTCATCCTCAACTATATGGCCAATCCTGTAGTGCCTTCCTATACTTCCATCGTCATTTAATGTGATAAAGAGCAGAGAGACTTCCTCCAGATCCTGCGCGTCATAGCGAACCCGCATTGCATCGACTTCACTGTGGAATCCTTCAGGCAGAGACCTGTAAAGCACAGCTTTCTCATCAACATCAAACTTCAACCCATCAGCAGAAAGGCCTCCCTCATCAAGCCCCGCATAGTTCCACGCATTAATGTCCTCTTCCGTTCGGAATTCCCATTTTTCGTAGAGGCGCCCAGAATCGGCCTGCGCAGGGAGCGGGGTTGCAAGGAATGTTAATGCGGTGATTGCCAGGATGAGCTTCACAACGCTAAGAGTAGCAAAACTTGACTTCTGATGCTCGCAAAGAGTACTGTTTCCCTCCCATGGCAGATGACAAATCAGCACCAGCAACTAAGCAGGATATTGAGATTCTTATGAAGGAAAGAGGGGAAATACTTGATAGGTTTGACGCATTGGAGAGAAAGCTTACAAGCTACATTGATAAGAAACATCGAGAAACAGTAGATGAGATGAAGTTTTACAACGGTAAACTACAACGAGATTTTGTGTCTTCGATGGATGACCAATCAAGCCAATTCCAAGACAAAACTGACAATCACGAAGTCAGGATTACAAAAATCGAGCATCGACTGGAAGCTGCAGGGGTTGGAGCTTAATTACTTCGACTCAACCGCAACTTCAATCTTTTCAGCCCCACCCAAAACAACCGCCTTTATTCTCCGAACCCCTGCGGATGAGCTCTCCTCTTTTTTGATCTTAAATTCCCCAATCATCCCCGTTCGCGCAACATGCGGTCCGCCGCAGATCTCTTTGCTAAAGCTCCCATCACCAACTTGGTAAACTTTGACCTCGTCACCGTATCTCTCATCAAAAACACCAACAGCGCCGCAGGCTTTTGCCTCATCAACACTCATCACTTGATATGTGATCGGGAGATCGGATTTGACCACTTCACTAACGAGCTTTTCAACCTCAAGAAGTTGCTCCTTCGTGACCTTCTCGCCGTGACTGAAATCAAACCGGAGACGTTCTGCTGTGATGTTGCTACCTTTCTGAAACACGTGATCCCCGAGAACCTTCCGAAGCGCTGCAAGTAAAAGATGGGTAGCAGTGTGCAACTTTGTAGTCTCCGAGCTTTGATCTGCGAGGCCGCCGGAAAAGCGTTGTGATGCTCCTGCGCGTGATTTCTCCTGATGTTCTTCGAATGCTTTTTTAAACCCATCTTCATCAACACTCAAACCCTTTTCAGAAGCCATTTCCTTCGTGAGTTCCAGTGGAAAACCGTATGTGTCGTACAAATGAAAAGCTGTGACTCCGTCTATTTCTGATCCCTTCAATTTTTCAACAGACTTTTCAAAATGTTTGAGACCTTCGCGCAGAGTTTTTCCAAACTGCGCCTCTTCCTTCTTAAGCTCCTCGGTGATGCGACCCTCATTTTCACGAAGACTGGAGTAGGCATCAGAGTATTGCTTGATAACTTCCTGTGCGATTCCTGCACAAAACTCTTCTTCGATTCCGATTTGTTTTCCCGAGCGGATCGCACGGCGAATCAATTTCCTCAAGACATATCCCTGGTCAACATTTGAGGGACTTATTCCATCTGCCATGATGAACACAGCGGCTCGCAGGTGATCTGTAATGATGCGGGAATGACGTTTCAACACCTCTTTCCCTTCTGTCCCTTCTGTCCCTTCTGCTACTTCTAAAACCTCATCATAAACAGGCCTCATCACATCAACCTCATAAACATTATCCACCCCCTGCATTACAGCCGCAGTCCTCTCTAACCCCATCCCCGTATCAACATTTTTCTGACTCAAGGGTTCGAACGATCCGTCATCTTTCTTGTTGTACTGCATAAAAACGTCATTCCAGATCTCAAACCACCGGTCATCCTCAGGATCAAACTTTGCGGGAGCATTACCCCCCCCTATCCAATAAAACATCTCCGTATCCGGCCCGCACGGACCCGTCTTCCCCGCTGGCCCCCACCAGTTCTCAGATTTTGGCAGGAATACAATTCGGTCGGAAGAAAAACCCAGTGACTTCCAGATCTTTGCAGATTCCTCATCCTTCGGTGCATCCTGATCCCCCTCAAAACATGAGACAGCCAATTTTTCGTGAGGAAGTTCCAAAACCTCAGTCAAAAATTCATAACTCATTTTGATGGCACCTTCTTTGAAGTAACCCGCCCGGCCGATCCCGTCCGGTGCGGACGGGTCGCCCAGACTCCAGTTGCCAAGCATTTCGAAAAATGTGAGGTGTGAGGAATCCCCTACTTCATCAATATCCTGCGTTCGCACGCAGCGCTGAACATCAACCAGGCGTTTGCCGGAGGGGTGCGGTTCACCAAGCAAATACGGCACCAGGGGGTGCATCCCCGCAGTGGTGAAAAGCACTGTCGGATCGTTCTCCGGGATTAATGACGCACCCTGAATTACTGCATGATCATGCTTCTCGCGGAAGAAATCGAGGTAGGCCTGCCGGATTTCTGACGTAGAGCGTGGGGGCATTACAAGGAAAGATTATCACGAAATTTGGCGATGGCGCATTAAATACTTGTTATCATGCCCGTATGTTCCGATCCAAAAAGCGAATTTCGTCTACGGGCAGTCTTCAGCAGCTCAAATCAAACCTGAATTCAATCATCAAGAAGAAGAGAAAGATTTACTGCAAAACCTTGAAACGCTCCGTTTTTCTATCCAGGCTTCCAGCGGCAATTACGGAACGCCACGATGCAAAAAGAAGATTGCAATGCTTTGATGTAGCACTGGACATTCTAAAAAATAATACATATTTCCGCATAAAGACCGTTGGAGGTGAGCCTTGTTATGAGATTTATGGAAAAGATGCTCGCGGGAAAACAGTAGTAGTACACTTGCGCGAAGAAACACACAAAAAAGATAGAAAACTTTTCTTTATTTCATGTTTCCGGCTCAAGTGAAACTCCCCCCCACTAACGTCCGTGGGTCAGAGCTCATGGACCATTTGGTTCCGTCCGGAAGTATTACCATACCGCTTACGCAGTAGAACCATGGGACATACTCTGGTGTACCTCCATGATACGCCTAGCCACAATTTCGGTCAAATCTATTGATAAACCGCAATATTGGCCTTAAATAGCCAAAAGAACAATATCCGAGAACTTGATTGCCAAGTGTCGGGAAAAGCATACATTGTTGGGCATGAAACCTGGAGAAGTCACCAGTGCAATCCTGAAGGATGTGGCTAGAAGCAGCCGTGATGTTGGCGCCTTTATGGTGGAAGCTTTTCAGTGGAGCCGTACAGGTTCGGATCCTCATCGTGTTAGACGTGCGTTTTGGCAGACCATCATGAGATGCCCTGATGATATGCTTCCAATTCACTGGAAAAAACATAACAACACCTCCTCATAAAACCAAAAAGTAATATTGGGCTTAATATTCTGCTACACAGATTACATCCTGATCGCTATGCTCCTTCGGCATGCATCGCACAATTTTGGTCATTGGCTTTGGGCTACTGATATTTGGCACAAATCTGTCGGCTCAGGAACTACAGGAAATTCCGCCCGAAGATCTGCGGCATGAATTTATAGAATCCTCCGCCGTGCCTGCAATAGAAGCAATTATCTCCTCGCTTGAATCGCAAAATGCGCCGGTTCCGCCGGAGCTCCTAGAACTCACTGAACTTGAAGATGATGCAGATACCTTTTATGCACTTGCAGAAAAATATTTTGGCCTGGGTTGGCAGGAGCGGTTGAGCAGTGATGCAGCATCTTTGCAGGATCCCGATGAGGCGCTGATGGTGCGAACCCGTCTTTACCTCTCCTCTCTAAAAGCAAACTCAGATCGAATAGCAAAAGAAAGTCCTCTTACAGCCTCAGAAATTGAAGCTTTGACTGACAATCTCATGAGGTTCTCAAGGCATGTGGCACTTGAGAAGGACAGGACGAAATTTTTCACAGAATTTGAATCTGTTTACGAAAAAATATTTCCGGAGGGTGAGGGTGCCGATCTTTCTGACTTTAGAAACAGCGTAGCTCTTCTGCTCTCGGATACCGCTGATGCGATCGGAATACTGGTGAAAGAAAAAAAGGTTGAAAAACTCACACATGAACTTGTGGATTTGCAATCCCGACTTAATTTCGTAGATGGAAGCCAACAGCTCACCGCATGGCTCGCATTGTTCGACTCATTTGCCGGAAAGTTCCTTACATACGCCGTACCCACGGAGCGTGTGACGGTTATCAAAGATATCCGTGCTCTGCTTTCTAATCTGGTCACCTACCTCTCTTCGCTTAAAGAGGAAGGAGTAAACGGAGAAGATCTGCTCACAGAATCTGAGGAACTGCTTTCTTTGGCAGAAGAAAATGTTTTTGATGACGAGGAGTTCGAGGAGCTCGTGAGCAGCACAGAAGAATTGCTCACCAAAATTTCCGAACCCGTAGCCTCACAATGAAAAACCTTTTCATCACTGCCGGCATTCTTGCAATCATCTTGATAGGAGGCGCTACCTTCTTTTCTGTTCAATTGCCAGATTCCATGACGAACCTTTCACCGGGTTCTGTGCAGCCGGAGGCACAGACACAGCGACTAACTTCGTTCTTCTTACTCAGAAAAATTGAGGATATGAGAGATCAGGCTGTTTATTTGCAGCATAGGGAAGAGGGAAGAAAAGTATTGAATCTTCTGTCTGTAGAGCAATAACTCTGCTATGATTGGATCGTAAGCTTGGTTTTGTAATTATTTCTTTCATCCTATTTTTATGGATACTGGCACTATTAAAAGACTAGCCAATGGCTACGGATTCATTTCCCGCGAGGGCAGTGACGATCTCTTCTTCCATGCATCAGACCTTGATGGTGTTTCTTTTGAGGAACTAAGCGAAGGCGATGCTGTACAGTTTACAGCTGGGAGCGGTCCTAAAGGCCCCAAGGCCGAAAAGGTTTCTAAGGTTTAATTACTTTGAAATATAAGAAACGCACAATGCGAGAGCTTGTGTGTTTCTTTGGGAGATCTTATTTGGTGGGACGGAGTGTGGTGGAGATGATCAGAAATAATTGGAACACCCTTAAAGAGCTTGTGATTGCTTGGAGTGAACAGTTAAAGCCATTTTGTAAGACAGTTTGATTTTATGAATGGCGTAAGGGGGGGTGGGGGTGTCCGGGTGCCATGATATTTCTATAAAACGGTACAACATCGGAATGAGAAACAATGAATCCGGCGGTCATTAGAGTAAAGCCTGCTATTCTCACACATTCTGTGTTAAGCAAGTGTTTAATCATATGTTCATCATATCAAGTAATTTGCAGGAGTCCCATGGCCACACAAAAACTGGAGATAATTTTGAGGTATTCTATGTGCACATGGAGCTTGTCACTCTGATTATTGCGGGGGTAGGAACAATCACATCCATTCTCATTTTTTTGGATCGTAAGATTGGCAAAAGAAAAAAGATAAAGGTAAGGGTAAGACATGGATTTGCCACATCCTCGAAAAAACCGCAAAAATATATTATTGTTGATCTCGCGAATCCACGAGATGTGGCGGTTACTATTACCAGCGTGAATATTGGATCAGGAGATGATCTCATCTATTTTTCTCCAAGTGATGTTTTCGGATATGAAAAATTCCCTTTGAAATTGAAGCCGGGCAAAAGTCATCAGTTAATCTACGACTATGAGATCATTAAAAAATCGTTAGAGGAACACGGACAAAGAAAGCTATCTGCTCTTTGCAATGATGCGCTTGGTAGGCAATACAAATCCAAACAAGTTAGATTCAATTTTAATTACTAAACATATTCTATGAGTTCTTCGCAATGCAACGTTTTTAGCATTCCGGCATGAGTTCAAGAATATCTTTACAATGCTTCTTGATCCTCTTTTTCAATCTGTTATCGGAGGGTGTATTTTGTGAATTAGGAAGATACTGATTCCCCGTTGCCTTTAAAATGAGTGAGATGTTTGTTTCGCCACGCAATATACTGTCTCCCTTTTTTACTTTATGAAGGTATACGTAAGCTGCCAATAGATATCGCAAATATTTTGTTGCTTTCTCAGAAAGATCAAAGTGCATTTTGTTGTAGGCGATGGTTGCGCCTGAATGCTGTCGCTCCAGAGAGTATTTTTTCATAGCCTTAAAGGTCTTGCCGTGCACAAATTTACTACGCTCATCGTAAATTTTAGAGAATAAGCCACGCGCATCAGGAAAAGTACTACTCAGAAGCATAAGCGAACGCCAAGCAATATTTTTCTTTTTCTCCTCATACTCCATGAGCAACATGGTTTCCAAAATTACACAAATGTCGAGGTATTCACTGTGATAAGTGACTGGTGTTTTTGTGTGGTATTTTTTAAGATCATTGAAAAGATGACAAGCCATTCCGATGAGAGCCATTTCACTACTCCATCTGTCTATATCTTTTGTATCGCTTGCAAATAATCTTGATTGCGGAAGTAGTTTTTTATAAAAATCAACAAATTGTTCTGTGGAGAAAATTTTTGATTGATTTTGTGTGTGATCTTGATCGAGCCAAAAACGTGGCAAGTGAAATGTTTTATCTTCAATGCCAAGATCACTTACAACAAAAAGAGGGTAGAGAAACTCCGGCGAATAAAGATTAAGCAAAAACTCCAATCGTTCTTCCTGTACATAATCCCTATTCTCCTTGTGGGGCAACAAAAGCCCCCAAGAACATCGGTCGTATATCATTGGTATTTCTGCTTTTGTATTTTTATTTCTCAGAAATCCCTTTACATAGCTGTCATCTGTAACGTTTTTGTTCACAGGTTTAATTTCTTTTTTAATTTCGACTACAAATTCTATGAACCCCATTTTTTTGAGATTCCAACACTCGAATGAGTCTTTAATCCTGAGCCTTTTTTCTGCTTGCTCAATCCCTTTCCCTGCGAAACCAAGAAATATCTTACCCATAAGCAACAGATTACATCATCTGACTTTCTCATACACATTAAGAACCCCCGAAAAATCCTCTGGTATCTCATATCGTAAAACACCCATATCGAAGCCCCCCAGTGTTCGGTGTATTTCTGTCGATTGCCTGATGATGAGCTTGTTACCCTCGACTTTAAAAATACCCATCGGCATCTTCTCACTTCTATCATCTACAGTAAGTACGTTGTAGAGCTGATGTGGTTCTACCTCTGTGACTATCTCATATTTCCACTGTAGTTCTCCATCGTATTCACTCTGCATTTTGCTTTGCAGCGATTCGCGGCTTGAATCCATCATGTCAAACACTCCATCTTTTGCAAATACCAGATACTCTTCTTGTCCCGTTGTACTTCGCCATGTTCCGACAAGCAAATCATATTGAGTTGGTTGGTTGCCACAAGAATGGAGTAGTACAGAAAAAATACAAAGGAGAAGTAGTGATCGTTTCATGATGCTATGGTAGCAACACGAGGGTGTTTTGATACTTGGTATCATTCGTATTTCTGGTAGACGATCCGTCACGGTACAATAGGGCTCATGGAACCACCAGATCAACTTAAAAAACACCGAGAGGCCGTTCTCAGCAAATTACGCAAGCTATCTAGCGGTAATGATCTGTTGAGTCGTGCTTCTCCTCTGGTAGAGGAGGTTCTTGATCTTTATATCGAAGCATACTCTGAAGATCGTCATGGTTTGAGTTCCATACAACGCCTCGCGGAGAAGGTTCGGAAATACGACAAGAAAATCGACGACTTCGTTCCGCGCAGGCCGACAGGGGGTGACGACGAGAAATACATGAAAGGATTTCTCTACACGCCGCATGTGGATACGTTCAATCGCTGGCTTATGCTGTATGGCTACTTGATGGAATACATAAAGGAAAAAGCCCTGGAGCTTCATACGGAAATTGAGGACTACTTGGATATACCTCCCAAATCTGTAGGAGAGCAGCAGAAGATGTACTACAAATTCAGAAAGAGATTCGCAGCTATCAGGAAAGAATTTAATGATGCGGTGGATGCAGGGCGCTTGATGGACATTTCAGAAGCTACGGACATTCGAGTGAGAAACAACATAAGGCCAGAAGGGAAGGAACACTGTAAGAAAATAGCATCAGTGGACGCACATGTAAGGTCTGAAGCTATTGTGCTAGCGAGAAAATCGTTGAATCGACTAAAGGAGGATTTCTTTAAGTTCGGCGAACATGTGTACGGGAAGAGGACAGTGCAGCTCCTACTGCTCACAGCACTATTTAGCCTAGGAGCACTAATCGTTTCACTGGTAGACGTTTTGACGGAGAAAAAAACCATGGTGCGTTTCAGCAATGAAGCACTGGAATCTATCATCACAGGACAGCCATAGAGAAGCCATGAAATTCACTCAGAAACAGATTGAGGCTTACGTTGAGTTCTTCACCATTCTCGCAAACATCGAGAGGCGCGTCGAACTCGATAAGCAGTTCAGGGAAGATATACCGCCCATTGATGAGAATGATGACTCCTCCTGTTAGGCTATCGGAGTGGCTTTTTTCATGTGCGGATGTGAGTGATATTTGCTAGGTTGACAAACACCATGCCACCACTAACTGGAAGCTGGAACAAGCTCACCACCCGCGAACTGGCATTTGTAGACAACTACCGTCTTACTGGCAATATAACGCAGGCATACATCGACGCCGGGTACAAAGTGAAGAGCAGACAGGTAGCTTCTTCGTGCGGTAGCAAATTACTGAGAACTGCCAAGATACAGAGGGTTCTAACAATTCCTACAAGGGCGAGAGATATGACTATTGAACGCATCCAGGAGGAGCTCGGAGAAGCAGCGTTTGGAGAGCCGGTGGGAGCACTTACCCATAAGGACAAGCTCAGGGCATTGGAGCTTATCGGGAAAAGCAAAGGCATGTTTAAGAAAGAGGAAGCACCACAGGGGCTCACAACAGTGCAAATTCTTCAAATCACAAAGGAATACGAGGAGCAGAAGAAAAAAGAGGACGGGCAATAAATATGTTCTCGTATACGCCTATCCTTTGCTTATGCATTTGCATCGTGCGTGTGCGCACCTTTTTCAAAACTTCGTATAAGTTGCGGTTACACGCAGTTATGAAGTTGTTTGGCTTGTACATGAGCAATACGAACAGTCGGACTTGACAGGAGTATTGCAGAAAAAGTGATTAGACCATTCGAGCGCCTGATTTTTGGCTTCCCTTAGTCAGCGTGCTTCTTCAATTCACTGCCCAAACAAACAAGCATGCTTAGAGTTCTCATTTTCGCATTACAAAGACGAGAAAAGCGATTCCGTACTGCTTTCGACGTGGGTGGATCGTTCCATGTTTACATGTCGATGTGTATGCCCTCTACCTTTTGGAGTCCCAGATGCAAAAAAAATTTCAAAAAAATCTACGTCAATCCTCATCTAAATGAGCAATAGCCAGCACTGGGTTCCAAAATGCACATTGCCATTATGTAGTCCTCTAGTGCATCGGAAAGCTTTAGACTCACTCTGGTCAATTCAAGAAATTCGTTCTCAGTTAATACTCGTTGCTTTGCGAGACCAATATATGTCCCAAGTTCAAAATTTGCCTCTCTCCATCCCTTGAGAATTTTATCGAGATCTTGTCTGATACCTCCATCATAGAAGCTGATAACAACACTGGCAGAAGCTATTCTCTCTGTGACATTGTTTTGGAGCTCCAATAATTCGAAATAGCTAGGATCTGGGTAGGAAGCCCTAATCTCCACAGGTTGGGCTATCGTCTCCTGATCACAGTCCACTTGCAGGCAAGGAGGAAGACAAGTTGGATACTGCAACGCTTCTTGATATGCGCTACCAAGGTTCAAGGCCAAGCCCCCTTTGAGCATGGCTGCTCGATCCAACATAACCACCATTTCCGCACGATTCATAGTCCCCTCTGGACGTACCTTCCCTGTTCGCTCATCCCCACGCAGAATGCAATTGTCCGCAGCGATCTGCACTGCTTCTGTGAACCACTGCCCCGATGGGTTATCAGAGAATTGTGGTGCTGCTACGGTACGCGTGAGGTCGAAAGCACGATTGATGATCGTGGCGGCCTCTGCACGGTTCACGGAGCCATAGGGAGCAGCATAGCAAGGGTGGCTTCCATAGCAATTCCCCTTTCCTGTCACCCATCCCTCTGCTGCTGCTTCCTCGAAGTACTCGAAGTTCGGTGCATCATCGAAGCTCGGCGTTGCCGGAGTCTCGCGTAGTGTTCCACCATTGAGTTCAACGATAAGGCGAATGAATTCACCACGGGTAGCAACGTCACCAGCACGGAATGGCAATGTGTTATCAAGGTATCCCGCTGTGGTGAAGTGCTTTACTGCATCTGCATACCATTCATTGCCAGATACAGGTTCGTACTGTGTCGTAAGCTCACGTAGAAGTTGAGCATCAGCAGTGTCAGGTACACATCTGTATTTGCGCTCTTGCTGTAGCTGGTATATCTCATCTGATACTTCTTTTCTTCTCTGAGCTTGCTTCACACGATCTCTGCCTGCCGAGGAAAACTCAGAACGAAATTGTTCCTTGAAACGTCTGATTTCAGAATCAATGTCCTCAGTATTTCCTTGCTTATATCCTTCTGGACAATAGTCGGAGGGAGTATTGCTCATGACCTCAGACGCTTCTCGCATGACCCGGTTGAATTCATCTTGGAGTCTGTGTGTCTCAGCCTCATCCAGAGAGCGCCGAATGCCTTGCAGATTTTCATTGACCTGACGTAGTTGCCAGTTTGATGAGCCATAAGGGGCATAGTAGTCGTAGTACGCCTGTGTTGTGTGCGGTATGAATGTAGCAATCAGAGAAGCAGCAATCCATAAACGAAGATAACGTTGCATCATGCCTTGAATGATAGACCCCGAAATATCGGGGTGTCCATCAAAAACACAGAGATCGACAATGGGCATGATGGTCTTCCTCGCATCAAAGAAACTGGCAAAGCGCATTCAGGCTCTTCGGAAGGAGCGTGGACTCACGCAGGAGGAAGCTGCGAAGAAGTGTGGTATCAAGTACAAGTATTACCAAGAGCATGAAAGCAAGACTCCACGGGATATGAGACTGAGCACACTAGAGAAGATTGCTAAGGGTTTTGACGTGGGCATATCTGAGTTGTTCGAGTAGATACTGGGGCTGTGTTCTTGCGTAGTAATAAACGGGACTCTCTACTATAAGCCCAAAGCGTGTTCAAAAATGCTCTGCGCCTCCTTCACCATCTCATCAACGCTGCTGAATCCATACAAACTCTGGTTTACCCCCATCATGCGCACTGAGCGATCTGAATCGAGATTCTCGATGTCACCAGCCCATTTCTTGAGCCATTCACTCTGGAGAGCTAAAAGCACAGAGAACCCGAAGTGAATCAACCGATGCTTCTTGTGGGGGAGAAGATATTTGAGAGTATCAGACAGCGAGACAAATTCTTTCGTGGGAAGAGCACAGTAATGCACATCCTTTTTCTTGCACTCAATAACAACACAGACTGCCTTCTTACCCTTTTTTGTACACCGAACCGTCACTACCACTTCACTTCCCTTCTTCTCAAGGCAGGCATCACACTCAGTATGCAGTAGATCAATCCCCTTGAGTTTCAACGCTCGGCGTCGAATGTGCTTCTTTTCCTTGAGATGCCGTAAGGCAAGCTCGATTCTCCGTATTTGGGAAGCTTTGTAGTTCAATGCTTGCATGAGCTTCCGTGCAACATCCGGTGATAGCGGTCTCTGCTGTTTGCCATGCCCCCTCTTGATCCGTGAAAGTTGGATCTCTGATATACCAGCAGCTTCCGCGAGAACTCTTTGAGTGAGGCCTTTCTGCTCTGCTTTCGCTAGGAGCTGGTTCAAAATGAGTAGATGGACTTCCCTTTCGATGTCCTGATTATTCATTTTGGTTAAGTTCGGAAAGTGGTACTGCAAACGTTACCACAGTTTGCACCTATTTTTGGTTAAGTTTCTTTCAGGGCTATAGAAAGCCAAAAACAAGAGGTACAGTGAATATCATGTCTTCTACCGTTCTCCAAAACCATCTGCGTGAAGTACGAGTGTTACAAGGCTTGAGTCAACGCGAGCTCGCGCGTAAGGCGGACATGCAACACCCCGCAATCAGCTACATCGAAACAGGGAAGCGAATCCCAACATTTCCCACTATGAAAAGGCTCGCTCAAGCGTTGCAGGTTGATATTTCTGATGTCTTTTCATGATGCCATTTCTTTCTTGTGCACAGTGAAAGGCAACCCCGCACAAAAGCTGAGGCCACCTCCCAAACCTATGGAATATTCTAGCAAACAAGGCTGGCAAGACAAATATAAGAGCATTGGAGAGATGTCTCCAGAAGAGATTCAAAAAGTCTTTGTCCCTGATTTTGCGGAACAGGCTTACACAATGTTCTGTGAGCTAAGTTCTCATGTTCATATTGGAGAAGCAACACACATGCGCCCACTTACGGATACCCTTGGGGAATTTCGCGCATTTCTAAAAGAAAATGAGGACAAAAACCTATACTTCACAGAGGGTGCAAGTGACAATGCGAAACACAAAAATCGGGTTGGTGATTGCGATATTGTCTACAAATCGCACTATTGCATAGATGTGGACTACAGGAATGCACACCCGGAATGTAGTGATAACGAAATTCGCAATTGTGCAATTGAGGTAGTGCAACTGCTTAATAGTCACAGTCATCTGAAACATTTTTACATGGCGGTATTCACTGGTAACGGATTCCATATTCATTTTGTTGGTGATCCTGTCTCCATCGAGGATAAAGACTTGTGGGCGGACGGCGTACGGTACATCTTCGAGGAGTTTAAGAGTGTCACTGGTCTGCATAAGGAAGTTGATATGTCATGTGTGAACGTATCACGCCTATTCCGGATTCCGGGCACATACAACGTCAAAAACGGTCAAAGGAAACTTGTAACCATCCTCTACCCAGAAATCTAATGAGTAAATTCGATATGCGACTAGTTCAGGCATTTGGCAAAAAATACCAAGCACAACTTGGTGCCAAACGCACTGCCAAGCCCGTGGATGGTGATATATGCAAAGGGGAACGCAATAGCACGCTCGCAAGCATCGGAGGCTCTTTGAGGCGTCGCGGACTTGATCAAGGTGCAATACTCGAGACCCTGCTCGGCGTTAATCGATCGAAGTGCAAGCCTTCTCTTTCTGATCGCGAGGTGGAGAAGATTGCGAGTAGCATTGCAAGATACGCTCCTGTAGTTAAGGACTCTCATTGCAACAATATCAATAATAGGCAATTGGTTGTCGTCAAGGCATCTGATGTTGAACCAGAAGAAATACAGTGGCTATGGCATGAACGTCTTGCGCTAGGAAAATTATCATTGATGGTTGGAAACCCGGGTCAGGGAAAATCCTACGCTTCTTGCGCCTTGGCTGCTGCAATAACTCGTGGAGGCAAGTTGCCAAGTCACGAGGGTGATGTTGTGCAAGGTGATGTTCTAATGTTTGCAGTGGAAGATGGTATTGCAGATACCATCCGTCCACGGCTGGACATAGTCGAAGCAAACGCATCGAAAGTCCATATTGTTCCCGGGAAGAAGGAAAACGGGAAAGATAAGCACATTTCTCTTGAAACAGATCTCGATTTAATTGAGGAGCATCTAAGGAAAGGAAACTACAAGTTAATTATTCTTGATCCCGTTAATGCGTACCTTGGGGGAAGCATTGATTCCTACAAAGATTCAGAAATCCGCTCTGTTCTTTCCCCGGTTGCACTAATGGCAGAGCGCCACAATGTGGCAATCATCTGCATAATGCATCTCAACAAATCGCAGGGTGCAAATGTAATTTACAGGATATTGGGTTCAATTGGTTACGTAGGAGTAGCACGCACGGTGCTTTTTGTTGGCGAGCACCCCGTGAACTATCAGGAGAGAATAATTGATTGTGTGAAAACAAATATTGGAAACACTCCGGTACCCATCGCTTTTGAGCTTGATAATGGAAAATTCCTTTGGATAGGTGAAACCGATGTTGGTGCCAATGATGTTTTGAATGCACAGGGGGGAGAGGCAAAAAGTGCACTGAATGATGCGGAGCATTTCTTAAGAGAAGAGCTGTCTGATGGAACACGAAAGCAGAAGGAAATTTCGAAAGCAGCTGAGGACGCCAATATTTCAAAAAGAACGTTAGAGCGCGCCAAGACAAAACTGAAGGTCGAATCAAGGTTTGTTCGCTTAGATAAGCAGAGATATTGGGTTTGGGAACTCCCCAATAATCCTAAGAACGCCAGTGGCGAACAATTGGCGATCTTACCTCCGGAAACCCAAAAAGGTGACACCCCTCAAGCCCAGTATTCCCCATATCCCGAATGATGCACAAAACATCAGACGCACGGCCTTTGGGTGTGGAAGAGTGTCGAAAGCTGCTCGGCGATACAGATATGAGTGATAAGGAGATTAGTCTTTTTCTTACTGACCTCCGAGCCTTCCTTGAGCGTTACCTCGATGACTACTTCCATGGGGAATTTGGCATGGACGAGGAGAAATAATGGTGTGTTACATATGATACATATGATACAATCAGCAACAGCACTATGAAACGGCACAAATCACCGCCACCGGAGTTCTACACCATACCAGAAGTGGCGGACAAGTTACGCTTGAGCAGAATGACTGTATTCCGGTACGTGAGAGACAAGAAGCTCCCCGCATACCGTTTTGGGAGAGATTACAGAATCCGGCCACAAGATTTTGATGCTTTTCTTTCTTCCCGCAAAGTCTGACCATGCAAAAAGAAGCCATTATTTATTGTCGAGTATCCTCAGCACAACAGGCTCGTGATGGGCATGGAATAGACGGGCAAGAGAGAAGCTGTCGTACATACGCCGAGACTCGTGGCTATAAAATAGCAAAGGTGTACAAGGATGAAGGTATATCTGGTGGAATCATTGATCGCCCGGGGATGCAGGAGCTTCTTGATTATCTTGAGCGTAGAAAAAACAAGAATGATGCAGTGGTAATAATTGACGATCTAAAGCGTTTTGCTCGTGATGTAGTGGGACACTTTCAACTTAAGTCACTCATGGTATCACGTGGGGCATCGTTAGAAAGTCCGTCACATACCTTTGAGGATACGGCGGAGGGAAAATTTGTAGAGACAATGCTTGCTGCTACCGCCGAACTTGAGCGTAATCAGAACAAACGACAAGTAAAGAATCGGATGAGGGCGCGACTTGAAAGCGGATATTGGACATTCGACCTACCGCCCGGATATAGGTACGAGAAAGTCCCGGGGCACGGGAAGCTTCTTGTGCCGGATGAGGAGAAAGCATCAATTGTGAAAGAAGCACTTGAGGGTTTTGCACAGGGACGCTTCCAATCGCAAGAGGACGTACGCGAGTTTCTTGTGTCTAAGGACTTTACGCATCGTGGAAAGCCTGGAGTTGTTCATCTTGAGCAGGTAAAGCGACTCCTTCGCAGGATTTTGTATGCCGGATATTTAGAGTACCCTAAGTGGGAAGTGACACGACGTAAGGGGCACCACAAGGCACTTATAAGCTTGGATACTTATGAGCGTATCCAAGAGCGTTTGAATGGGAGGATCATGAAACACAGGAAGGACTTGCACAAGGATTTTCCTCTTCGTGGATTTGTTCTATGCGCTCATTGCAAAAAACCTTTCACTGCAAGCTGGAACAAAGGGCGAAAAGAGCGATATCCTTACTACCGGTGTATCACGAAAGAGTGCAGCTGTTGCAACAAAGGCATTCGAAAGGAGAAGATTGAGAGTGAGTTCGAGATAATATTAAAGAATCTCAAACCTCGGGGTAACATCATCAAGGTAATCGAGCATGAGCTTTTGGCTTTATGGAATGATCGTGTGTTCGACATAGAAACAATAAGGAAGAGACGTGAAGAGAAAATTAGAGAGATTGAAGAGGAGATTGAGAGATATGTAGACAAAATTGATAAGAGCAACAATGAAACTGTCATTCGATCATTCGAGAAAAAGATCGATGAGTTAGAGGCGAAGCTGTTGCGGTATGGAGAAAAAATCGAAGAACCAAAAGAGCACGACTATGATTTTGAAACCGCGCTCAAGCATGTGCTTGAATTCATCAAAGAGCCCTTCCTTATGTGGAAAATGGGCGATCTTGCTCAAAAAAGACTTGTTCTGCGCATGGTATTTGATGAGCCATTGGTCTATAGCCACAAAAATGGATTTTACACCGCTACTTTTTCACTACCTGTAAACGTTTCTTGCATCCCTGAGCTTGATGCTATGGAGGTGGTGGAGATGCCGGGAATTGAACCCGGGTCCAACGTGTATTACTGGAGTTTCTACCATTGTAGTTTCTCTCGATTACCTCACAGTTCCTAAGAGAGAAACAGAGAAAGAATGTGAGGGTGACGTCTGGAAAACGGAAATCATCACAACGTCCGATAATGATTCCGTCTCACTGATAACGCCCGTTTCCCCTTAGTGAGAATGGGGGGAGGAGCGTGCGCTCGTTAAACGAGAGCTGGTAGGCGTACTGGAAAGAGTCTTGCGACTATCTCCGAAGCAGCGGCCTTGATGTCGAATTTTTCGGCATCTATTGGGTGCACCATGTGGGTATCGGGAACCGGTGCCATCCCGAACGGCAACAAACAGAAATAGAATCACATTGTCGAGGCCTTGCATCCCCATGCTTTAAATGATCGCGGAAGGCCATTCTAGCACTATTTACAAACTGTAAATAGCTTTACAATCACCTCATGCTCCACTTCCTCAAATCCATCTTAAGAGCAATCCTCTCAACATTTAACGTCCTTTTTACAGGAGGCAAATTCGGCACATCCGTACGCAGTGATAACTATCACAAATATACAAAATCTCAGGAACAGAAAAGAAAAGATTTTGCCACATTTGGAGGAAGAAAATGCAAAGTATGCGGTACAAGGATTCCGGGTAACAGGCATTACTGTCCCTCGTGTTACGATAAATACATTAAGAAGTGAACCTCTACCATAACGACATTATTCCTCTCACAATCCCCCTTAGCACACGAACCATCAGATCTGCATAAGACTTTGATGGAAGGTTTGTGACCCCTGCATCAGCACGATACAAAAGCTCCGCAGCCTCTGCACGTGTAACCTCTGAATCAAACTTCTCGATGGAAACCGGAATGCCGTTATCCTCAGCAAGCGAGAGTGCGTACTTCTTGAACCACTCATTCCCGGATCCGCGGTATGGGAGGAACGAAACATCATATGTTCGAGTGATTACCTTAGAGGCTTCTGCAAAATTGATTGGGTCATCTTTTTTAAAGGTCTGATCCGGGTAACCGTGAACAACTCCTGCCATCAGTGCTGCACAAACGCGCTTTGTGTCTTCTCCTTCCTTTGGAAGATCCGCAAATAAGAGTGCGTACTCCGGCGGATATGGATAGGAGATATTTTCGAAACATTCCTCAATGAAACTTTCGGAAAAGATTCCATCAGCGACTATGTGTACGAATTCGCCGCGAGTCATAACCTGATCCGGCTTGAATTCTCCTCCAGCAAACCCATACATCATTCCATGTTGAGTTACATACCTGATGGCCTCGTAGTTTTCGTGATCTTCCGAAACATCTGTGAAGAGAGTGCGAATAGAAGGCTGGAAAACCTCACGCCTCGGAGCCTGCATCATAGTCCTTCTAACACCCTGAACATCATTCCCCACCATGATGCGCCATGATTCGGCATATTTGTGTCTGGCGGGCAGTTCTATGTAAGAGGCACTTGCGGGAGCACTCATGAAAATGAGAATAACCAGGATAGTGATGCCAATTGCGGCCTTAAGCTGGGAGGTGTTCATGGTGAAAAAGGAGTAATAAGGAAGGGGTGGATGTTAACCTCCTTTTGCATGATGGGGCAACCAAAAAAGTGGCTAAAATCTACATTCTTTCCTCGATATTGCCCTTCAAAATGTATGCACTTGGCACATCCTCGGGATCATCGGACGTGCAATGTTTACCGCATATTCTTGCAATTACCCTACGCTCCGCATCGATTAATACGCTCAAAGTCCTGGCAATTTCTGCCTCGTTTCCGCATAAATCACAAGTATCAACTTGCGAAGGCGAGGGCATGATTTTGGTCTTTTTTATGTGATCCCACAGATCACCTTCCGTCAACAGACCCAAAATCTCCACGGAAAAGTTTGAGAGATCAGCTGGTTTATCAACGACCTGATATCGATGACTGGGCGCATCTATCAACCAGTTAGTTTTCGATGGAAGAACTGCTACGCTCATATCGCAACTCTCTGTTATGACCACACTCACAGTCAAATCAAAAAATATCCTCCCAAAATTCCTGTTCACAAAATGAACAACACCTCTAAGCCTCTATCTGATCACAAATAAACGATGACGGACTGATCTTAGAATGCCGTTCAAATCAATTACACATTGACTCCCCTCACCTTCTAACCTGCCTTTTCTTTTTGTCCAAATTCTTTAACGCAGCGTATCCCCATGCCATCTCGAAGATCTGACATTGGGTTTCGGCAACTTCCACACTCTCGATGATGATACCAAAGAGGTTATCCGGACCCTCTCCAAACGAGACTATTGCAACTTTGTGGTCGTAGATGTTTATTTCGTTGTTGAAGTCAAAATCTTTTGCGGGGACTAAGCGGATCTCACGCAGGCTCTGTTTATCAAGACCATGAACCCTGCGTCCTTCCTCATCATCCGGTGCAATCCCACGCAATTTGATGTCACGCTTTACACGCTCCATGACATATTCTTCATCATAATTTTCCCAGTATTCCCGGACTATCGCAGAGTTTGCAAAGTTTAGGATTTCACTTTCTGCTGTGAGAGTATCCTCGTAGACCCTTTTGACTCCTTCCCATCCATGGAAGAATTTGACCTGAGGCGTGCGGTGTTTAGTGCCCTTCAAGGAACGAAGCTCCGGAAGAACACGGTTCAGTGCGTCAACATTTTTTCGTGCTTCCAGTGCAACTTCCTCCGGTGAAACCGCTGCATATTCTTTTCCCTGACGTTTTCTTACCACTGTGAATAGTCCCCTATTCACAAGCTCCTCCAGGTGATTATATGCAGTGACGCGATTGACCCCCGTTTTCTTTGCATAAGATGATGCCGGAGCGCTACCCAAAGAAAGCCCTGCAATGTAAAGCTTTGCACCAAGCGGGTCGAAACCGGAAGATTCTATGATGCGGGTGAGTTCGCGACGGGGCATGTGGAATGTATATCATACTGTTGTTTTTATGTACAACATGTACGTGGGGTTATCGCAGAAAATTTTCTGCGACAAATACAACAACTACTTTTTCTTCTTTTTAGGTCTTTGATTCTTCTTGCGGAATCGTGGTGCCTTCTTTTTCTTCATAACAGTCTTTTTTACTTTCTTGACCTCAGCCATTGACTCTTTAGACTCCCCTCCCCCCGGCGGCATAAAGCAAAAGATTTCCCGACCGACGGATTGGTCAGGGCGCAGATAAAGTAATGATGGACGATCAGTTGCTTTGTGGAATGGTGTTTTAACCGAAGTAACCTTGTACCCGAGCTTCCCTGCAATATCCAAAACTTTTTTGAGGAAATGCTTTTGGCCATCACGGGTTACATAGACCGGAAATGAGCAGACGATCGGGATATCGGGGAAACTCTTTGCCATAGCCTCAAAAAATCCGCGCTCCAGCTCTTCCGCTTTTCTGACCAAAGTACTCACTTCCCGCTTTGTTGGAGGCTTGCTAAGCGCTGGCCCAAGCGATGTCTCCGTGACGACTAGTGTTGGTTTTCTTGGTGTTGTATCGGGATATATCTTGAGTGCGTTTTGTTTGAATACATGATCCGTGATTGCCTTTGGCATCTTTTCCTTCATGCGAAGCCATTTAACATTTTGCCTGCATCCCTTTACCGCACTTTCCAATCTATCAGACCCCATCACATGTGCTTTCCTTATCAATGCTTCGATTAGAATGACTCCGGAACCGCAGAACGGATCCCATATGCTCATCTTTTCCCATGTTTTAGAAGCATCGGAGAGATGGGAACGCACATCCGAGGGCTGCGTGATTGTTGCAAGATTTAGCATCACCTGCGCAAGCTTGGGAGGAAGAAGCCCTGTTTTTGTATCCCGGAAAGGTTTTCCCATGTCCCGAGCCGTGTATGCCTCAATATCCTGAACCGCACATGTGCCACCTACCCACGTACGCTTGCCATCGGAGCTCTGCAAAATTACAAGCTCACAACTCCCCGGGCCCGGTATGCCACGCAGAAGGAGAGTCCCAGGTTTTGCAGGATGCCTCTCGTTCCCTATGTAACGCGAAGGGGTTTCCCGCTCCTTAAGCGCATGTTTGCAGGTTCGGTAGAGCGACCTGATCTTGCTGCGCGGTACATTGAGACAACGGAAACTGAATGTTACCTTGCGTTTCTTCTTTCCACTTTCCGAAACAGACTTTTTGACTTCCTTACATAACATCTGCGGGATTACGTCTTCAAGTGCGATCTTTCGTTTACCGGACGCGCTATCCGGCATTTGGATTTCCCGCGCCACCAGGACTGTACCCCCCAATCGCGAGAGCCAACCGGTTGTGAGGTCTTTTTCGGTCTCAAAAGTGATAATTCTTGCATCCCACTGATGTTTGGCACGGAAATCAGGCAACAGAGCTGCAAGCTCCGCAAGGCTTACATGTGGTTGGTGGCCTAGAAATGCACAGTATGACGGCATATATCTGATAAATGGGTAAATTTCGGCTTGGAGGAGTATAGCCTACCCTGTACGAGTTTTTAGTTGATAGTTTCTAGTTTTTACGTAGAGTCCTTGATTCCATGGGCTCAATAACTCTATTTCGCCGCATCCATTTCGCCTTCTGGACGGGGCTTGTACTGATGCTCGGATATTCCTTTGGGGCTTACGGCCTGAAAATTGAGGAAGTTAGCGCACCACCCCCAATCCAGATCCTGAATCGTGATATCAATAAGAAAGTTCCTCTGATCCACATCAAAGAAATTAATGAAGGGCAAATTGTTGGAAAAGTCGGAACTGGCGCACGCCTTGTGATCGGAGAAACCGTAATCGTGACTCACACTGATGGATCATTCGAAGTTCCAGCAGAAAAATTCCTCGTAAATATTGTTGATGTAAAGATCCCGCACGGAGTTAAGTTTGTTGCAAGCAGGAAAGGTAAAAAATATTACGAGGTGACTTCCAAGAGTGCGGAGAGGTTGGCACCGAAGAATAGGATATATTTCAAGAACGAAGAAGATGCGGAGAAAATGGGGTACGTTAGGTAGTCGCAGAAAATTTTCTCCGATTATTATTCCTGTATACTCCCCCCCGTCATGACCCCCGCCATAAGAAAACCCCCCCGTCGCCCAAGCGCATTTTTAACAGTGTTTCTTTTCGCTGCTATAGCTTTGAGCACACTCTATTACATGACTCAACCAATGCGTTCGGAGGAGCGCAAATTTGCGGATGCAGAGGAGGTATCACTCAGTGAAGTTACCCGTGGCTATCACGCAGGTGAGTACAACCAGATTTTAATCAAGGACAATAAGGTATTTGTAACAAAATCGGATGGTTCATATCTCACCTCGTATAAGGAGGGACGCGATACCGCATCCGCACTGGGATGGAATAATCCTGAAAATGAAACAGTCATCACAGTTAAAAACACGGAGGCCGCAAACATGTTTGTTGCAATTCTGCCGGATATCCTATTCTTCCTTTTGATTGTAGGAGGGCTGATGTGGCTCTTCCGCGGAATTTCGCGCTCGCAAAGCACCGCTCTTGGCTTTGGGAAATCCCGTGCGCGAATTGCTGATCAAAAATCGGTGAAGACTACATTCAAAAATGTTGCAGGATGCGAGGAGGCAAAAGAAGAATTGGTTGAAGTCGTCGATTTCCTAAAACATCCAAAAAAATATATCGGGATCGGAGCGAAAATTCCACGTGGAGTTTTACTAGTAGGCGCGCCGGGAACTGGGAAGACCTTGCTTGCACGCGCTGTAGCCGGTGAGGCGAAGGTTCCGTTCTTCTCAATCTCAGGTTCTGAATTTGTAGAGATGTTCGTTGGAGTTGGAGCAAGCCGCGTGCGCGATCTCTTCAACCGTGCAAAAAGAAATGCACCATGCATAATTTTTGTTGATGAGATTGACGCGGTTGGAAGGCAGCGTGGCGGTGCGGGATTTGGCGGCGGGCATGATGAACGTGAGCAGACTCTCAACCAAATCCTCACGGAAATGGATGGATTTGATCCGAAGACAAACGTGATAGTGATGGCAGCAACAAACAGACCTGATGTTCTGGACATTGCTCTTCTTCGTCCGGGCAGATTTGACCGGCGCATCTTTATAGATAAGCCAGATCTGGAAGCTCGAAAGAAGATCCTGGAGGTCCATGCAAAAGGAAAAAAGATGGGGGCAAGGGTCAAATTGGATTCGATCGCAAGGCAAACCGTTGGATTCACAGGTGCAGATTTGGAAAATACGATGAACGAAGGGGCAATCTACGCGGCGCGGCGCGGGCACAAAACAATCAGCCAGCAGGATGTTGTGGATGCGGTGGAAAAAGTTACGCTTGGCCCGGAAAAGAGAAGTAGAAAATTGACCGAACAGGAAAAGAAGATTACCGCATATCACGAGCTTGGCCACGCGATAGTCGGTCACATGTGTAAACTCTCGGATAAGCTCCATAAAATTTCGATAGTCTCGCGTGGTGGTGCGCTTGGTGTTACATGGTTTTTGCCGGAAGAAGATACTTATACAACAAGCCGTTCAAAGTTTCTTGATGAAGTCTGCGGCTTGCTAGGCGGCCGCGCTGCAGAGGCATTGATTTTTGGTGAGATAACGACCGGAGCGGCAAACGATCTTGAGCGCGCCTCCGAAATCGTCCGCCACATGGCAACCAAGTTTGGTATGGGTGACGATGATCTTGGCCCAGTTACATATGGTGAAAAGCAAGGGGCTATGTTTTTGGGTGTTGATCCCACAGTCACCAGAAACTACTCAGAAGATACTGCCCGTGCAATCGATGTCTTTGTTAAAAAAACGCTTCGTGAGCAACTAAAGCGTGCTGAGACATTTATCAAAAAACACAAGAAGAAACTGGATAAGCTTGCGAAGATTTTGCTTAAGAAAGAGACGATGGCGGTGGAGGAATTTAAAGAAGTATTCAACGCTTAATAACCTGCTATATGACTCTCACAATCGACGTCCTCAAAGAAAAACTTAAGTCCTGGAAAGGTTGCGAACTCGCAAAACATAGTAATCCGGTTCTGGGTGAAGGCAATCCAAATGCAGATGTTGTTTTTATTGGTGAAGCGCCGGGACAAAAAGAAGATGAGCTCGGGAGGCCATTCGTTGGTCCTGCGGGCAAGTTTCTTGATGAGCTTTTGGAGTCCATCGGATTCAAGCGCGAGGATGTATACATAACCAACATCGTCAAGTATCGCCCGCCGGGAAACCGTGATCCGGACCCCAAAGAAAAACTTGCATGCCTCCCTTGGGTAAAACTGGAGCTTGCAATAATCAGACCAAAGGTGATTTGCACACTTGGAAAACACGCACTCGAGCAATTCTTCCCTAAGCTTTCAATTTCACGCGTTCACGGACAGCCTCAGAAAGTAACAAGTGACTTCACTGTTTTTCCGATCTATCACCCGGCAGCGGCATTGCATAACGGAGGATTAAGACAAGCGTTGTTTGACGACTTTAATAAGTTGAAAGAGTTTTTAGATTCTTGTTCTTAAGTTTCTGAGTCGTCGTATGACAACAACCCTTTCACTAATATCGATTGCATTAGTACTTAGCCTATCTTCTCTTCTGGTTGTTATATTGCGTGTCAGCCCCCTGACCGCTCCTCAATATGCAATTCCTTTCCTTATCCTCAGCGTCTTCATCGCCGTCACTTCATTTTTAACTTTGGTTCTTTTTTCCATCAGACGATTTTTGATAAAGAGGCTTGTGAAAGAATCCGAAAAGCAGCGTCCGCATGTTCTTGCCCGGAAGTTGATAAATTCCTCGCTCCGTCAGGGCATTTTCTTTGCAATTGCAACTTGCGTCGTCATATTCATGTGGTTGATGGGGATTGTGAACTGGTGGATTGCGGTTTTGATATACATGGTGTTTGTTTTGGTTGAGATGGCAATTGGGCGCTAAAGCAAATGGATAATTGATAATGGATAATTGATAATGTAAGTATGCAAGAACGCCTCCAGAAAATCCTCTCGGCCCGCGGAATCTGCTCCAGGCGAAAAGCTGAGGAGTTCATCACTGAAGGTCTGGTTAAAGTAAACGGTAAAGTTGCAGAGCTTGGACAAAAAGCGGATCCGAATTTGGACAAAGTTGAAGTTGATGGAAAAGTGATCGAAAGCCGAAAAGATCTTCTTTATTATTTGATGAATAAGCCTGTGGGGATTGTCACTGAAAATATTGCCCGACCCAATACTGTTCGTAATTTGCTCCCCAAAAAGCTCCAGGGCAAAATTTTCCCAGTTGGACGTTTGGATAAAGATTCTTCCGGCCTTTTGCTTTTTACGAATGACGGAGCACTTGCGTATCGTCTTACTCATCCAAAGTTCTACCACGAGAAAGAGTATGAAGTGAGAGTTGAAAAACCAATAACTGATGGAGCACTCAAAAAGCTTGAGTCAGGATTGAAGATTTTGGGAAAGAAGACGAAGAAGGCGAAAGTAAAGCGACTTTCCGGACGCAGATTCACAATAACTTTGACTGAAGGGAGGAATCGCCAGATCAGACGCATGTGCCAAAAGGTTGGGGCACCAGTGAAGGAATTGAGGAGGGTGAGGATTGTGAATGTGAGGGATGCTAAGTTGAAAGAGAGTGGAGTGAGGAAGCTTTTGGAGAGGGAGCGGGAGAAATTACTCAAATCGGTGGAATTGGGCTAGAAAATTCCAAGTACCAAATTCCAAAAGAATTCCAAATCTCAAATTCCAAAGTCCTTTGAGATTTGGAATTTGAGATTCTTTTGGTGCTTGGAATTTGGTGCTTGGTGCTTAAAGTTTGTAAAGTCATTACAGATTCAGTAAGATAGGATCAATTACCCCCTTAAGCCATGAGTGAAGACAAGACCGAAAAACGTGCCAACACCGCAATGAGGTTCGCCTTCCGCGTCTTCATAAACGTCGGTGTCGTGATTTTTCTTACAAACTACTTTGGATCCTTCTTCGTTCTTGGCGGAGGATACCAGGGTATCGCGGTTGTCGGCCTCACATTCACTGTTTTGAATATGCTTATTGTGCCGATTTTGAATGTACTGTCGCTCCCCATTAAATTCATTGCCTGGATGATTGCATTCATCCTGGTCAACGCTGCTGCAATCTGGCTAACGGTCTGGTTTGTGGCTTCAATTGGGATCATGGGGGTCAGTCTTGCTATCGAGGGCGGAATAATCGGATGGATAATCGTCAGCGTGATACTGGGGATGGGCAACTGGGTGGTTAAGGCGGTTGTGAAGTAGCGGCCCCACCTTGACTCAACCAGATTTCATGTAAAACAAAATCAACATTTTGTGGAGAGATAGATATACCCAATGACAAGCAAACTTGTCATGTGGTACTGCAGAGAACGCAATACATATATTGTGAAAAGGGCAGTGCATTGAGCGTTTAGGCCAAAAATCCTATAATTACAAGATTACTTCTTTATTACACGCGCGTGCACGCACGCCCCTCAGAAGAAATCAAAACCAAAAGCCCCATTTGCCCCAATGCCCCACAAAGAATCTCACGAACGTCCTTGCGAATGCAGGGATAAAAAACGGGCCTTCGCACTACGCGAAGGGCACCTACCGGGAACCAGGCAGCTGCGTGTAGCTGTCCCGGAGTGGTGCCGTGGGCTGATTTCAAATCCCGGGCGTGAGCATTGGTGGTTTACGATTGATCTTTTGAGGATTAAACGGGGCATTTTCTCCTGCATTGCATCAATTCTGATCACAACAAATGTGCTTGTGCCTTCTACGGCAATATTTGATATCCAGAAGGCATCAGCAGCATCACCTGATGAAGGGATGACTAATGAGGAAGATTCTGCCGGTCTCTCCCCCACTATGGATGAGCTTGCAGGAATAATCTTCGCAGACTCAAACCAGAACGGAGAGCGTGATGAGGGCGAGGAAGGCATTGCAGGTGTGACGGTTGATGTGTTCCAGGGAGAAGAAAAGATCGGAACCATCGAAACTTCTGATGATGGATCGTACTCTTTCACCAATATCTCTCTGCAGCCGGAAGAATTTGCAGATGGATCCAACACCGAGGCAATCGCACTGCTTGATATCGATCGGGATGGTGATGAAGATGTAGTACTTGGAAATTCCGGGCCGCAGGCAAATATGCTCGTTCTGAATGATGAGGGGAAGCTGATTGATGGCGCGCTCATTCTCAATCATTCTGCATCCGGAGCATTTGCCTCCACCAAAGCAATTGCACTGCACGATACGACTGGTGGTGGCACATACCCCGATGCGATAGTCGGGAATCTGGAAGAGAATGAGTTTTACTTCAACGAAGGGGATGGGACGTTTAGGTTCGTGGGAGAGATACTGCGAACCGTGACAGAGGGGACAGAGGTTGCAGAGGGGACAGAGGTATTGGAATCAGAAAACACCTCTGCCCCTTCTGTCCCCTCTGCCCCTTCTACAACTCCAGAAGCTGAAGAAACAATTGAAGAGATAACGATCGAGAGAAAAGCTATTGTCCGCACCACACAAGCAATCGCAATGATTGATGTCAACCGTGATGGCAGGAAAGACATCATCACCGGAAATGGCACAGCAGGAGTTCCCGAAGCAAACAGTCTGTATCTTGCAGAGGCTGGTGGCACATTCACATTTGCAGGTGATGCATTCAACAGAAGTTCATACCTGATTTCAGAAACCGAAGATACGGGAACCGGTTCCGTGAAGAAATCCAAAGAAAAGCTAGCTGCCACATTCGCACTCAAAGCAATTGATATCGACGGCGATGGTGACGAGGATCTTTTTGTCGGAAATGAGAAAAAGAATGAGTTGTACCTCAGCACAGAAAATGGGATGGAGTTTTCTAATTTTGAATTTGGGGGGAAGACTCACGACTTTGGATTTATTGATATTGATGAAGATGGTGATCTTGACGTTCTAACTGTGAATGACGGGAAAAACATCCTGCATCGGAATGATGGAGAAGCATCCTTCACAAAAATAGGACCAAGGTTTAATGCAGGATTTGAGAGCGACGGAAAGAATGACTCACGCACAGTTACAGTTTTTGACGTCAACGGCGACAAGCTGCCTGATGTGTTCATCGGGAATGCGGATGGGGGGAATGAATTGTATGTGAATCGGGGGTTTGTGGAGGTTGAAATCGAAAAGGATTCCGAGGATTCCGAAGAAGAAGTCAGTGATGAAAGCGAGCCGGTAGAAGAACAAGCAGCCGACGACGTAGAGACGCCCGACCTATCCAATGCAACACCAAAAGAACCCAGCGATGTAGAACCAAAAGCAGAGGGGAGGGTGTCTCCGCCGGAGGAATTAGCAACCGACCTGCCCGCCGAAGCTCCCGCCCTGTCGGCCGTAGCCTCGGCGGAGGCTGAAGGAGCGAAGGCGGGAACCCAGTCCAGCACAAAAGGCGAGACCATAACCGAAGAGTCGGAGGAGGCTGCAACCTACACCTTCGACAGCTATATCCTCGAAAACGAAACATTCCAAAACACACAGGCCTCGGCAGAAATTGATATCGATCTCGACGGTGACTCTGACCTCATAGTTGGAAACACGGAAGGATCACCTAACAAACTCCTTCGGAACAATTCCGGGGAATACCGCGTAACCGTTTCCGGTGCAACGCTTCCTGCGGGATACCTGGAAGGCGACCTAAAGCCAATTGAAGGAAATATCTCAATCGGGGAAATCCAGGATGAAATCAATTTCGGGTTTTCGCCTTCCACGCTCGCAGGTATTGCAACAATTCGCGGGAAGGTTTACGTGGATAGCAATGTTGATGGAATTGACGAGGGTAACGAAGAGGGTGCAGAAGGCATAACGGTGATAATTGAAGGAAAAACTGCATTTGATGTTCCATTCTCTGCATCAGCACAAACTAACGAGAATGGTGAATATTTGTTCGAAGATGTTCCCCTTTCCAGAAATCCGCTTGCAGGAACAGGGGCGACTGAAGGCTCAACAACCAATACCTATTCGGTTCGCATCGTTGAAGACTATCTTCCGGAAATATTCTATCCGACAACCATCACGGAAAGATCCGTTGTTCTGGATGAGTCCGACGCCACGATCATTTTGGACGGATTCGGATTGCAGGATCTTGAACAAGCGCCGGGAATGGGCGAAGTTCAGGGATCTGTAATTATGCAATCACTCTATGAGAAAGTTGATCCCGAAGGAGTCAGTGATATCCGCATAAAACTTACAGGATCTCTCTCCCCGCTTTCGGGATCTGAGGAGCATCGGGTTTACGAGGTCACATTCGTGACAGATGAAGAAGGCAAATTCACATTTCGGGCTCCGGTTTCTGCGGAAATGTATGATCTCACGATTGATACGCTGACGCTTTCGGAAGGAATGGTGATTGAGGAGAGTCCGGAAAAAGTTCTGATCGGGGAGCGTGATGAAGTAATACGTGATGCCAACTTCGTGCTTTCCGAAAAAGCTGCGAGGGTGACTATTAGAGTAAACGCCGGCTGGCCAACAGCAGGAGCTCTCATCACTCTGGCTGAAGATGGCACTACTCTCATTGAACGGGATACCGATGCCAGCGGAATCGCGACATTCCTTGTGCGGCCGGGATCCTACACAGTAACGATCGATGAAGAATCTCTGCCGCCGGGCTACTCGCTCACTCAGAATAAGACTCAGCTTTTGGAGATAGCAAGTTCGGAGGAAGAACCGGAGATTGAGTTTAAACTGGATTTCCCCGGAGCCTGTGCAGGAGGGCTCTGTATCTCCGGAACCGTTTGGCATGATATTGACGGAAATCAGGAACAGAACGAGGAGGAGAAAGGCATTCCCGAAATGCCCGTACTTCTAAGCGCAACAGGAGAAGATGCAAGTTCTATCTTCACAACAACCACAGATGCATCCGGATCCTATGTTCTTGGCATTCCTCTCTTCTCAGCATCAGATCAGATTTTCGAAACAGAAAATTCATCTGACGTTTCTGCATTCGCACTGATTGATGCCGAAGGTGACGGCGATCTTGATATGATCCTCGGTAAGCACAGCGAAAGAAATGAACTGCTTGTAAATGACGGAACCGGACGCTTCACATCAACCGGAGCAAGATTCAACCAGGGATTCCGAGGGACCGCATCAATGCTCACGAGTTCTATCGAAGTATTTGATCTTGATGATGATGGAGATGACGACGTTCTTATCGGAAATCGTGGACAGAAGAATGAACGATATGTGAACGAGGGCAAGGGGAAATTCCAATTAGTTGATGAATTCAGTCGTAATGCTGATGAAGGTATCGGCGGACACACCGCAGGATTTTTGATAGAAAACTTCACAGGCTATAGGCACAAAGATGTTTTAACGTTGAATACACTCAAATCGGAAAACATGCTGCACGAAAATACGGGGAAAGATCTAAAATTCATAGGACCTGCATTCAACGCAAGCATCGAGGGTGGCGGGCGCTCAACCGTTGCAGCAACAACAATCGATTCCGATGGCGATGATGAATTTGATCATGTATTCATCGCAAACGATCTTAATGAACCAAACGAGCTTTATGAACTTAATGCAGATACCGGCGATATAAGCTACATCGGCGATATGGGGTTTGGCTCGCTGACCTCGAAAAAAGATGCTTCCACGAAAGATGTTGTTGCATTTGATATGAACAGAGACGGACGTGAGGACATTGCAGTTGCAAACGGGTTATCCACTCTAAGAAAGGGATCATCTTCCAAGCAAAAATATGAAGACCGTAGCGCGGGTCCCCTTCGACAGGCTCAGGGTAAACTAGCCCGCGATACGGTCGTAACCCAACCAAACGAGTATTACATGAACCAGGGTGATGGAATTTTTTCATATCACCGTTTCCCGGGGGATAGAGCAGATGACACTCGCGTTCTGCTTCCAATCGATATGGATAATGACGGTGACGATGATCTTTTGACGATCAATGCATCTAATTTGCATCATCTTTATAGGAATGATTCGCACGGAACATTTACGCCAATGGGTGATCCATTTGGAGGAAAAGCAATTTTCAACGCCGGAGAAGAAGTCATTGATGCAATCGCACAGGATGTAAATGGCGACGAACTGACTGATGTTTTGATTTTGATGAGGGCAACGGGCCTGGCTGGTACAGGTGATGAAAACAAGCAGTTTGTATCAGTCTTCCTGGGGCAGGAAAACAGATTTTCTGCTGCGAGTGTTACCGTTCAAACCAGAGATGTTCCTGCTGAGCTCACATTTACAACAGAAGCTCCTATCGCATTCTCGCTGGGGGAAACCGCGAACCTTTTGAAGACTGATGTTAATTTTGGGCTTACAGCCTCCCCATCCACGATTAAGGGCGCCGTATTTCTTGATGAGAACGGAAACGGACTGAGAGATGTCAACGAAAAAGAAACCATCAGTGATTCCATACTCACACTCAGGGGCATGAGCGTGTTCGGCAAAGATATTGATCGTGAAGCAGTAAGTGATGAAAATGGCCTTTACAAACTAGAAAACATTCCTCCAAGTAAGACCGTTGGAGGTTACGTGCTCACAGCCACACTTTCCGGCAGTACACTCAAGCCGACCACCCAGCAATCAAGAACCGTCCCGATTTTGACTGGTGGAACACTGGAAGTGCGTGATTTCGGATTTACGGAAGCTATTACCATCCGGGGTTCAACTGAAAAATTCGTCTCGGTGAGGAAATTGGATGATGGATCGCTTACGGGCAAAACACTGGCGCTCGGAGGTATAACTCTCAAACTGGAAGGAACATCAGCAATTGGTGAGCCGGTTTCGCGAAAGGCAAATTCCAACTATGACGGGGAATTCCTGTTCGAAGATCTTCCTTTCCCACGTGGGGATTACATTCTTTCGCTTGATGAGGATACTGTTGCAGAAAATCTGTTGGCGCTCGATGAAGGCGTGCGCTCAGTTGAAGTCAAGAGAGGCGGAGATGTGCTGGAAGGAGACCTCAGATTTGTCGAGACAAGCAAGATTGAGGGCCGCGCAAAAGTGGTAGAGGTGGCAGAAGGGGCATCCTCCTTCGCTCCTGCGGGAGCTTCGGAGGACAGGGAGGGGACAGAAGGAAATACCTCTGTCACCTATGTCCCCAAACCTGGAATCACTCTACAACTTTCCGGCAAAAATATTCTTGAGGAGGAAATTGATCGCACACTTACAACCGATACAGTCTGGGGGACCTACGCATTCATCTGGTTGCTGCCCGGAATGTATCGGGTCGATGTTTCCAGAGATTCCGTTCCTGAAGGCATGACCGCCATCCCAACATCACGGAGCATTAGGATTATGACAGGGGGAACGGTTGCAAAGCAGGATGTGGAGTTGGTGGAGGGTGAGTGGACGGAGGTGCGAGAGGGGACAGAAGGGACAGAAGTGCTCACCTCTGTCCCCTCTGAAACCTCTGTCCCCTCTCAAGTACTCACACTACAGAGATCTGGCCTCAGCCTAACGCACCAAACCGATACCGCAGCCCAAAACCGCGGAGAAGCAATCTTCAAACTTGCGGAAACTGATGTTGCAGGAAAAGAGGATGGCGAAGAGCTGACTACCGAAGAAGCAATCACCGCACTCATTGCAGCAACAACTGACAAAGATGTAATTGATGCAATTATTGAAGATAAAATCATTAAGGAAGTTGTTGGAGATGTGATCACACAAAGTGAAGAAATCAAACAGAAAGTTGCAGATGCAGTTGTTGAAGATGAAGCATCCTTCAAACGCGTTCAGGTTGCAGAAGCTCCCACTCCCCTACTCACCTTTATGGTTGATGAGGAGGAGGCAAAAGAAAAAGTACTGGAAGAAATTGCGAAGGAGGAAACTCAGGAGAAGGTTGCAGATATCGTCGGGCAGGAGCAGGAAGTTGAAGATGCGGTTTCAAAAGCATTCACGAATGAAGAGAAAAACGAAGTCGCATCCAAAGTCGTTGAAAAGGTGGCATCCGCAATTGCTGGTGATCAGGATGTAAAAGTTGATGAGGTAATTGATGAGACGATCGCAGAAGTAATGGCAACAGAAACAGACATAAGGGAAACACTCGGAGAGATAATCGAGGAAGTAATAATTGAAGAAGAGGTTGATGAGGAAACCGGAGAGATCGGGCAGAAGCTTGCGGATGATATCGGTGAGCAGGTGAAGAACGTTGTGGTGGAAGAGGTGGAAGGTGGCGCGGGTGTGTCGCCCGCAGGCGACCGCTCGCGCGGGGCGACTGATGTCTCCGACCAGCGCGAGCGGTCAGATACTGAGCAAAGCTCAGTATCTGACACACCCGTGCCACCCATCCAAATCGCACCAGGAATCACCGCCAAAATAACCTCCAAGAGCGGCATCCCCGTCAATCTTCTTCCCTCTCAATTCAAATTCCAGGCCGGTTCAGTCCTCCTCGTCATTGAACCAGTTCGAAGATTCTCACCCGGCCTTTACACGATTGTTTTTGAAGTAACGAATCCGATCACAGGTGAAACGCAAACCTTTACGCAGGACTTTGCTTGGGGAGTGCTTGCGATGAATGCGGATAAGGATCGTTACTTCACGGATGAAGAGGCAGAGATTCACTTTGGAGTTCTAGATGATTTTGGTGAGATCGTGTGCGATGCGGAGCTTACGCTTGAGATAAGTGGTGGCGCGGGTGTGTCACGAACAAGCCCGGAGGGCGCTGTGTGTGACCGCTCGCGCGTCGCGACAGATGTCTCCGACCAGCGCGAGCGGTCAGATGCTTCCGCTTCCGCTTCAGCATCTGACACACCCGCGCCACCAACTGTCCTGTCCACATCAGACGGCACAATTCAAATCACTGGCACTTGCGGCATCAAAGAAGCAGGATTCATCAAACCCGATTACCGCGCAAACTTCACATTCACAGAGACTGGAACTTACGTTTTGAATCTTTCTGCAACTACTGCGAATGGGACGAGGGGTATGACACAGGAGATTGAGGTGCTTGGTGGCGTGGGTATGTCCCGAGCGGAGCGAAGCGGAGCCGAGGGGCTACCCACGCAGGGCGAAGATCAATCAGGCGCAGACGCTGTGTCAAACACAGCAGCTCTGCGCGGGTACCCCGTTGGGGATACCCGCGCGACTATAAGTCGCTCCGCTGCAACCCGCCTCTGGCCATTCGCGCCAAGCCCAATGACAATAGAAGTCACATTCCTGCAAAGCTTCACAGGATCCGTGACTGACGTTGTCTCTGATGGATTCAAGATTACCGAAGCAAGTGGTGCAACCCTTGGAAAAATTAGTGACGATCAGGGCGCGGGCACAACAATCACATGGGATGGATCGTGGAGTGCAGGAGAAACCGCCACGTTCAAATACATTTACGATGCACCTGACGTTAGCCCGGAGTTTTATCTGATCGGGCCGTTGGAGCTCAGATCATCTGCCTCTCTTACTAAGCCACCGATCAAGCAGGAAATAAAAAACAGTGAGAGCGGCAGCAACTCCAATCAGAACGCTGGCAACAATTTCTTTGGTGGTTATGAGGTCGGATTCCATGCTCAGGATGGGTTACTTCTTATGGGACAAACGGAATCTGAGGACAATGAAGCCCACAGCAAGAAATACGAGGAGTACCCCGGAGAACACAAGGCCGTCAAGGATGAACTGGTCGAAGCTCATGACTTAACAGTTGCCATGCCCGCAGTTGTGCCTATCGTGAGATCTTCCACACCTGTCCGCGAAGTACAATATCGCCAACGCAACAGCGAAGAGACTAAGTACCAAATAGAAGAGCGTCAAATTGGTGATTGGAGCATTCATAGGCATCTTCCGGAAAGATACAGGGAAAGTATGAAGAAAGACATTGCAGATATCAAGCCGAACACCGCAAGAAACGGGTCAAAAGTGTCCAAAATATACGGCAAAACTATGCCGGCAACAGATACTTGGACCATATCTGAACAAACGCCGGAAACCGCACGCCATTGGGAATCACTAAGCCGAAAAACAGGAAGTCTTAACATCATAGGTGGACATCCTACCACCCCCACAACCCAAAAGTCAACACCTAATTTCTTCACAAAACTGCGGAGTTCCTTCCCCCTCCCACACACAACGCAATTAGCAATGGTCGCATCCGTTATGACTATGTCTGGAACGCCCAACTCTATCGGCAAAATAGATAATGGCAATAGCAAGCAATGCAAGCCCAAGGCTCGTATAGAACATTCCAAGAACGATGTCGGCAGTAGTCACAGTCATTTTCAGCGGGAGAAGAACACGGACATTATCCAGCTCGCCAACGCACAAATCAACCCCAATACCCCCCAAAACGCATGCGACTTAACAAAAAGCGGTATAGCTACAGTAGCAACGGATATCCGGGCAAGATCCACGCAAATATCCGCCATCCGCCGATACCTGGCATCTGTCAAAACCATCGCCTCCCACCTTACCACACTCCTCTTCCCGCCAGCAATCGCTCAGGAAAATGTGAAATGCGAAATGTGGGGGAAAATGCGAAATGCGAATAGCGAAATGCGAAAAAATCCCGATTCGCATTTCGCATTTCGACCTTCGCATTTCGACCTTCGCATTTCGCAATTACCTCCGGCCACCACCACTCAACCAACGCCCGTCACTTACTTCGAGTCCAGAGCTTGGCAAATCGCAAACGACGCCGCACCCGGGGTCGCCACAAAAACATGGGATAACGAAGGTGCAGATATTCTCTGGAGTACTGCAGCAAACTGGAGCGGCGACGCCGTTCCGGGCCTGACGGATATAGTCACTTTTGATGGAACAGGTAAAAGCGATTCAACTGTTGATGCAGACTTTATAACTTCAATTGCAGGACTCAAATTTACACCCTCATTCACAGGAACTCTTCTCCTCCAAAACAACCTTTCAGTTTCCGGTTCCCTTGCACTCTCCGGCGGAACTTTGACTTTTGGCGGCGGTGAAACTCTGGAAGTGGAAGGAGACTTTGTATCCCAGATAGATTTCACACTTAATGCCGGAACCGGAACCACAATCCTCTCCGGCACCGGCTCCAGTGGGCACTGGAATGGCGTGAACAATTTGAGTTCAACCGGAGCCTTCAATAACCTTTATGTAGATAACGGGCTTGTGGGTTATTGGAGGTTTGATGAGGGTGCAGGAACAATTGCAAAAGACTCAAGCAGAAGTGGTAATGATGGAACATTAACAAATATGGATCCTGCTACTGATTGGGTTTCTCTTGGGGCAGGTACAGGGACTACTACGTTTACTAATCCTTATGCTTTGGAGTTTGATGGGGTGGATGATTATGTGGTTGTGAATGATAATGCTGTTCTGGATATTACTAATAATCTGACTTTATCAGCATGGATCAATCCAGAAACTGCCTCAAATTATGATGTAATTGTGAGTAAGCGTGAAAGTCAAACAGGTCCAACCAATTATCAGTTATATCTCACTGGAGCAGCTCCAACAGGAAGACTAGGTTGGTATGATAAGGCAACCGCTGCCGAAAAAATAAGTAATTATACTGTTTCAACAGGAATTTGGACACATGTTATTGCAACAGTGGAAAATGGAACATCGTTGCGTTTGTATGCAAATGGTAACGAAGTATACAACACTGCCCTAGCACAAATAGTTGAAGATGATGGGAGTTTATCAATAGGAAGAGCTGGAGATTATAATGCGGAACACTTCAATGGCCTCCTCGACGACGTCAGAATCTACAACCGCGCATTAAACGCCTCCGAAATCAGTTACCTCGCAAACGGCAATCAGGGAACAGGGAGTGGAACTTATGCTTTGGGCTCTGCCTTGAATGTAGATGGAGATTTGAGGATTCACACGGGTGGTATTGATGTTGGGACTACTGGGTATGGAGTAACAGTCTCCGGTTCATTCATCGCTGCTGGTGGTGACTTTACGGCTGGAACAGGTGCTGTTACGTTTGATGGAACTTCTAATACTAGGGGTGCTGCATGGCATGATCAGTACCCTGTTATAGATAATGTAGGAGCGTTTAATGATGTTACGTTTGATAATGGGTTAGTTGGGTATTGGAAATTCGATGAGGGGCAAGGCATGGGAACAAGAGACAGCAGTGGGAATGGAAACGATGGAACGCTAACAAACATGACTGAGGACGACTGGGTGTCGTTAGGTCAAGGTACAGGTACTACTACGTTTAGTAATCCTTATGCTTTGGATTTTGATGGGGCGAATGATTATGTGGATGTGGGAAATCATGGTAGTCTAAACATCAGTAATGGGTCGTTAGCCTTGTGGTTTTACATGACATCCAATAACCAGGCCATTGGTGTGATGTTTGCCAAGGATGCTGGCGGGGCCAATGATGGAGATTTTTCGCTAGGTGTCGATTACGTTGCTGGTGCTGACGACAATAAGTTATCGTACAAACTCAATGATGCTGGGGGAGCAGAGAATTCATATAGCAACAGTGTTGCCGCAGAAAACCAGTGGGTTCACTTAGTAGTAACATGGGGTGTTAATGGGAAAATGTATGTCAATGGCGTTTTGCAAACAGATGTTAATACAAAAACTTCAGGGATGACAAATACAAGTGTGAATGCCACTATCGGACAAAGTAGTTTATCTTTTAACGGCCTCCTCGACGACGTCCGCATATACAATCGTGCATTAAACGCCTCCGAGATTGCCCGTCTTGCAGGCGGGAGTTTGGGTACTGGTTCCGGGACATATTCTTTGGCTGCTCCACTTGATATCAATGGAGATTTGAGTTTGTACACAGGTGGACTGGATGTTACGGGTAGCGGGCATAAGGTTACGGTTTCTGGTTCATTTATTGCAGCAGGTGGAGAGTTCTTGGCAGGTAAGGGAACTGTTGTTCTGGATGGAATGTCGCATACCAAAGATGCTGTTTGGGATAACGACTTCCCTGTTATAGAGAACACAGGAGAGTTCTACAATTTGGAGATTGAGGCTGCAACTGGAGCACTTGTTGGTTGGTGGAAGTTTGATGAGGGTATTGGAGGAGTTGCAGAGGATAGTTCTGGATATGGTAATGATGGGACTCTTACTAACGGTGTGACGTGGGGCACCGATGTGCCCTCTACGTCATATGGCAGGAATCCTTATGCTTTGGATTTTGATGGGAGTGATGATTATGTGAGTGTGGATGGTTCAAAATTGCCTTTGGGATCAATTGACAGAACGTATGGAATGTGGATCAAGACATCTAGTTCAGCATCACAAATACTTATCTATCACGGGACACTAGATTTTGGCAATAGAATCAATTATGCCATACAGCCAACAAGTGGAGATCAAGTTCTAGATATTTACGGTGAGGGGTATGCAGAGGGAAGTCACTCCGATACGGCTGTCATCGATGGGGTTTGGCATCATGTGGCAATGACCTACGAGCACTCTTTGGAAAAAGTAATTTTCTATCTGGATGGACAACCAGATGGTTCCCATATATTCACAGTAAAAACACTCAACACTGTATATGCCGACAATGCAGCAATCGGAGCAAGGAAGAGTGATGTGGCAGGCCCTTTCAACGGCCTCCTCGACGACGTCCGCATCTACTCCCGCGCACTCTCAGCCTCGGATATCTCCGCACTCGCAGAAGGCTGGTCTTCGGTTGGTGGGAGCACAATGTACACTCTTGCTGCTCCTCTGGATGTGGAAGGAGACCTGCAAATGATTGAGGGAGGAGTGGATAACAGCTCTGGGCATACAATTACTGTTAGCGGCTCGTGGCTGGAGACATCCGGGTCATTTGAATCCGGTAGTGGCACTGTACGACTTGATGGGACAGCCACGGGCCAATTGCTAACAGCTAATAAGCCGTTTTGGGATTTGCAGGTTGGAGGAATAGAGGATACAGGCCTTGTTGGGCATTGGACTTTTGATGAGGGGACGGGGAGTGGTGCTTATGATATGTCGGGGAATGGTAATCTTGGATATCTGACAAATATGGATTCCTCGGATTGGGTTAAGGATACTCCGCTTGCTGGTGGTGCTTATTCTTTGGATTTTGATGGGGTGGATGATTATGTTGATCTTGATAGTTTAGATGTCGATCCAATTTGGAGCAGCAGTCCTGTTAATCTTACTATTGCAACATGGATAAAACCAAATAATTCAAGCGGATGGCATACGGTAACTGCTCCGAGATCAAGAGATGATAAGAGAAGACCTGGGATGATTTTCTTTGTTTCTCCTAATACAGAGATATTGGGAGATAGCCGCGAAAATGCTGTCTGGTTTGAAGGAACTGATGGTGCTACTGATAGTTACTGGGCTACAGATAATAATACTTTCTCTTTTGGAGAATGGAATCATGTTGTTTGGCACATAGCTGGAAACGGGCCTACAAGTTCAGTCGTTACTATATATGTTAATGGAGTTAATCAATCAGTTTCTTTAATATTAGATCAGGGAGGAACAGACTTTCCTGTCGTAGATAACGTAACTATTGGGGCTCGGCATAGATGTGATGATTCGGCAGGAAATACAAACTGTATATACGCTAATTTCTTCAACGGCTCCATCGACGAAGTCATGATCTATAACCGTGCTCTCTCCGCAAAGGAAGTTGAAGCACTAGCAGGCAGTGGATCATACACAATGGGTTCTGCATTAACTGTTAAGGATGATCTTTCGATTCATTCTGCAAAGTTTGATCCGAGTGCGAGTGGGTATACTTTGTGGTTGAGTGGTGACTTTGCAAATTATGGTGGGTTTAATACTTCAGGATCTGGAAATGTGAAGCTTGTTGGAACATCAACTCAGGTTTTGACAGGTTCAAATGTCTTCTACAATTTGACTGCAACAGGGACGAACACGATTACATTTGCGCATAATGGTAGGCAGAGTGTGAGTGGTTCGTTGGTTTTGCAGAATGTTACATTGAGGAGTACGAAGGCTGGTTCTGGGGCTGCGATGATTTTGGATGGATCATCCGGAACTCAGACTGTGGATACAGTTGATACCAAAGATAACAATGCAACTGGTGGAGCGGAGATAAGTTGTGCAACCGGCTGTACAGATAGCGGGAATAACACAAATTGGGACTTTGGAGCAGAGACTGTTACATGGGATAACGGAGGTGGAGATTCTAATTGGTCTACTGCTCTAAACTGGAATACAGACTCTGTCCCAGGAGTAGATGACACAGTACTCTTTGATGCTACATCTACTGCAGATTCAACAAGAGATAGCTCATTTACTACAACAATAGCAGGACTAACCATAGAAGGAGATTACACGGGAACAGTTACCTTAGACTCCCCTCTTGGAGTTTCTGGATCTCTGATAATCTCTGGAGGAACACTCGATGTCTCTGCATCCAACTACGACATAACCGTTGATGGAGACTGGA